>NZ_BDBA01000113.1 GCF_001612745.1 Nocardia amamiensis NBRC 102102 | reverse complement strand
GGCCTTCGACTACACCCCATCCCTGACCTCGATCAGCCCGACTACGGGCCCGGTCTCGGGCGGGACCTCGGTCACCCTCACCGGGATAGGCTTCACCGGAGCCACGGCCGTCAACTTCGGCACCGATCCGGCGACCTCTTTCACCGTCGTCTCCGACACGCAGATCACGGCCACATCCCCAGCGGAAACGGGCACCGTCCAAGTAACCGTCGTTACCCCAACCGGGACCAGCAACGGTGTCACCTGGACCTATACCCCGTTCCTGGCCTCGATCAGCCCGACCTCCGGGACCACCGCAGGCGGGACCTCGGTTACCCTCACCGGTTTGGGTCTGACCGGAACCACCGCGGTCACTTTCGGTGCCACACCGGCAACCGGGGTTACCGTCGTCTCCGATACGCAGGTCACGGCCACATCCCCAGCGGGAACAGGCACCGTTCAGGTCACCGCCACGACCGCGAGCGGCACCAGTAACGGCGTCAGCTACACCTATGTCTGACGGCTATAGTTTGGCTGGGCCGTCGGTGCGCTATCGCCGGCGGCCCAGCCGCGTCGCGGTTGAGGGGATTGCGGTGAAATCTCCGGCACACAGGCGGCATTGCAGGGGTGAGGGGTATTTCGGTTGGCTCCGTACAGGACTGACCGGAGCCACTGCAGTGACCTTCGGTGCCGCACCGACAGCCTCGATCACCGTCGGCTCCGACACCACAGATCGCGGCCGGCTTCCCCGCCGGGACAGGCACCGTGCAAATCACCGCCACAACCTTTGGAGGAACAAGTAATGCAGTCAGCTTTACCTGTGTTCAACGGTTGATGCGGCTGGGCCGTCGGCAGGCTGTTGCCGACGGCCCAGATTCGTTGCGGTTGAGCGAATCCAACAGAGCCTTCGTCACCGTGGACGGAGGCTGCAGGGGTAAGGGGGTTTTCGTTGGCGACCGTACTCAAGATGCTGCTGGCGGAGCGGCATCTCAAAAGTCATCCGGATTTCCTGACCGCGTACGACAGGTGCGCGGCGCAGCTCGACCCGCCCATTCCGCCGGGGCATGGGCCGGCGAAGGCGCAGTACTACCAGTGGTTGTCGGGTCGCATGGTCGGGCTTCCGCGCGACTATCACTGCCGGGTGCTGGAGAGAATGTTCCCGGGCTGGACTGTTGAAGGATTGTTTCAGATGGCCAATTCCACACCGGCGCACCCCAGATCACACGAGGTAGGTCCGTCCGGAACCGACATCCAGCTCGAGGCGTTTCTCGGGACCGAGATGACCACCAGGGGAACCACTCTGGTGTACCCGCGACTCGAGCTGTCCAGACCGTCCGTGGACGCCCTGGGAGTGGCGGGGATCTCCCTTCCCTTCGGGACGCAGACCGGCGTCGACCTGCCCTCCGTCGTGACGGAGAGCGAAGTTCGCGGACTGCTGTATGTGTTCTCCTTGCTGCAACGCCACACCAGCATTCGGGCCGACGTACGCAGCGACCGCGACATGGTCGCCCGCTCCGACCGGCCGTATATCAGCTTCGGGCTGAGCGGCAACGGCTGCACCCATCTGTATCTCGAGACCGTCGCGCGTCCGTTGTTCACGATCCGTGACAGCACGGCCTCGGACGGCTCTCGTTCGATGCGCCTGCGGTTGAGCGACGGCAGCGAATACGACTCGAACGACGACCGCAATATCGGCGTCATCGCGCGGGTGCGGCCCAGTCCGGACATCCACCCGGACCGATATTGGATCTATTGCGGGGGTCTGGGCCCGCACGGCACCGCCGGAGCGGGTTGGTATCTGGCCACCTCATGGAGTCCGCTTCAGCAGCGTGCCGGTGATCGCGAGTTCGTCGCGGTCATCGGCGTCGACGAGTACTCCGACCGGACGACCAGTTTGGAGCATCTGCTGATCGCATCGCGGGAGTAGAGCTGCGGCACTTCGGCGGACCAGGCACGACGAAGAAGGGCGCACTCGTGAAGTATCGGTCGACTATGGTTGCCGTGGCGCGGTTCCCGCTGGACCGCCCACGGCACCGTGAGCTGCTGTTCTGGGTTGTTCCGGTGTGCGAACGCGAGCGCGTCAATACCCGGCGGGCAACGCGGCGAACATATCTCGTGTCACGGCGACGGCATTGTCGGAACTACCGCCTTTGACCAGCATCGTGGCGAACGCCATGTCGCCGCGGAACCCGACGAACCAGGAGTGCGAGCCGGCGTCGACTTCGGCCTCGCCCGTCTTGCCGTACACCTCGCCCTGATCGGCGATCCGCTCGGCGGTGCCGCCGATGACCACTTTGCGCATCATCATGCGCAACCCTGCGATCACGTCCGGGGCAAGCGCGGGGCGGTCGCCGTCGACCCGGGTCGGCCGTCCCGCGATCAGATAGGGCACGGGCGCCGAGCCGTGCGCGATGGTCGCCGCCATGAGCGCCATACCGAATGGGCTGACCACGACTCTGCCCTGGCCGATGCCGTCCTCGGTGCGCTGGACCAGATCGTCGGCGGGCGGCACCGAGCCGGAGGCCGTTGGCAGTCCGACCACCGAATAGGCCGGGCCGACACCTAGTTTCGCGGCGGCGTCATGCAGCGCGGGCCCGGGCAGTTCACTGGCGAGTTTGGCGAACGACGTGTTGCAGGACCGCTCGTACGCGGTGACCAGCGGCACGCTGCCGACCGTGAACAGGTTGTAGTTGGGGATGGTCCGCTCGCCGATGATGATGTGGCTCGGGCACGGCAGCATCGTGTCGGGAGTCGCCAGACCGGTCGACATGGCCGCGGCCGCCGTGACCGTCTTGAATATCGAACCGGGCGGGTATTGGCCGATCGTCGCGATCGGACCGTCCCGGTCGGCCGCCTTGTTCTGCGCCACCGCCAGGATCGCGCCGGTGGACGGGCGCAGCACCACCATCATGGTCTGCTCGGTGCGCGCGTCCACGGCGCGCTGCGCGGCGTTCTGCACATTGCGGTCGACGCTGAGCGAGAACGACGGCGCGGGTTGGGACGGCACGTCGATGAGCACGTCGGTGTCGGCGCCGTTGGCGTTCATGGTGACCACGCTCCAGCCCGCCCTGCCGTCCACCTCCGCGATCACCGTCTTACGCACCTGGGCGAGCAGATCCGGCGCGAAATCGCGATCGGTGGCGACCAGATCCCACTGCTGGGTCAGCGTGACGCCGGGCAGGCCGATGAGATCGGTGGTCACTTGACCGGATTCGTTCTCGTTGAGCAGGGCGACGGTGTGGGCGCCGGTAGTCGCCTTCGCCGCGGCGAGGATCGACTGCGGAGTCAGTGATTTGTCGAAGCGGTTCAGCGCCGCGGCCAGAGTCGTGGCCACCGCCGCGGCATCGGGTGCCTGCGCCGCGGCGAAAGCGACCCGGGACACCTTGCCTGGCACCAGCACGTCACTGCCGGACTGCTCGTTGACCCGCGCGCGCGGCGGCGGATTGGAGCGCAACGCCATGGTCTGGGTGTCGCCGAGCCTGGGATGGATGTTGGCGGAGGTCCAGCGGACCATCCAGCGCCCATTGCTGCGGCCCATCTGCAACTGACCCGAGTAGCTCCACGTCCGGTTCTTGGGCAACCGCCATTCGTAGGTGTAGTCGACGGTCGCGGTGTCGCCGGTCACCCGTGCCGCGCCGGTGCGTGCGGTGAACTGCTCGGCCTGCAACTGGTTCCAGGCGGAACGCAATGCGTCGCTTGCCTTCTCGGGCAGATTGGTGAGTTCGGCGGCGGCGGCCACGCGATGCTCGGCGAATGCCTTGACGAACGCGTCCGCCGCGGGCACCGGGCCCTGTGCCTGGCCCGCGCAACCCGCGGCGGCCACCGCGGTCACCGCGACGGCCAGCGAGAGGAGCATCCGAGTCCGCATCGGCACCGATGGTAATGGCCACCGGCAGGCAAAAGCCTGCGGCACTCCGGAATTCACCACGGATGCGCGGTCAATCGACGAGGACGGTGGCGAAGGTGGCGATCTGACGGAACCCGACCCGGCTGTAGGCGCGGCGGGCGATCCGGTTGTAGTCGTTCACATACAGGCTAGCGGTGCGGCCGGAGGCGACCACCGCGCTCGCGACCGCCGCGGTGCCCGCGGTGCCGCGGCCCTTTCCGCGATGGGCCGGATGCACCCAGACCCCTTGGATCTGGCCGGTGCGCCGGGACAGCGAGCCCACCTCGGCCTTGAAGACGACTTCCCCGTCCTCGAAACTGGCCCAGGCGCGGCCGGATTCGATCAGGCTCTGGATGCGGCGGCGGTAGCCGCGCCCGCCGTCGCCGGCGCGGGGATCGACACCGACCTCCTCGATGAACATCGCGATCGCGGCCGACAGGTAGCGCTCGAGCTCGGCCGGACGCACCCGGCGCACCGCCGGGTCGGGCGTGGCCAGCGGTGGCTGGGAGAGTGCGAGCAGCGGTTGTTCGCCGCGCAGTTCCCGTTCCGGGCCCCAGTGCACGGCCAGCATCTCCCACAGCGGCAACGCCAGCTCCCTGCGGCCCACCACCGAGGAACAGATGCGCGGCCAGCGAACCGCCCGCTCGGCGAACGCGCGCAGCGCGTCTCGGTCACCCAGCAACGGCACCAGGTTCGCACCCGAGAAGCACAGCGACTCCGCCGGACCGCCCCTGCTCCACAGCTCGCCCTGACCACACCGGGTATCCAGACCGAACTCCTGTAGTCGGGCGGCGACCATGCAGGAGGCCACCGGATCGGCGTCCAGCACCCGCAGTACTTGCGCCAGGTCCCGATTCGCGAGCTGCCGCGCAGGGGCGTGTTTGGCCCGTCGCGCCGGCTCCAGCAGACTCCGCACGGTGACAGCCTGCCACGAACCGGCGCCATACGGTATGGCTATGCCGAAAGCCCAGGTCGGCGCGTTTCGGCTCAGCCGACCGTGACGACCGGTTCGCCGGTGCCCGCGCCCTCGCCCATCTCCTCGGCGATCCGCATCGCCTCTTCGATGAGCGTTTCGACGATCTGCGCCTCCGGGACGGTCTTGATGACCTCGCCCTTGACGAAGATCTGGCCCTTGCCGTTGCCGGAGGCCACACCCAGATCGGCTTCGCGTGCCTCGCCGGGCCCGTTCACGACGCAGCCCATGACGGCCACCCGCAGCGGCACCTCCATGCCCTCCAGACCGGCGGTCACCTCGTTGGCCAGGGTGTACACATCGACCTGCGCGCGTCCGCAGGACGGGCACGACACGATCTCCAGCTTGCGCGGCCGCAGGTTCAGCGACTGCAGGATCTGCCCGCCGACCTTGACCTCCTCGGCGGGCGGCGCCGACAGCGACACCCTGATGGTGTCGCCGATACCCTCCGACAGCAGCGCACCGAACGCCACCGCCGACTTGATCGTGCCCTGGAACGCCGGACCCGCCTCGGTGACACCAAGGTGCAGCGGGTAGTCGCACTGCGCGGCCAGCTGGCGGTAGGCCTCCACCATGATCACCGGGTCGTTGTGCTTGACCGAGATCTTGATGTCGCCGAACCCGTGTTCCTCGAACAGGCCCGCCTCCCACAGCGCCGACTCGACCAGTGCCTCCGGCGTGGCCTTGCCGTACTTCTCCATCATCCGCTTGTCCAGCGAACCGGCGTTCACGCCGATGCGGATCGGGATCCCGGCGGCGCCCGCGGCCTTGGCGACCTCCTTGACCCGGCCGTCGAACTCCTTGATGTTGCCCGGGTTGACCCGCACCGCGGCGCACCCGGCGTCGATCGCGGCGAAGATGTAGCGCGGCTGGAAATGGATGTCGGCGATCACCGGAATCTGGGATTTCCGCGCGATCGTGGCCAGCGCGTCCGCGTCCTCCTGACGCGGGCAGGCCACCCGCACGATGTCGCAGCCCGACGCGGTCAGCTCCGCGATCTGCTGCAAGGTGGCGTTCACATCGTGCGTCTTGGTCGTGGTCATGGACTGCACCGAGATCGGGTGATCACTGCCAACCCCGACATTGCCCACCATGAACTGGCGGGTCTTGCGCCGGGGAGCGAGCACGGCCGCGGGAGCGGTCGGCATCCCCAATCCGATTGTGCTGGTCACCTTCGGCTGCCTACTTTCGTCGTGTCCGGGCACATTCGGTGCCGAGTCTAGCCTTGGCGCAGCACGGCCACCCTGTGACAGCAGCGACAACGCTTCCCCGGCCGACCGCGACAGACTACGTCGCGAACCGCATCTCCCGGCTATCGCCCCCGGTCAGAACAGCCTGATCGGATTGACGATGTCGGCGGCCAGGGTGAGCAGCATGTACGCGCCGCCGATCACGACGAACACGTAGGTCACCGGCAGTAGCTTCAAGTAGTTCACCGGCGCACCGGGTGCCAGGCCCTTCCAGCCGCGAATGGTGTTGCGGATCTTCTCGTAGATCACCACCGCGATGTGGCCACCGTCCAGCGGGAGCAGCGGGAGCAGGTTGAAGACGCCGAGGAAGAAGTTCAGGCTGGCCAGCACCAGGATGAACATGTTCCAATAGCCGCGTTCGGCGGTCTCACCGCCGATCTTGCTCGCGCCGTAGACGCTGACCGGAGTCTCCGGATCACGCTCGCCGCCGGTGACCGCGATCCACAGCGAGGACACCTTGGCGGGCATCTGGGTCAGCGAGTCCACCGTGCGCACGAACATGTCTCCGGTGAACGCGCCCGCGGCGGGAATCGCGGCCAACGTGTTGTACTGCACGGGTTCGTAACGATCTGGTCCCACTCCGACGGCCCCGATCTCGCGGCCCGCCCCGCCATCCCCCGAGTAGCGCATCACCCGCTCTGGGGTAACAGGGATGGTGAGGGTTCGGCCATCACGCTCGATGAGGTAGGTGAACGGGCCCGTCTGCTTCTGGGTTTCGCTCTGGAACTGCTTCCAGGTGTCCACCTTGACGCCGTTCACCTCCTTGACGATGTCACCACGCCGCAATCCAGCGCGCTCCGCCGGGCCGGCGCCGGTGCACGGCTCGTAGGAACCATCCGGACGCTGCTGCGACACGCAGCTCACCTCGCCCAGCGCGGTGGCGGGCGGCTCGGTCAGGTTCGGCAACCCCCAGCCGACGGCGAGCACCACGATCAGGATGAAGCCGAGCACGAAGTTCATCGCGATGCCGCCGGACATGACCAGCAGCCGTTTCCAGGTGGCCTGGCGGTACATGGCGCGGTCGAGCTCCTCCGGGCGCAGCTCGTCCAGCGCCGTCATGCCCGCGATGTCGCAGAAGCCGCCGAGCGGGAGCGCCTTGAGGCCGTATTCGGTTTCACCGCGGCGGAACGAGAAGATGCGCGGGCCGAAGCCGATGAAATACCGCCGCACCTTCATTCCGGTCGCCTGGGCGGTCCACATGTGCCCACATTCGTGCAGCGCGATCGACAGCGTGATGCCGAGGGCGAACAGCACGAATCCCAACGCGAACACCATTTGCTCTACAGCCCTCCTGCGTTTGCGCAGCTCGAATATCCCGCACGCACGCGTCCGCTCCTGGCCGCGAGCACTCTGATCACCCTAACCGGACACCGCCCGACCCGGTGTCTTCAGTGTGCCAGGACGCGGTCGCTCCGCGAGTCCGATCCGCCTCACCCGGTCAGCCGCGGACCCGGGCGGTGGCGAATTCCCTGGCCCAGGAGTCGGCGGCGAGGACCTCGGCGAGCGAATCCGGCTCGGTGCGCCACTGCCCGGCCGCCTCGACCGCGGCGGCCACCGTCCGCACGATATCCGGGAAGCGGATGGCGCCGTCCAGGAAAGCCTGCACCGCCACCTCGTTCGCGGCGTTGTAGACCGCGGTGACGCTGCCGCCCGCCTGCCCGGCCGCGCGGGCCAGCTCGACGGCCGGGAAGACCTCGTTGTCCACCGGCTCGAATGTCCAGGTGGAGGCGGTGCTGAAATCGCAGGCCGAGGCAGCGCCGGGCACTCGGTCCGGCCAACCGAGAGCCAGCGCGATGGGGAGTTTCATGTCCGGCGGACTGGCCTGGGCAAGCGTGGAGCCGTCGGTGAAGGTGACCATCGAGTGCACGATCGATTGCGGGTGCACCGTGACGTCGATGCGGTCGTAGGGAATCCCGAACAGCAGGTGCGTCTCGATCAGCTCGAGTCCTTTGTTCACCAGCGAAGCCGAGTTGAGCGTGTTCATCAGGCCCATCGACCAGGTGGGATGCGCCTTGGCCTCGGCGGGATCGACCGATTCGAGCATTTCCGCCGTCCAGCCCCGGAACGGGCCACCGGACGCGGTGAGCACCAGCCGGTCGACCTCTTCGGCGCGACCGCTGCGCAGGCACTGCGCCAGCGCGGAATGCTCGGAGTCGACCGGGACGATCTGGCCGGGCGCGGCGGCGCGTGTCACCAGGGAACCACCCGCGACCAGGGATTCCTTGTTCGCCAGGGCCAGGCGGGTGCCCGATTGGAGGGTGGCGAGGGTGGGCTCGAGTCCGAGCGAGCCGACCAAGGCGTTGAGCACGACGTCCGCCTCGGTGCGACGCACCAGCTCGGTCACCGCCCCCGGACCGCCCAGGGTCAGGTCCAGTTGCCGCGCCGCGGACGGATCGGCGACGGCGACGTTGCGCGTGCCGGTGGCGGCCATCTGGGCGGCGAGCAGCTCGGTGTTGCCGCCGCGCGCGGCGAGTCCGACCACCTCGAAGCGGTCGGGATTGGCGGCGATCACCTCGAGCGCTTGGGTACCGATGGATCCGGTGCTGCCCAGCAGCAGGACTCTGACTATGTCGGACACGACCTCATTGTGTCCTACCGCCGAGAACCCGTTCGACGGACGCGGGGCTGTGCACGCTGTCGGCATGAGCGGAGCTCTCTGTGGTCACGCTTCGCTACCTCCTCCGAGCCTGACCGCTCATACCGGCTTACAACGACGCACCGTCGTATGTCACGATATGCGGCAGTAGCTCATCGAGTGCGTACCGGAACCTGGTACAGGAAACAGCTAAAGGAGCGATCGTGGCCGCCACGGAACTCGAACACGCCGACACCGAGCGCGGCATCGTCACTCGCGTGGATCCCGCCGAAGTTCCCTCCGCCGCCTGGGGTTGGAGCGGCGAGTCGCGTCGCACCTTCCGGATCGCGGGCTGGATCGTCGCGCTGATCCTGGTGGCCATGCTGGTGGGCAACCACAGCGGCCAGGTCGAGAACATCTTCCTCATCGGCTTCGCCGCCGCGATCGTGGGCGTTCTGATCCGCGACTCGTGGTTGCAGCGCAAGCCGCGCTAGTTCCGCAGGACTTCGCCAGGAGCCCGACGCACTCAGCTGCGATTACCGCCCGCGGCGCCGGGTGGGCTTCTTCTTCGCCGCGCTCGAACGGCCGCCTGTGCGTTCGGCGGGCGACTTCCGCTGCGGTTCCGGGTTCTTCGCCCGGGCCGGAGCGCGCGAGCTGCGTTCGGATCGGCCGCGCACCACGCCGATGAAGTCCTCGACCACGTCCATGGTGCCGTCGGCGGGCCAGGCCAGGGCGATCTCGGTCTCCGGGACATCGACCAGGGTGCGGTAGACGAGGTCGCGGCGGTGGTGCAGACGAGCGAGCGAATGCGGCACGATGGCCGCCCCACCCGCCGCGGCGACGAGTTCCAGCGCACCGCCGACCGTATCGACATCCGAGGTGTCCTGGAGATGTTCGTCGGCCAGGTCAGCTTTGCGCACCTCGTCGAATACCGAGATCGGATGGTCCTTCTGCACCACCGCGACCGGGACCTCCCGGTAGAGCGGGATGACGCTCATGCCGTCGCGGTCGATCGGCAGCCGGACAAAGCACATGTCGACGCGTCCCGCACGCAGCGCCACTTCTTGGTCGGCTTGCGCGAGCGCGATGACCTCGAGCGGGGTCTCGGGGAACCGCTCGGCCCAGATCCTCGTCCACTTCGACACGGTGACACCGGGCACGAAACCCACCCGAAGAACCGCGGAAGCCTGTGGCTGCTCGGCAACCGTCACCTCCGCGCGCGCGATGATCGCACGCGCCCGCTCCAGCAACTCCCGCCCGTCGCCGGTCAGCTGTGTCGGCTGCGCACCCGGCACGAAAAGCTTCGTCCCGAGCTCATTCTCCAAGTCGATGACGGTTTGGCTCAGCTTCTGACGCGAGATACGCAGCGCCTTCGCCGCACGCGCGAAATGCAACTCCTCGGCGACCGCGACGAACCAGCGCAGGCGCAGCACATCAATCGACTCCAACCGGCTCACTCGTGGAAGCGTATGCCACCGCACCGTCCGGACCTCCGGGCAGCCGGATCAAAGGGCTGCCTCGCCTTCGCTCGATCCGGCGTGGAAATTCCGGCTGCCCGCGCCCGTTAGGCTGTATCGGTGAGCCCGGACAAAAAACCGCAGATGATGAAGCCACTGACGGCGGCGAACAAACTCGGTATCTATCTTCCGGCCGCGCCAGAGGAGTTCCGCAACGCGCCGATCTCTCGTGCCCAGCTCGACGCGCTGCGCAACGACCCGCCGGAATGGCTCATCGAGCTGCGCCGCAACGGCCCCTTCCCCCGTGACGTGGTGTCCCGCAAGCTCGGCGTCTCCAACGCAGGCCTGGCCCGCGCCGAGGTGTCCGACGCACTCACCGCCGAAGAAATCGGCACTTTGCTGGCCGACCCGCCGGAATGGCTGCTTCGCGAACGTGAGAGCTACGCCGCGGTCCGCGCGGAGAACGCACGCATCAAAGCGAAGGAAGCCGAGCGCCGCGCCACGACCAACCGCCCGGCGAAGAACCGCGGCTAACCCGTCCCCGACCCCGGATGGGCGCCGGGCGAGAGCCCTGACGCGGCCCGGCTCCCGGCCAATGATCACGACAACCTCCGGTCCCGTGCCAGCCGACGTGCTGACACGAACATCAGAGGCTCGAAATCCCGAAAGGATTCACTTCTCCCTGGGGATTGCCCGGTTGACCAGGCGCGGACGCGCGCTCGGCCGATATCTAGGCCTGTTCCAGTATGTCGAACGGAATCGTCGCCTCGACCGGGTCATCGAGCAAGAGCACACGCCGATGGACCGTGTGCACCAGGTAGCGGCGGCCGGACCAGTCGAGGCGGTATTCCTCGATATCCTCGATTCGCTCCTCCTTCTGGTCCAGACGGACGATCAAGTACCGGGGAATGCCCGCAGCCGCGTACTGAATTCGCTTATCGGTGATATCGACGTCGATGGTCGATTCGGACGTCACCTCCACGACGAGCAGAATGTGCTCCCGTACCATGTTGACGTCGTACGGCTCACAGTCCCGAATCCAGATGTCGGGATAGCGGATGTTCAACCGCCGATCGGCCCCAGAACACTCCGCGTCAGCGAATCGTGCGGCGATGTCGGAATCCACCACCAAGCACGGCCCACCATCACGTCGCGCTGCCTCCAGCAACCCAGCCAAACGCCGGACCACCCGGCTGTGCAGGGGGCTCTGGGCCATCAGCCGCACAACGCGCCCGTCAACGATCTCGATGTCACCGAGCCCAGCCGCCGCGCCATCGGCGAACTCCTCGGCCGTCAGACGCAGTTCGGTTTGCTCGTCGGGAGCGCTCATGCCGGACATCATTGCAGGCCCAACCGCACCGGACCACTGCGCGGTCAGCCGCGGACGGGAGGCCCTACTCCGGCAGCAGCCCGTGTTCCATCGCGAAGACCGCGGCCCCGGCGCGGGTGCGACGACCGGTCTTGTCGTAAATGTGCGCGAGATGGTGGCCCACCGTGCGCTCGGACAGCACCAATTGCGTGGCGATTTGCCGGTTCGACAGACCGCGCGCGGCCAGCCGGAGCACGTCGAGCTCGCGTTCGGTGAGTCCGCAGGGCAGGTCGGTGCGCGGCTTGCGCAATCCGGTCGCCTCCACCACCGCGGCGCACGCCTCCCGGTCGAGGTTGCCCGCCGAGGCGGCGTCCAGGAGTTCGCGAGCAGCGTCGTCCGGGGAGAAGGCGGGACGATACGGCCGCGGCTCGGTGAGCGCGGCGAAAACATCGGCCGCGGCGAGGATCCGGGCCGGCTTGGAGAGGTCTCGCCCCCGGATGCCCCGGTGATAGCCGCTGCCGTCGAGGCGTTCGTGATGACCCGCGGCGATGTCCGCCAGGTCGGCCAGTCCGGGGCAGCGGCGCAGCACTCGCTCGGTCCAGTAGGTGTGCAGCCGGACGCGTTCCCAATCGCCGGGCCCGAGCGGGCCGGGCCGGTCCCAGATCGCGCTGGACACCCCGACGCGCCCGATATCGTGCAGGAGTGCCGCCGCGCGCAGCGCGTCGCGATCGCCGGGGTCCATTCCGCACAGTTCCGCGGCCCCGCCCGCCAGATCGGCGACATGTCCCGAATGCCCCAGCAGCCAGCGGCCTTTCAGATCCACCACGATCGCAAGGGCGAGGCACAGCTGGAGCCGCTCGCCGGGCCTGATGCGCAACGGCACCCCGGGTTCCCCGTGGACCACGGCAGTGAGCACGTCCGGTACATCGAGGCAGTCCCACACGGCGTCCGCGTCGGCGGCGAACAGGGCCACCAGTTCGGGGTCGAGATGCCCGCCGGCCCGTCGCCGCAACTCCTCCGCCGCACCGCGGCGGCCCCGCTCGGCCGCGGCGAGCACCGCCTGCTCGGCGACGTGCACGATCCGCCCGGTCAGCGAAATCGCCTCACCCTGGAGCCGCTGCGGGGCGCCCAGGCCATCCCAACGCTCCTTCACCTCGGTGAGCGCCACCACCGCCGCCTCGGGAAGCCCGAGCCGGGGACCGAGGGCACGGCTGACTTCGCACACCGACCGGACCGCTGCCGCCGCGTGCGTCGGGGTGGTCGTGACGAACCGGTCCCGCAGCAGTGCCTGGCTATCGGGCGCCCACGAGCCGAACTGCGCCAGCTGCGCCGCGAAGACCGGCGTATCACCCGGATCCAGCACATGGTAGGCCCGCTGGAAGGCGACGTCATCGGCGAACGACGCCGCGTTCTCCGAGGCGCGGCTGGTGCAGCCGACCGCGCCGAGCAGGGCTGCGTGAAAGACGGTCCGCCGGTCGGCCTCGTCCAGACCGATCCGTTCCGCGAGGCTGGTGGCCACCAGGCAGGTCGCCAAGCCCTTCTCGAACGGCGCCCCGGTCGCGAGGTCGGTCGTCAGCGACAGCGCGGCGAGAACCTCGGTGACCCGGATGGAGGCGGGCGGGATCGACACCCTCCCACGGTAGTTCGCCTCAGGCAGCGCGTCATTCGGAACTCGCCGAATGGATAGGTCGATCGACCGATGTGCCGGACAGGTCGCGCGCCGACCATTGGCAGCAACGTCATTCGCACCTACGAAGGGAAATCTCATGTCCCGACCACCTCGGCGTGGACGCCGCGTCGCCGGTGCACTCCTGGCTGTCGGCGTCACTGTGCTCAGCGGCACGGTGGGCGGCCTCGCCCTGCCGACCGCAGGCGCTTCCAGTCATCGCGAAGCCCCGCTGATCGCCGGTGATCCGGCGGTGGACAACACCGACGTCTACGCGTTCGTCAGCCCGGACAAACCCGACACAGTGACCATCGTCGCCAACTGGTTCGGCCTGCAGGAGCCCAACGGCGGCCCGAACTTCTACCCGTGGGCCACCGAGGCCAATTACGACATCAACATCGACAACGACGGCAACGCAAAGCCGGACCTCAGCTACCGCGTCACCTTCACGACCGACGACCGGCGCGGCGCACGGACGTTCCTCTACAACAACGGGCCGGTCACCGGCCTGAACGACGAGAATCTGCTGTTCCGCCAGAACTACACCGTGTCGGTCAGCCACGGCGCGAACGATTGGCGCCCGATCGCACACGGCCAGGCTGCTCCGTCCTACACCGGTCCGGCCTCGATGCCCGACTATGGCGAGCTGCGCAAGCAGGCAACCGAGAATCTGCCGGGCGGTGGCACCGTGTACGCCGGCGCCGCGGAGGACCCGTTCTTTCTCGACCTGCGGGTGTTCGACCTGCTCTACGGCGGCGACCTGTCCGAAGTCGGCACCGACACACTCGCCGGGAAGAACGTCAACACGATTGTGCTGCAGGTGCCGATGCGCGATCTCGCGCTGAAGAACGACCCGGCGCGCAACCCGGTGATCGGGGTGTGGAGCGACACCGAGCGCCGCACGCTTCAGCTCAGCCCTGGGGCCGCCACGCCGGTCGGTGCGTCGGTGCAGGTGTCGCGGCTCGGCAACCCGCTGGTGAACGAGGTGGTCGTCCCGGTCGGGCTGAAAGACGCGTTCAACGGACTCGAGCCGGTCGGCGACGCCGGGGTTCCCCAGGTGGTCGAGCGGGTCACCAAACCCGAGTTGCCGCAGCTGATCGAGTCGATCTACCAGGTGCCCGCACCCGCCACCCCGCGCAACGACCTGGTGGAGATCTTCCTGACCGGCATCGCGAAGAAGGCGCCGACCCTGGACGGCAGCGCGCCGCCCATCCAGGCCGACCTGAACTCGCAGATCCTCAACGCCGATGCCCATGCCGCGGCGTTCCGGCCGTCGGAGATGCTGCGGCTGAACATGTCGGTACCGCTGACGGCTCAGCCCAACCGGCTCGGCGTTCTCGCCGGTGACCTGCAGGGATTCCCCAACGGCCGACGACTGACCGACGACGTGGTCGATATCGCGCTGCAGGCCGTGGAGGGCGCGGCGCAGACCGGCAAGCTGGTCGACGCGCTCGCCACCGGGGACAAGGTCGATGCCAACGACGCGTCGTTCTCCAGCAGCTTCCCCTATGTCGCGTTGCCTGCGACGGGTACGACCGCGCCTGGCCAGTCGACGGGCGCGACCGGACCCGCAGCGGCGCCGCAGGGCGACGACGGTATGCCGTGGATGCCGATCGTAGCCGGAGGTGCCAGTGCCGCCGCGGTGGTCGCAGGCGGAGGCTGGTTGCTGATGCGGCGCCGGGCGAACCGGTCGACAACGCTCAACCCGCCACCGAGCGCCTGATATCCCGGCCCGGGTGGCGGGATCCGATCCCGCCACCCGGGCAATCACCGAATTCGTTTCCGTACCACTCGAGGTCCCGACATGTCCGCAATCCTTTCCCGCGTGCGCCGCAAGCCCGTGCTCGCGCTCCTCCTGATCGGGCTGATCGCCGCCATTGTGAGCGCAACCGCGCTGATGCCCGACAGATCACCGACCACCGAACCGATCCCCGCCGACCCGTTGGCTGCGCAGATCGCCCAGATGCGAGAACAGCAGGACCGGCTGCCTGGCAATGCGACCGGCTGGGCCGCGCTGGGCGCCGCCTACGTCGAATTGGCCCGTATTACCGGGGATCCGGAGAACTACGGCCAGGCGCAGCGGGCGCTGGATCGATCGCTGGAACTGCAGCCCGAGGAGAATGCCGAAGCGCTGATCGGGCTGGGCGCGCTCGCCAACGCCCTGCACGACTTCACCGCCGCGCGCGGCTACGGCGAACAGGCCCTCGCACTGCGGCCGAACAGCGCCGACGTCTACGGCATCTTGATCGACGCACTGACCCAGCTCGGCGACGCCGACGCCGCCACCGCGGCGGTCCAACGGATGCTCGACCTGCGTCCCGGTGTCCCGTCGTTCACTCGCGCCGCCTACGACCTCGAACTGCACGGTCGCACCGACGACGCCCGGCAGGCGCTGCAGATGGCGCTCGCCGCCGCCACCACCGCCGACCAGATCGCCTTCTGCCGCTACCACCTCGGCGAACTCGCGTTCAACACCGGCAATCTGGACGAAGCCGAAAACCAGTATCGCGCAGGCCTTCTGGCGAGCCCGGACAACGCGGCACTGCTGCAAGGCACCGCCAAAGTGCTCGCCGCTCGCGGCGATGTCGACGAGGCGATCGCGCAATACACGGCGTTGACCACCCAGGCGCCGCTGCCGGAGTACCTGATCGAGTTCGGCGAGCTGCTCGACTCGGCGGGTCGACCCGACGCGGCGGCCGCCAAGTATCGCGAGGTCGCCGACCAATTCCGGCGACTCGAGGAGCAGGGAGCCACGGAATACCTGGACGCCGCTCTGCTGGCCGCGGACCACGGCGATCCCGTGGAGGCGGCGCGACTGGCGCAGCTGGAATTCGACCGCCGCCAGAGCATCCTCACCGCCGACGCGCTCGCCTGGGCGCTGCACAAGGCAGGGCGCAACGACGAGGCGATCATCTACGCCGACCGCGCGGCTGCCCTGGGTTGGCGCAGCGCCGCCCTCGCCTACCATCGCGGCATGATCCTCGCGGCGCTCGGCCGCACCGATGACGCCGCCACCGCGCTGACCGATGCGCTGCGAATCAACCCCTACTTCTCACCCCTGCACGCCCCCCGCGCCCAACGAGCCCTCGACTCGCTCATCGCTCGATGAAACAGCGGCTCTCGCCGCCGGTGCCGCGTCAGGCTTCGGCGGCGATCAGTCGTACAGCGCCGCCAGCCCTATGAGCACTACATCCGAGTCCTCATCGGCCCGCTGCCGTAGGGCATCGCTGAATCCGGCACCGCTGAAACACGCCAGTCGACAGCGACTGACCTCCCAACCAGCCCTCGCCAGCAACTCGCGCGCCCGGGCGAGCCGATCCAGGTGGTTGACACCCATCGTCACGCCACGCTTCGCCTCGCCGATCAGCGACACTGCCGCCTTATGCCCACCGTCCCCTAGTTGCGTTACCGCCACATCGATCTGAATCTGCCTGCGCGCGACGGGATCAGTGACGACGCCACTGCCGACTTCGCCGAATCCCGCATCCGGACTGAGCATGTCGATGCCGTCACCGAGCATGAACTCTCGGCATATCGCCTCGAAGTGCGGCCCGGCGACCTGGGCCGCGAAACGCTCCTTCGACCGCGCCCACACCTGCTGCGCCTGACCGCTCTCCAGCCGGGCCCATGCCGGACGCATCACGGCCTCGTAAAAGGTGATGAGAGGCTCAGTTATGCGGTAAACGGACTTGCCCGCCCGGAAGACATCCTGCTCACGAACCAGCAGGTGACAGTCCTCCAACACCGTGAGCGGATGAGAGATATCGACGGCCTTACGGCCGATGTAGCCAGCGATTCCGCCACGGGTGTTGTTTCCTTGCGCGACCGCGGCCAGCACCGAGTGATACAGCGCGGTGTCGCGGATCTCTGCCTCCTCGGCCAGCAGATAGCGCGCCTCCCGGAACAACGGACTCAGCGGCGACAGCACCGTGCGACACAGCCACGGATCGAAGTCATCCAGCGACATCGGAACATCATCGGCCAAGAACTGCCGACGATACGCCGGGGTCCCACCCAACACCGCATGCAGTCGCGCCGCCAGCGCCGGATCGGTCGCCACCTCCCAGAACGCCGCAGCGTCGCGATACCCGAACGGACGCACCACGAGCTCGAGCTGAGCGCGCCCACGCAAGGGCGCGTTACTCGCCAGCAACCCACCCATGACCGACATCGCCGACCCGCACAAGAGCATCCGAATCCCGCTCGGCTCGGTCTGATAGCGGTCGATCTCCCGTTGTATCAGCGACGGCAGTTCGGGCACCGCCTTCACTAGGTACGGAAACTCATCGATGACCACCAACAGCGCGTTGTCCGCCCGTTCACGAGCAGCCAGCCCGAACAGATAGGCCACCGCGTGATCCCAGTTGTCGAACGAGATCGGCACCTCCGCGCCGGTGAACTCTGCCAGCGCAGCACCGAATTGCCGCAACGACTCCCCGCCCGTAGCCGTCGTCGCACCGAAATAGAACCCGCCGATTCGCTCGACCAACGCACGCAACAGATATGTCTTCCCCATCCGCCGCCGACCACTGACAATACCCAGGAGCGCGGTTTGCCCCCGCCGTGATGCGAACGACACCAGGCCGTCCCACTCCACTGCCCGGTCGAATAGGTGATCCGGCTTCGTGGCTCCGATCCGCTGCGACACCTCGCTCCTCAACTATTAGGAGTTAACTCCTTAGGAGCATACTCCTAACAAACGATGCCTCTGCAGTTCGACAACACGATCGCGTCACACGGGGCCGAGATCTTCGAGCAAATCGTCGAGGACCAGTTCTTCTTCTACCTGACGCCCATAGTGCAGCATCTGGACAGCAAGTTCGCTGTCCCACGATGCGATGACTGGTCGTCCGGTCAACTCGGGCGTACCGGTAGCAGCCACGGCGCCATACTCGCGGGTGGTGAAACGCCATGGTGTCCACTCGAAGCGGCGGCGCAGGAAGTTGGCGATCGCAATGCCGTACCAATCGAAGTCGCCGTGATAGCGCAAGTGCGCACCGGCCGCGGTGGCGAGTTCCAGGATGCGTAGGACCGCAGCACCCGGCTGCCCGCCGGTGCAGATCAGCGGGCCGCAGTCCGAGCCGTGCAGGTCTGCCGCGGCGGCCACCACCGAAGGGTTCTCGCAGATGGAGATCACCTGGCCAGGGCTGAATTCCGGTGCGGAGCCGACCAATTGGCGCAGGGTCAGCACCACGGGCTGACCGGCTTCTCGCCAGATCCGCAACGCCCGCCCGATGGCGGTGTGCGTATCCCCGGGCAGACCCATCGTGAGCACGGTGCTGCTCAGTTCGTCGAGGACAACCCCGGTCGAGGCCCACGCCGTGCGGCGGTCGGCGCCGTCGGGGACACGGCCGAGCCGCCGCGCCGCGCCCAGTGCGAGCGTCGCCAACGGTGCGCCGGCGTCCAAGGCGTGGGCTCTGCCCAGCAGCCGACCGGCGAAACCACCCAGCAACTCACGTTCGACCGGGAGGGCTGCCACGACGGCCCGAAGGCGTGGCATCAGCTCGGCGGCTGTTGCGGGGTCGCCACACAGCCGCCGCACCAGCCCGGTGCGTACGACATCGGTCCACCAGTCCAGTAGTTCGGTGCGGTCGCGGACATACGACGACATCGGGTCGAGCGCGGCCGCCCATGCGCGTTCGAGTTCGGCATCCGCGTCGGCGCGGACTACCACCGGTCCGATCAATTCCCGCACAGCGCCTTCGAGGCCGTCGGAGTGAATACCTGAATTGCGCAATACCGCATCGAGTTTCGCCAGCGGCACGGTCACGCTGGCGCCCGTGCTCGCCCGTCGGCCGAGCAGCCGGTCCACGGCCGCACGCTGCGCGGAGGTCGGATTGCGCAGGCTTACCGTCTCGGTGAGCGGCAGCCCGCGGGCCAGACGCTCCCGGACCCGGTCCACCAGCCACGCTGTGTCCGCGCCGCCGAGCAGCCGCGCCAGACGTTCCCGGTCGTAGCTCACTCCCACAGACCATCCTTGCCTGCCACCGGCTGCTCATCCCGTACCGGAACCAGGGTCGGCGCAGGCTGCTCCACGCGTCTGCGCTCGCGGCCGTCCCACTCCCAGTTCGTGACCAGTACCGCGGCCACGTCGTCGGTGCGGGCCAATTGCGCGATCGCCAGCCCTGGCACCTCCGGATAGCAGCCCCATTCGCGCTCGCTGGTCATCACGACATCCAGATCGAAGGCCGCGAGCAGGCCGAGATACTTCGCGCGCGCGTTGTCGTCGACTCCGGCGAACGCCTCATCCAGCATCACCAGCCGCGGGGCATGCGGATTGCCCGCCGACGCGTAGTGCGCCGACGCGGCGGCGAACAGTGGAACGCTGGCGGCCAGAACCCGCTCACCGCCGGAAGCCGGGCCGGTCGCCGACCGCCACTGGCCGCGCTGCTGCAGTTCGATGACGAACTTGTTCCACTGCCGGTAGTCCAGTGCCCTGGTGAGATGGTCCAGCCAGGTTCCGGCCACATCGGCCGAACGGACCCGTTCGATCTCACGCTGCAAGAACTCTCCGACGGCCGCCCGGTCGGCGTCGTTCCATACATCGGCGGTGCGGCGCAGCTGCCGCAGCGCCGAAGCCGCGCCGGCCGGGGCGTCATCGCCGGGTACCCAGGCCAGGCGCAATTTCATTCCGGTGCTGGTCGGCCGCGCATCCAGTTCGGCGTTCATCTGCGCCACCTGGCGTTCGGCGGCGAGGATCAATTCCTGCAGCGCACAGGCGACCTCGCTGACGAGATGGTTCTCCAGGATTTCGCGTTCGCGTTCGGTGAGCAGGCGGCCGCGGTCGGCGACCTCGGCGTCCAGCGTGGCGGCCAAGGCGGCGACCGTAGTGAGCTTGCCGCAGAATACCACCTCGACCACGATCCCGTCCTCGAGCAGGGAGGCGGTGGTCGAGTTGCCTTGGCGGCTCAACAGATCGCCGAGGTTCTTGTGTTCATCGGTGACGCGCCGCTGGGCACGCTCCAGCGACTTGTCGTCGTCGACGACATCGGCGAGTTCGGCATCGACGGCGCGAGCGAAGACCACCGCAGGATTCGGCGCCCACGGTTCGCCGGCGTCGGGGATTGCGGTGTGCTCGAGAGCAATGTCGAGCAACCGGGTCGTTGCGAACCGTTGCAGAGCAGCAGCGGCGGTGTCTCGTTGCTGCCGTTCCTGTTCCAGCTGGGCGGTCAGCTCATCGCGCTTGCCTTCTGCCCGGCCGGATTCCAGCAGTGTCTGCTCCAAGTCTCTGCCGAGTTCCGCACCGCGACGCTTGTTGTCGCGCAAACCTGCTGCGACCTGAGCGAGCTTGGCATCCAACTCCGCGACAGCGGCGCCGACATTCTCGTTGAGGGTGTCGAATCGCGATTGTGCGCCGATCGCCTCCCGCCGTTCGGTTTCCGCGCGTTCGATAGCACGCTCCCGCCGCTGCACCGCATCGGCGAAGTCGGTCTTCGTCTCCTCCTCGCGCTGCTCGGCGCCGCGCACCACCACTACCGCCGACCATAGTTTCTCCAGCGTCACGCGGTAGTCGGTGAGCGCCTCGGTGATCCGCTCCAGCGACTCCCGGTCCACGGGCAGACCACAGTCGGCGGCGTCGCGGTCGCGGTCGGCCTCCGCCACGGCGTGATGTTCGGCGAGCCGATCGGCCGCGTCCACCGCGACCGTACGCCGTTCGGTTAGCTGTCGCTGCTGGTCAGCAAGTGCATCGACGTGCCGATGGGCCGTGCGCAGTTCGGCATCGCCGGGCAGACCAGCCTGCTCTGCCCGCGCAACCCGCCGACGATCGGCGAGCGCCCGCCGCTCGTCAGCGATCTGCTCGAGTGCCGCCGTGACGATGCCGATCTCGCCGCGTATCTCCGACATCCGGTGCTGGCGCGCCTGCTCGCGGGCTCCGGCACCGAGGTATTGCGCGGCGGGCTTGTGCCATGCGCCGTCGAGGACTCCGATCCGGAAGCGGCCACTGGCGTCGACCCAGGTGTGGTGGGTCGACTCTGGCCCGAAGCCGATGTTGCGCAATACTTTTCGGACCGCTTCCGGAGTAACGGCGCGAGCGTGGGAGTCGCTGTCGTTGATTGCCGGGACCATGACGTCGGCCAGACTCGCACCCGAGGCATACCCGGTGCTGGTCACGATCACGTCACCGGAACGGGCATGCAGCTCACCGTCCGGCGTGACCCAGGCATCCAGGATGCCCGCCGCCTCCACGGCCGCTTCGATCCCGGCCCGGTCGGATTCCGCGAGTCCGCCGGCGAAATCGACCACCTGCCACAGCGGCGCTCCGTCGCGATCGACCCGTGCCGCGGCGTCCCGCGTGTACCGGCTCGGCGGCGCCTCGATACCGCCTTGTTCCAGCCGTTCCAGTTCATCGGTCAACTCCGTCAGCGTGGCACGCCGGCGCTTCTCATCCGCCTCGGCAGCGGCGTCGGCCCTGCTCAGCCGGTCGGTCAGGGCCTCGGCACATGCCCGCACCGCCACTGCCGCTGGATTGTCGCCGCCGAGCAACTGTGTCCACTCCGACAGCTCGTCGAGAACGCCATCGAGATCGTCGAGCCGCAGCTCGGTCGTCTGCCGCAGATGCCGCGCGGTCGCATCGACCAATCGCTGGGCCGCGGCGGCGACAGCCTGCTCGGCCGCATGCCGCTGTCCGGCCAATTCGGCCGCCTGACTGTCGAATTCATCGATCTTGCCGCGGGCGGAGCTCAGCTCTGCTCGCAGCGCATCGACCTTGTCCACCAGTCCCCGGATATGTTTCACCGCAGCCCGCTGGGCG
Organism: Nocardia amamiensis NBRC 102102; assembly: GCF_001612745.1. Taxonomy (GTDB): domain Bacteria; phylum Actinomycetota; class Actinomycetes; order Mycobacteriales; family Mycobacteriaceae; genus Nocardia; species Nocardia amamiensis. Next base: position 21,039 of record NZ_BDBA01000113.1, on the reverse strand, counting down.
TCGACCACCGAACCCGCCGCACGGCGCAACACGTCGACGGGCGCGGATTCATCGAGGCGGGCGACTACTTCACGGCCATGTGGGCCGCCGACCAGGGCTCGCCCGGCGGCGGAATCCGCGTCGGCGCGACGGCCGGTCACCTCGTGCCGCGCGTTCTCGGCCGCGTCGTGTGCATCCACATACTTGGTTTCACGGTCGGCCGCTACCTGCACGGCGTCAACTCGCTCCGATTCCCGTTGCTCGGCGAGCCTTTCCGCGCGCTCGGCGAACTCGCGCGCGTTGCCGAGGTCCCGGCGGGCGTCCATGGCCTCGCTGTCCTGCAAGGCCTGCCGGTGCTCGAGCAGCCGGATCTCCTCATCACCGACCTCGGTCAACTCGGAGCGCAGCTCACCCTCGCGCTGTTCGGCGGCGGCCAGCGCGGTCCTCGCCTCATTGAGATCCTTGCTCACCCGCTCGTAACGAGAGTGCGCCTGCCGCAGCACCGCGGCCTTACGTCGGCTGGCGATGCGCGCATAAGCGCGGTAATGCGCGAGAAAGCCGCGCGTGCCCGTCAGCGCCTCCCGCATATCGTTCAACTCGTCGCGATCTTCTTGCAAGCTGCGGAAGGCTTCGGCAACGTCGGCGAGAATCGCCTGATCCAGTGGCGGCAGCGATTCGGTCAACGCCTGCGACAGCACCTTCTCACTGGGCCGCTTGGACAACTGCGGCTGCCGGAGTTGGATGAGTAGATCGACCAGTGCGCCGTATCGCTGCTCCCCGAGACCGAACAGTGCTTCGTCGACGGCCCGCCGGTAGTCGCGGGCGGTGTCATACCGCTCGCCACGCTCATCCAGCGCTTCGGCGAGACGGTCTCGGGTGAGCGGAAATCCCTGGCCGTCGACCAGCCACAGCTCGGCACCCACCCGGGCAGAGGTCACGAAGAACCAGTGGCCCGCGATGCCACGCCCGGTCACGGCCTTCATCCCGCAGCCGATCGTGCAGAAATGTTCGACGCCATCGTCGTCGACACGCCCGAACTCCAGCCAGGAGTACCCGATCCGCTCCGGATGCTGGTGGGCGCCGCCGAGCAGCAAGTTCCATTCCATGCGCTTCTTCGGGTCCGCATCGGGCTCGACGCGGTGCGCGGACAGATCGGCGTCCAGCAAGAACGGCAGCATCAGAGCCAGCACTTTCGACTTGCCGGTGCCGTTGTTGCCCCGCAACAGCAGTCTGCCGTCGCGGAACCAGAATTCCTGAACGTCGTAGTAGAACAGGTCGACCAGACCGGCCCGCAACGGCTGCCAGCGGCTGGAGCGCGACTGGGGCAGAGCCTGTTTCACTCGGGGGACTCCTTCGCACGCGGTTGGGTGATCGTGGGCGCCGTGATGCCGTACCGCGCTATGGCCGGCAGCGGCAGGATCCACTCCGGATCGGAGTGGCGGGCCGACCGCTCGACCAGCCGCAGCGCGGCCAACCGATCGACAGCCGTATCCACCAAGGCCAGCTCGGCTCCCGGTTCCGCCGCACCGGCACGCCACACACGTTGCCGGACATAGTCTTTCGATATATCGCGAACGAAGGTCCGCAAGTCCGCGATCGGCACCGGCGTTCCGATGGCCGCGGCCAGCCGTTCGGCGATCAACAGCGTGGCATGGCCCTCCGTGCCGACCTCGGGCATCCGGATATCGGTCAGCTCGTCGTCCGGATCGATCATGGCGATGCCTTCCGCCCGCACTTCCGCGACCAATCCGGTGAACGCCGTAATGCGTGCGCAGATCGCGGCTCGCTGACTGGTCAGGTAGGCCCGTTCGGCATCGCTCAGCCGGTTGTAGTAGAGCACCGGTTCGTCCAGCAGAATCCTGGTGAGGAACTGGCGGATTCGGCGGTTGCGAAGGTCATCGGTGGTGGCGGGAAGCTCACGGTTCAGCTCAGCCAGCCGTTCGGTGAATTCCCCGGCTTGCACCACAGACGGTCCGCGCACGCTCGACAGCAGGCCCGACATGACCCGCCGGCGCACATCGTAGAGCACGTCACCACCATGGTCGACGAAGGACTGTTCCTCTCCCGCAACGCGCTCGAGCACGCCGAGGTCGAGCAGCAGCCGCACCACCGCGACCAGATCGCTACGCTCATCGCGACGTTCGAGGGTGAACGCGATCCCCGCGGACACCAGTTCCGGATCGGTGGCCGCGAGCACGATCTGCTCCGCCAGCCGCCCGAGCGTGATCTGACTGTCCGCGCGTTCCAGCACCGCCAACGCCAGACAGACAAGCACGTAACGCCGGCGTCCGAACGCGACGTTGCGGCCGATATCGGTGGCGGGATGGGTCGAGTCATGATGATCGGCGGCGACCTTGCACAGCCGCGCCACCTCGCTGCTCACCGACAGCCGCCAGCCGGTCTCCTGGTCGAACCACTCCCGCAACTCGCGCGCATGCCGGGCAATCAAGACGAACAGCCCGGCGTCACGACCATCGGCACGCAGCAACGGGCGCCGCAACAACGCACGCGCCGCCTTGCGCTGCTCGGCAGCCCGGGTCGCGGCGAGGGCATCGGTGAGCGGGCTGCTCACGACGCGGCCTCGCGGCGCACGACATCGGTCAGGTCCTCGATGTGCAGCAGATGATCGGGTCCGCGGAAAACACCGGCACCGGTCTCGATCTCGGCCATCGCGGGGCCGGGGAGCTCGACCAAGCGGAGTGAGAGACTGCCGTCGGAGGTCACCGTCTCCACCTCCGCCCGTCCCGGTGTCTTGCTCGCCAGCGCGTCGCCGAGCAGGCGGAGAAACAGCTGGAACGCGCCTGCGTCGAGGTGGCCGACATCCGACAACCGGATCGGACTTCCCGCGACCGCCACCAGCGCGTCCCGCGCCGCGGCCGCCTGCTCGGCCTCCTTGGCCGCCAACTCGGCCAGATAGTGGCGCTGCGCACTGCGGTCGACCACCCGGTTCGGCCGCCCACGCCGCTCGTAGCGTCCGGTCTTGCGCAACCGCGGGCTGATCACCATCGCAGGCGCGTCCGCCCACGATGTGCTCGCCGCAACCGGTTGTTCCTCGCGCGCGGTGAGGGTGTCGGCATCCGCGGTCAGGTGCCGCGACGATTGCAATCCGAATGCGGCCCGCCACAAGCGGTGCATCGACGCATCGTCTGGCGCCTGCGCGAACCATCGGGCGAGGGTATGGAAATCGGCCGAACGATCCGAGCGACCCGCGCGCCGGTCGTTGAGCGCGGCGACCACCGCCAGCATCCGCGGCACCGCGGCCCGGGCTTGGCTGCGCAGGATGGCGGCCTGGCTGGCGTGACCCTGCACGCTGATGAACCAGGCATGGAAACCGGCCCAGCGATCGGCCCACAGCGCGCGGCAGCGGGCGAATTCACGCTCCCGGAAGTCCTCGGTGCCGTCGGGAGCGGCATCAGCCGATTCACGATCGGCCGCGGCGTCGAGCAGCGTCGGCACACCGCAATCCTCGAGTTCCAGCACCAGTTGCGCGATCTCGGCTCCCGTGGCGACCAGGTCCTTGATGAATCGCTCCAGGTACTCGATCAGACGATCCTTGTAGGCGAGGAACGCCTCCACCTCCACGTCCTGCAACTCGATCGTCCGCTGCAAGGACCCCATGAACGCCTGCGCGTTGTCCGCCAGGTCCTGGAACCGGGCCGCGAGGGCCGTCAGCGACAAATGAATCCGCGCGGTGTCCACCTCGTCGGCGCCCGCCAATTCCAGCAGCGCCCGCAAATGCACGACGATATCCGCCAACGCCACCGATTGCAGTGCACCGCGCCGGCCCAACGCCGCGTCGTAGGTTGCCAGCGCCTCCTCGGCGGCCTCCCCTTCCCGCGTCAGCTGATAGAGGAAACGAGCGCGATGGAACTCCTCGACAGTCGTCACACGGCTGGTGTCCGGATCCGCACGCAGATTCCCCCATTCACAAAGCTGCGTCAAAGCATCGACAACAGCCGCGTATTCCGGCGTCTGCCCGCCGGAGACCCGCAGATGATGCTGCACGTCCTCCGGACGCAGATGCACGGTGAACCGCCGCTTGGCTGTCGCGAACGCACCCATGATGCGGCGGTAGAGTCCGGCATTGACCGCATTCAGGTGCGCGAACGGCTTGGGACGCGAGAGCGTCTCATCGGCCACCCTGTTCTCCTCGCTCACGTGGCTGCGAGTCCATCGAACCCCCTCCCGCCCGGATCGCAACGTCCCACGGTAACCCGGCGAAGCTACAGCATGCGCTTCGACAGCACCGCAGCCGGACCGCTCCGGCGGATATCGAGTCTAAAACTACCCTTCGGCAGCGAGCTGGCCGCAGGCCGCAGCGATCTCCTGACCCCGCGTATCCCGCACGGTGCACGGCACACCCTGTGCCTCCACCCGCCGGACGAATTCGCGCTCAACGGGTTTGGGGCTGGCATCCCACTTGCTGCCCGGGGTGGGGTTGAGCGGGATGAGGTTGACGTGCACGCGGGAACCGAGGGCCTTGTGCAGCTTCTCACCGAGCATGTCGGCACGCCAGGGGTGATCGTTGATGTCACGGATCAGGGCGTATTCGACCGAGATACGACGACCGGTCTTGTCGGCGTAATACCTTGCGGCATCGAGGACTTCGGATACCGGCCAGCGGTTGTTGACCGGCACCAGCGTGTCCCGCAGCTCGTCGTCGGGAGTGTGCAGGGAGACCGCGAGAGTCACCGACAGCCCCTCGTCGGCGAGTTTGCGGATGGCAGGGGCAAGGCCGACCGTGGAGACGACCACATTGCGCTGCGAGATGCCGAGGCCGTCCGGAGCCGGGGAGGTGATCCGGCGGACGGCGGCGACCACGCGCTTGTAGTTGGCGAGCGGCTCACCCATGCCCATGAACACGATGTTCGACAGACGGCCGGGGCCGCCCGCAACCTCGCCGTCACGCAGAGCGGCGGCCGCGGCGCGCACCTGGTCGACGATCTCGGCGGTGGACAAGTTGCGGTCGAGGCCGCCTTGGCCGGTGGCGCAGAACGGGCAGGCCATGCCGCAGCCTGCCTGGCTGGAGATGCACAGGGTGTTGCGGTCCGGGTAGCGCATGAGCACGCTTTCCAGCAGCGTGCCATCGCCCGCGCGCCAGAGCGACTTGCGGGTGGTGCCCTCGTCGCAGACCACGTGCCGCACCTCGGTGAGCAGCGGCGGAAACAGCGCCTCGCCGATCTTCTCCCGCACCGCGGCGGGCAGGTCGGTCATCTCCGCCGGATCGGCCTGCAATCGCGCGTAGTACTGCCGGGCGATCTGATCGGCGCGGAACTTCGGCAGACCCAGCTCCTCGACGGCCGCGCGCCTGCCCTCGGCGTCGAGGTCGGCGAGATGGCGCGGCGGCATGCCGCGGCGCGGTGCATCGAAAACGAGGGGCAGGGAGACCGTCATAGTTGCTCCATTCTCCCATCCACGCGCACCGTGCCCACGTCGGCCCGACATACCCGGTTCGTTGCCAGGAAATCCCGGCGGCGGTGATAGCGGTCGGCAATGATCGAGTCATGTCCAACCACCCTGACCACATACCCGAGCCGGACCCGGACTTGGCGCACCCGCGCACCACGGAACCGGGCCGCACGTCCGAACCCCCGGCCAGGGCCGCGAAGCCGCTGTCCTCCCGCGCCGGCTACGCCTGGACGGGGCTGGTCGTCGGCGTCCTGATCCTGGTCGTCTTGCTGATCTTCATCGTGCAGAACCTCGATGAGGTGCAGGTGAACCTGTTCTTCTGGGAATTCACGCTTCCGCTCGGCGTCACGGTGCTGCTGTCGGTGATCGGCGGCGCACTGGTCATGGCGTCGGTCGGCGGTGTGCGCATTCTGCAGCTGCGCCGCCGGGCCAAGCAACGCTGAACGCTCAGAGCAGGGTGGACAGCACCAGCCAGGAAACGAACGCCGAAGGCAGCATGGAGTCGAGGCGGTCCATGATGCCGCCATGGCCCGGCAGCAGGGTGCCCATGTCCTTGATGCCCAGTTCCCGCTTGATCTGCGATTCGATGAGATCACCGCAGGTGGCCACCAGCACCAAGCCGACGCCGAGCACGACGCCGATCATCGAGTTGGCCTCCAGCAGCAGCGTCACCGTCAGCAGACCGCCGATCACGCTGAACACCAGCGAGCCGCAGAAGCCTTCCCACGACTTCTTCGGGCTGATCGAGGGCACCATCGGGTGCTTGCCGAACAGCACGCCCGCCACGTAGCCGCCGACATCGGAGCAGACCACCAGGATCATGAAGGTCAGCACCCGCAGGTTGCCGTCCGGCTCGAGCAGCAGCAGGGTGGCGAACGAGGCGAGCAGCGGGATCCACGCCAGCGTGAAGACCGTGATGGCGGTGTCACGTAAGAAGTTTCGCGGCGCGGTGCGCAGACCATGGTCGAACAACCGCCACACCATGCAGACCAGTGTGGTGGCGGCGAACGCGCCCGCGACACCGCTCGCACCGTATGGCCAGCCGAGCCAGAACACCGCCTGGCCACCCAGGATCAGCGGAACCCGGGGAACGAGCACGTCCGCTTCCCGCAGACGCTTGGCGACCTCCCAGGTCGCCACGCCCACTCCGGCCGCCGCGACACCGATGAACACCTTCGGCACGAACAGCAGGATCGCGATCAGCGACAAGCCGAGCCCGAGGCCGACGCTCAGCGCGGCAGGCAGATTACGGCCCGCCCGCGAACCGCTCGATGCCGGGTCGGAATGGGCGGCGACCGCATCGCCCTCGGACGTGGCTAGAGGTTCGGACACGCCGGCATCGTTCGCGTGCACTTGCCTCGCATCGGCTCTACCGTTCACCGGCGGCTCCTCGGCCGCACCGGTCGCGGCGGCGTTCTCGGCCACGATTGTCCCGTCGCTCACTCGTCGTTCCGTTCATCCCCCGCCCTGGCGGGCCCTCCGCTGTGTCGCACCGGCAGCGTTCCGGCGCCCTTCGCGGTTACGCAAGCTACCGCCTCCGGGCCTGCCGCTCATGCCGCTGGTTCTCCGGGCGGCATCCCCGACCGGACCAGCCCGGTGGCTCCTGCCCCCGGTCGGCGTCAGACCTCGAGCAGTTCGGCTTCCTTGTGCTTCACCAGTTCATCGACCTGTCCGACATACTTGGCGGTGGTCTTGTCGAGTTCCTTCTCGGCGCGGCCGACCTCGTCCTCGCCCGCCTCGCCGTCTTTCTGGATACGCGCCAACTCGTCCATGGCCTTGCGGCGCACATTGCGGATGGCGACCTTGGCGTCCTCGCCCTTGCCCTTGGCCTGCTTGGCTAGTTCGCGGCGGCGTTCCTCGGTCAGCTGCGGCACCGAGATCCGGATGATGTCACCGTTGTTGGTCGGGTTGACACCGAGGTCCGAATTGCGGATCGCCGTTTCGATCGGCCCGAGCTGGTTCGCCTCGTAGGGTTTGATCACGACCATGCGCGGCTCCGGCACCGTGATGCTGGACATCTGGGTGATCGGGGTCGGCGCACCGTAGTAGTCGACAACGACCCGGGAGAACATGCCCGGATTCGCCCGACCGGTGCGAATGGTTCCGAGATCGTCCTTCGCTACCGAGACGGCCTTCTCCATCTTCTCCTCGGCGTCGAAGAGCGCTTCTTCAATCACGACCGTTTCCTCCACAGCGTCGTCATGTCATGATCCGCGGTCCGCGGGTGTCAGGACCGAACCAATGTGCCGATCTTCTCACCGGCGACCGCGCGGGCGATATTGCCCTTGGTCAACAAATTGAACACCAGAATCGGCATCTGGTTGTCCATGCACAGGCTGAAGGCGGTCGCGTCGGCGACCTTGAGGTCGCGCTCGATGACCTCCTTGTGCGTGATCTCGGTATACATGGTCGCGGTCTCGTCGACCCGCGGGTCCGCGGTGAACACGCCGTCCACCGCCTTGGCCATCAGGACCACGTCCGCGCCGATCTCCAAGGCACGCTGCGCGGCGGTGGTGTCGGTGGAGAAGTACGGCATGCCCATGCCTGCACCGAAGATGACCACGCGCCCCTTCTCCAGGTGCCGCTTGGCGCGCAGCGGGAGATAGGGTTCGGCGACCTGTCCCATGGTGATCGCGGTCTGCACCCGGGTGTCCACCCCCTGCTGCTGCAGAAAGTCTTGCAGCGCAAGGCTGTTCATGACCGTGCCGAGCATGCCCATGTAGTCGGAGCGGGCGCGCTCCATGCCGCGCTCCTCGAGCTCGGCGCCGCGGAAGAAGTTCCCGCCGCCGATCACCACGGCCACCTGGACCCCCGTCGCGACCACCTCGGCGATCTGCTCGGCGACGGTCTGCACCACGTCCGGGTCCAGCCCGACCTTGCCTCCACCGAACATCTCACCGCCCAGTTTGAGCAGCACCCGGCGATATCCTGGGCGGTCGGTCCCCGGGTCCGTCATGGGTCTCCAGTCTCCTTCGGCGGTGGATTGTCGTTCTTCCGGCGAGTGGTGCGCACGGCAGGCGCCTGTGACATAGAACAAAGCGGAGCCGCACCTATCCTGCCCTATTCGGATCGAGCGGCAGCAGAAGGCCCCCCGTCAACCGGCGTTCACACGGTCGACGGGGGGCCTGCACGCTGGGGGTGCGGCGATCAGTTCGCGCCGACCTCGAAGCGGGCGAAGCGGGTGACGGTGACACCGGCCTCGTCCAGCAGCGCCTTGACGGTCTTCTTGGAATCGGTGACCGACGGCTGCTCCAGCAGCACGACGTCCTTGAAGAATCCGTTCACGCGGCCCTCGGTGATCTTCGGCAGCGCGGCCTCGGGCTTGCCCTCCTCGCGAGCGGTCTGCTCGGCGATGCGGCGCTCGTTCTCCACCAGGTCGGCCGGAACCTCGTCGCGGGTCACGTACTTGGCCTTGAGCGCGGCGACCTGCATGGCGGCGGCGCGGGCGGCCTCGGCCGCGGCCTCGCCCTCACCGGTGTACTCGACCAGCACGCCGACGGCGGGCGGCAGGTCCGAGGCACGCTTGTGCAGGTAGGTGGCGACCGGGCCGTTCAGCGAGATCACCCGGCGCAGCTCGAGCTTCTCGCCGATCTTCGCGGCGAGCGCCTGCACGGCCTCGTCGACGGTCTTGCCGCCCAGGTCCAGCGCCTTCAGCGTTTCCAGGTCGGCGGGCTTGGCGGCCGCCGCCACAGCGACGACCTGCTCGGCCAGCTGCTGGAACTCCGCGTTCTTCGCGACGAAGTCGGTCTCGGAGTTGATCTCGACCATGACGCCTTCTTTGGCGGCGACGAGGCCTTCGGCGGTGGTCCGCTCGGCACGCTTGCCGACGTCCTTGGCGCCCTTGATGCGCAGCAGTTCGACGGCCTTGTCGAAGTCACCGTCGGTCTCGGCCAGCGCATTCTTGCAGTCCATCATGCCGGAGCCGGTCAGCTCCCGGAGCCGCTTCACATCGGCAGCGGTGTAGTTCGCCATTCTCGGCGAGCCTCCTTTGGGAAGTGTGAGTTTCTGGTAGCGGCGATCACGATGGCACTCGCTCGTGATCGCCGCCGAAACAGTGTCTGAATTGCGCCCTTCGCGGGCCCCTCCGTGGTCACGCAGGCTACCGCCTCCGGGACCGTCGCTCAGGCCGCGGCGGTGACGAGTCTCAGGCCTCGGCCGAGGACTCGGCGGCCTCGGCACCGGGTGCGGCCTGCGCGAGCAGTTCCTGCTCCCACTCGGCCAGCGGCTCGCCGGCGCCCGCCTCGGGCTTCTCGTCGCCCGTGGACAGACCGGCGCGCGCCTGCACGCCCTCGGCCACCGCGGAGGCGACGACCTTGGTGAGCAGGGCGGCGGAGCGGATCGCGTCGTCGTTGCCCGGGATCGGGTAGTCGACCAGGTCGGGGTCGCAGTTGGTGTCCAGGATCGCGATGACCGGGATGTTCAGCTTGCGCGCCTCGCCGACGGCGATGTGCTCCTTGTTGGTGTCGACGACCCAGATGGCCGAGGGCACCTTCTGCATGTCGCGGATGCCGCCGAGGGTGCGCTCCAGCTTGTTCATCTCACGCGTCAGCATGAGGATTTCCTTCTTGGTGCGACCCTCGAAACCACCGGTCTGCTCCATGGCCTCGAGCTCCTTGAGGCGCTGCAGACGCTTGTGCACGGTGGAGAAGTTGGTGAGCATGCCACCCAGCCAGCGCTGGTTGACGTAGGGCATCCCGACGCGCGTCGCCTCGGCCGCGATCGACTCCTGGGCCTGCTTCTTGGTGCCGACGAAGAGGACAGTGCCACCGTGGGCGACGGTCTCCTTGACGAACTCGTAGGCCTTGTCGATGTAGGTCAGCGTCTGCTGCAGGTCGATGATGTAGATGCCGTTGCGGTCGGTGAAGATGAACCGCTTCATCTTCGGGTTCCAGCGCCGCGTCTGGTGCCCGAAGTGTGCGCCGCTGTCGAGCAGCTGCTTCATGGTTACGACAGCCATGGCTCTCGTATCTCTCTTTCGTTGCCGGTTGACGCAGCGAATCGGCGATCCGCTGCCCTGGCGCCGCCGAATCGTCGGACCCGACCGCGAGGGTTGGGACCAGCCGGCGATTCCCTGTTCCGAACACGCTGCCGCGAACCCAAAAAGCTGTTGAGCTCGATCGAACAGCGCCGTTACGAACAAGCACGGGTGGCGCGCGAAGTCGGTCCGTGCACGCACAGACCGCTCGATCAGTTTACGGCCTGGGGGCGGCCAGACCTAAATCGGCCGGATCCGAAGCCGTGACCAGGTGGAACACTGATTTTTCACAGTCGAGGAGGTTATCCACATTCTGTGGTTCAGCCGCTGCGAGGCGTCTGCGCCACAGGAGAGTGGAGGCATGAAACCGATCTCCACGACGACGACGTTGCTCATTCCGCTGTTGTTCGGTCTGGGCGTCTTCTCCGCGCCACCGGCCGCGGCCGATCCACACGTGGCGGAACGCGCACTCGGGGCGTGTGCGGGTTCCGTCTGCCTCCCATCCGTTTCCGAACTGCTGCGTCGTGCGCCGTTCCGGTTCCGGCAATCCGACGCGGGGACCGAGGACGACCATCTTGGACCCAGCTCTGCGTTGTCCGGGGTGTCCTCGTGTGAGCAGCCCGAATCCGCATGCACAGCTCAAGCGGTGCCCTCGACGGTCTCGCTCCGATGACTCCGTCGAGCGGCACGCGGGTACATCGACATCTCGCGTGGGTACTGGGGTTCGGCGTCGTCGCGGTCGTGTCGATGGAGCCGATGGCCGCCGCGGCACCCGAGAGCCGGTTCGTCTGGCCGCTGCAACCGCGGCCCGCGGTGGTGCGACGCTTCGACAAGCCCGCGCACAACTGGCTGCCCGGACATCGCGGGGTCGACCTGGCCGGAGCCGAGGGGCAGGCCGTGCTCGCTGCGGGAGAAGGGATAGTGATGTTCGCGGGAGCGGTGGCCGGCAAGCCGGTCGTGTCGATTGATCATCCCGGCGGGCTTCGCACGACCTACGAGCCGGTCCGCGCCGAGGTCACCGTGGGCAGGCGAGTCGGGCGCGGCACCAGAATCGGCACGTTGGAGTCCGGTCACCCGGGGTGCGCGACGCCGTGCCTGCACTGGGGAGCGCGCACCGAGGGCAGTGGGCGCCGCGCGCGCGAGTATCTGGACCCGCTCGGACTGCTCCATCTCACTCCGATGCGGCTCAAACCGGTGGGCTCGCGCGGGGTCGCGTCGCCGTCCACGAGCGGTCGATGGCTTTCGGGACGAACCCGGGCGCGAGGGGGTCAGCAGACCGCAACCGCTGTGATCGCAGTAAACCGGGGCGTCGCGCTCAGGCAGCACCGGGCCAAGCCCGCCGGTGAGCGCACGAGCGCGCCGACCGCCGCGTCGAACACCATCGCGGAGAGGCCGCGTCGCCGCCGAGGGAAAGCCGCGAATCGCCGGTGCGAGGTGAGCAGTGGCGGCGCCACACCGTGGGAGGTGAAGATCGACGTATGGAGGATGTGCTCGGCCGGCCACCGTTCACGTATCGCGAGGTGGGAGCGACCAAGGGTGTGCTGCCGGAGGGGTATCACCGATTCCGGCTGCGGCGTCCGATCGGCCGGGGCCGCGCATTGTTCGAGCACGTCGGCGCGGAGATCCTGGCCTATCGAATGCAGAAGGGCACCGGGATCTTCCAATACGCCGACACTCCGACGGCCGAGCCTGGCAGCGCCATCACCGTACGGCTCGGGGCCGGTCCGGTGGCGATCACCGCGCCGTGCCGCGTGGTGTACGTGCTCGATGAACCGGACCGGCGAGGGTTCGCGTACGGCACATTGCCGGGGCATCCGGAGGCGGGCGAGGAACTGTTCGCGGTCGAATACGACTCGGGCGACGAAACCGTGTACGGGCTGGTCATCGCGTTCTCCCGTCCCGCAGCCTGGTACACGCGACTCGGTGGACCGGCTGTGCGGCTCATCCAGCGCTTCGTCGCGGGCAAATACATCGCGGCGTTGCCGACATCGGTCTGAGCGCGGTCGGCAACGGCCTCGAATGCGGCCGAGCAATGCTCCGACCGGGGCAACGACATCGGGCACACGCCGCTATCGCCCCTGGCGATCACGGCGTCACGATGGCGAAATCGGGGTCCGGCGCGTCGAAGATGTTCACCAGTTCGGCGAGTTTGGTGACATCTCCCTCGATGACGATGTCGCCCGCGGCCGCGGCGACGCCGAAGTCCTCGCCCGCCAGCAGCACTCGGATCAGCGTGGCCTTGGTCAGGGTGAACGTGGCGTCAGGTTCCGGAAGGGACATACCGGGGACCGCATCGAAGTGGGTGAGGCGCCCATTGCGCAGTTCGAGCCGATGGGTGCGGTCCTCGTCGGTGAGGATCCAATCCGTCACCAACCGATGGTCCCACGCCTTGGGTCCGTCGACGCGCAACGCCAAGGCGTCGAAGATCTGGTCGACGGTCAGTGTCGCGACCACGGTCGGCGATTCGGTCTTGGTCGGCGTCCCGAACGAACCGTAGCGCAGCTCGTAGGCTCCACTGAGATAGAAATTGCGCCAGGTCGCGTTCTCCGCGCCATAGCCGAGTTGCTCGAAGGTGCTGGCCTGCAATTCTTTCGCAGCGTCGTGGTCCGGCTCGGCGAAGATGACGTAGTTGAGCACCTGCGCCACCCATCGGTAGTCCCCGGCGTCGTAGGAGACCCTCGCCTTGCGCAGCACTTCGTCCGCGCCGCCCATGAATTCGACGTGCCGCCGCGCGGATTCGACCGGCGGATGCTCCCAGAGATGCGCGGGGTTGCCGTCGAACCAGCCCATGTAGCGCTGATAGATGGCCTTGACGTTGTGACTGACCGATCCGTAATACCCGCGCGTGTGCCACGCCTGTTCGACGGCCGGTGGCAGCGTCAACATTTCGGCGATCTCCGCGCCGACGTACCCCTGGTTCAGCAGCCGCACCGTCTGGTCGTGCAGGTACCCGTACAGATCGCGTTGCAGCGCAAGGAACTCGACAAGCCGCGACGTGCCCCAGGTCGGCCAGTTGTGCGACGCGAAGACCACGTCGGACCGGCGGGCGAAAAGATTGATCGCCTCGGTCAGGTACTTCGCCCAGACATGCGCGTCGCGCACCAGCGCGCCGCGCAGCGTGAGCACGTTGTGCATGGTGTGAGTCGCGTTCTCCGCCATGCACAGTGCGCGACGGTCGGGGAAGTAGAAGTTCATCTCCGCGGGCGCTTCGGTGCCGGGCGTGAGCTGGAAGACTATTCGTATCCCGTCGACCGTCTCCTCCTGTCCGGTCGTGGTGATGACGACTGTCGGAGTTATCGATGTGACTGTGCCGACCGAGGTGGTCTGGCCGAGGCCCGCCCCGACCGCGCCGAGCGGGCCGCGCGGCAGCACAGCGCCGTACATGTATCCCGCGCGACGCGCCATCGCCGTGCCCGCGTAAATGTTCTCGGCCACAGCGTGTTCCACGAAGCCCGCGGGCGCCAGCACCGGACAGCGGCCTTCGGCGGCATCGTCGGCGGTCGTGACACCGAGCGCGCCGCCGAAATGGTCAACGTGCGAATGGGTGTAGATCAGGCCGGTCACCGGACGGTCGCCGCGGTGTGCCCGGTAGAGCGCGAGACCGGCCGCCGCGGTCTCCGCGGAGATCAGCGGATCGATCACCAGGACACCGGTTTTGCCTTCGACCAGGGTCATATTGGAGATGTCCAGCCCGCGGATCTGGTAAGTGCCCTCCGTGACCTCGAACAAGCCCTGCTTCACCACCAGCCCGGACTGCCGCCAGAGGCTGGGATGCACCGACGCCGGGCAGGGTTCGCGCAGGAAGGCGTAGGAGTCGTTGTCCCACACGACGGTTCCGTCTTCGGCGGTCACCACGCCGGGCTCGAGCGCGGCGATGAACCCGCGTTCCGCGTCGGCCAGATCGGCGGTGTCGGCCGATGGCAGCGCGGCGGCGGCACGTTGGTGCTCCGCGACGATGAAGCGGCTCGGCTCACTCGCTGTGCTCATTGTCGTCCTCCTCACGTGTCGACCAACCATGCTGTCTGCCTGCCTTTCACGGCGGTGGATCGAGAAAACCGGCTGCAGCGACCGCGACGACGGCGACCGCAACCGCCGACGCGACGACAACGGGATGACCGTGTGCGTACCGGCCTCTGCGCAAGCTGCGATTGCGTACATAGCAGGCCCCGGCCAGCGCTACCATCGCGAGCGCGGCGGCGATGGGCGCGATCGCGGACGGACGCCATCCACTGCCCAGGGCGTAGTGCAGAAACAGCGTGCCGACCACCATCGACGCCACCGCGGTGCGCCGCCACGCCAGTGCGGTACGTTCGGCGGCCAAATGCGGTGCGTTCATCGCAGCAGCACCGCCAGGCCTGCCAACACGGAGACGATCGCGATACCGGCGGACAGGATCGGCACCAGCACCGTGTCCGGCAACGGCCCACCCTGCCGCATGGCCACACCGACGCGCCGCCAGTGCGTGTACGCGCCGACCGCGACCACCGCCGCCAGCACCAGGCAGCTCAACGCGATCGCGCGCCGGAGCCCGGCCATCCGGAACGACTGCACCAGCGTGTGCACCGCGACACCACCGGCCAGCAAACCCAAGGAGGTGCGCATCCAGGCCAGGAAGGTGCGTTCGTTCGCGAGCGTGAAGCGGTAGTCGAGTTCCTCTTCGCCCTCTTCCGATTCGGCATCGGGGTTCGGCAGCGTCACGCCGCCTCGGCTCTGGTCGCGGGTTGCCGCGCATCGGCGCACGTGCCGCTTCCCGTACCCGGCCGCTGGTGCCGGATGCGACCGCATAGCCTGGCGTCGAGCGGTTTACGACCAGGTGAGCGCACGTCCGGCCGGCCGGACGGCACGCCGCACAACGCTCTGTCGATCCGCCGGCGATCGCGGCCTTCCGGCGACGCACCCAGATCGCCGCGCGCACGCGGCACCGCCGCACGCGACCGGCCCGGTTCGCAGCGTCCATCGACAGCACTGCGCTGGTCGGCGGCGATCACGGGCATCACTCCATCGCTCGTAGCGTTGGCAAACGATCCGCTACGTCAGACTAGTCGGAGGCCCAGATGCCATCCAAGCTTCCAGCACGCCCGTGACCCGCTGGTTATGCGCGGGCTACGTCAGCTCGCGATCGCGGCCTCGAACGCCATGGCCAGGCGCGAGACCTCCGACGACATCAGCGCAGGGCGCAGCGAACCGATCGACCGCAATTCTTCCGCGATCGGATGGTGGCCCAGGGTCGAGTTCGCCCCGCCGAAACCTGCTCGCAGACCAGAAGGCCGCATCTGTCACCGCGTGCAGCGAGTGGTCCCGCCGATGTGCGAATACGTGTCGAAGCAGGACGCGGTCGCGCGGCAGCCCGGTGTCATGAGCCCGGGGCGGATCGTGAGATCCGCGATCAACTGTCCGTTCCGGGTTCGGGTGCAGCGCACCGCTGCGAGTCCGGCCCTCGTGGTCGACGTCAACGCCTTGCTGGGCGTTGGCGCAGCCCCGGTGCGCCGCGTGGTCATACGGACCGAGCCCGCCCGAAACGACTCCGGCTACGATTGCCCCGCCGCGTTGCGCAGACGGGCCTCCAGGCCGTCGAGCACGCAGAGCAGGCCGAAATCGAAGGCCATGGCGCGCGCGACCTCTGGATCCGTCGGCGCGGTAGCCCGCATATCCGCGAGCATGTCGGGGTAGCCGACGCTGAGGTCCTCCATCACGCGCAGCATGCCGTCGGTGTCCATCTCGGCCCCGCCCGATGCCTTCACCCAGGCGATCTCCGGAATGACTTGGCCGAGCACGAAACCCATCACCGTTCCTCCGGCCAGATAGATGTCCACGCCTTGGAAACCCGCCCGGACGAACGCGCGCCGCAACCGATCGCTCACCTCGAGCGAATTCGGACCGATGCTGGGCAACTGCCCGACCAGCGACGCCACCCACGGATGCTCCCGGATCGTCGTGCGCAAGCTGTAGGCGAAGGTGGTCAGCAGCTCACGCCAGGACGCCTGCTCTGGCTCCGGGGTCTGCACCATGCCCCAGAACTGGTCGAGCACCAGCTCGAGCAACTCCTCCTTGTTCGCGACATGCCAGTACAGGCTGGTCGCGCCTGCGCCGAGCTTCGCACCGAGCTTGCGCATGCTCAGCGACTCCAGCCCCTCGGCGTCGAGAATCTCGACGGCCGCGGTGATGATCTGATCGCGGCTGAGCCCGGACGTCTTGGGCTGGCGCGGTTCCCGGGTCCATACCGAGGTGAACTGCTTGGTCACCCCTAGATCTTATATTCACTCGCACACCGTTCGAGTTTATCGTACGCTGTGCGAGTGGAATCGAACGTTGTACGAGACCCCCGTCGCTGGTGGGTTCTGGTAGTCCTGTGCCTGTCCCTGCTGGTGCTGATGCTCGACAGCACCGTGCTCAATCTCGCGATCCCGTCGCTGATTCGGGAACTGAACGCCACACCGTCGGACGTCCAGTGGATTCTGGACGCGTACGTGCTGGTCTTCGCCGGCCTCCTGCTCACCGCGGGCAGCCTGTCCGACCGATTCGGCAGGCGGCGTGCACTGATCACCGGACTGGCCCTGTTCGGACTGGCGTCACTGGCCGCCGTACTGGCCACCGAACCGTGGCAGGTCGTCGCCGCCCGCGCCGCGATGGGCGTCGGCGGCTCGCTGCTCATGCCTTCGACCCTGTCGATCCTGATGACCACCTTCGCCGAGGACGAACGCCGCACGGCGATGGCGGCGTGGTCGACGGTCTCGATGGTCGGCATCGTCGCCGGACCGACACTGGGCGGCTTTTTGCTCGAGGACTACTGGTGGGGTTCGGTGTTCCTGCTCAATATCCCGGTGGCGGTCTTGGCGATCGTGGCGGCCTTGGTGCTCATGCCGGAGACCACCGGAGAGCAGCGGCCTGTCGACCTCGTCGGCGTGCTGTTATCCATCGTGGCGCTCAGCGCGACCGTCTACGTGATCATCGAGCGGGAATGGAACATCGGCATGATCGCGCTGGCCGCCGTGACGGCGCTCGCGTTCGTCGTGTGGGAGAGCCGGTCGGCGCATCCGATGCTGCCGTTGGCGGTGTTCCGCAGCCGGGACTTCACCGGCACCTGCTTCACGCTGCTGCTGATGGTCTTCGGCATGGGTGCGGTCATGCTGATGCTCACCCAATACCTGCAATTCGTGCTCGGCTACGGACCTATGAAAGCCGGTCTGGCGCTGCTGCCCTACGCCGTGGCCGCGGCCGTCTGCAACGGGCTCGGCGCCACCCTCGGAAAGACGCTCAGCAATAAGACGCTCATCGTCTCCGGTCTGCTCGTCATGGGCGGGGCATTCGGCATCCTGGCCGTAGCGAGCGGCTACCTCGGGATCCTTGTCAGCATGCTGGTGATGGGCATCGGCGGCGGTTTGGCCGGACCGGCCGCCTATGCGGCCATCATGAGCGCCATCCCGCTCGAACACGCCGGCGTCGGGTCCGCGATGAACGACACATTGCAGCAGGTCGGCTTGGCGATCAGCATCGCGATCCTGGGCAGCGTGCTGGCCGGGGTATTCACCTCGAACATGCCCGGGGACGCCCCCGACGCGGCGCGCGAATCCATCGGCGCCGCGTTCGGGCTCGGCTACATAGAACCGGCCAAGGACGCCTTCACCGCTGCCATGTCGACCGGAGCGTGGATCAGTGCTGGATTCAGCATCGCCGCCGCTGCGCTCGGCGCGGCCCTACTGCGCGCCCGACGGGCGGAATCGGCCGAGCAGCCGGAACCGGCAGCGGTGACGAGCGCGTGATCGGTGTCGGCGGGCCGCGATGGTCGTTGATGATCCCCATCGCGGGCGCCGCCGACCAACGGCCATCGGCGCCAGATCGCGATATCGGCGTCCTGAATTCACCCGGTATGAATGATTCCGACCCGGGGGCTGATGGTCTCATGCGCGCCCTCCGAGCAAAGTTGGTGGTGTGTTCGCATTCTGCCAGCCTTCAGCAGACGAGGGCTAGTGAATCAATCAGTCGCAGGAGACATCATGATCACGAACAAAATGCGCGCAACGGCGGCGGCAGTAGCGGTCGCACCGGTCATCGCCCTCGGTTCCGGATTTGCTTCCGCGGCCCCGGACGTGGCCCCTGTGCCCGTAGCGGATAATTCCGCGGTTCCGGCCCAGGTCGAGCCCGCTACCTTGGGCCTGTTCTGGCCTCTGGGCATATTCTGTGCCCCATTGCTGCTCCTTCCGCCGGTCATCAACGCGGTCGCCGTGTTCGTGTGCGCCGTTTAACCGCACTCGATAGAACGGCACCGAGGACGAGAGCGCCACGCGTCGCATCTGAGGCTGTGGCGTAACGCGCAGGTCTCGTCTGGTGGCAAAGCAGCCCCAGCCGGGCTCGACGTCGCGGGCCGAATGTGTACTCGTCCCACCGACGCGCCCGGCCGGGGATGCGTATGGGCATTTATCCGTGACGCGCGGACAAATGCGGTTCAATTATCGGATGACAATGTTCAGGAAACTCGTTGGCGCTGCCGCGGCACTCGCCGCGGCCGCCGCGCTATTCGGGGCGTCGTCAGTTACCGCACAGGCCCAGGGACCGGCCGTGCTGGGCGGCGGTTCCGGCATCATCGTCGCGGACCAGAACGTATGCACTCTCACCACGATCGGGCGCGACGCCGGAGGCCGGCTGGTCGGGTTCACCGCGGCACACTGCGGAGCGGCGGGATCCACGGTCGTGCCCGACACCAACCGCGACGCCGGCGTCGTCGGCACCTTCGACTACACCAATAGCGAACTCGACTACGCCGTGATCGTGTTCGATCCGGGCAAGGTCGTGCCCGTGAACCAGGTGGGCGGCACGACGATCACAGGAGTCGGGGGCCCTGCGCAGTTCCCGGACATCGCCTGCAAGGAAGGCCGGGGCACCGGGCGGACCTGCGGGCTGACCTACGGCGACGTGTTCGGCGGCGGCGCTCTCACCTGGACTCAGATGTGTGTCGTTCCGGGTGATTCGGGCGCACCGGTCGTGGTGGGGACGACCCTCGTCGGCATGGTCAACGGGTACCTGAGCGTGCCGTGCCTCGGTCCGGAGGTCGGCGCGAATATCACCGCCATCATGAATGACGCGAACGCGCGCGGCGGCGCCGGAGCGGGGTTCGACCCGGTCTAGCCGGGCGCTGCGCAGAGCTCCGCGGCAGCCCGGCCGGAATAATCACCGCTCGTGCTCGACTATCACGCCGCTTTCGATCGCACGTTCGACCAAGAACGAGCGCTTCTGATTCGGCGGCAAGGCCGGGACGCGGAATTTGTCGAACAGCGCCCGCATGTGCGTCTTGACCGTTGAGACAGTCAGGCACAAATCGTGCGCGATCTGACTGTTCGACGCGGGGTACGAATACGCGTTCCGCGCGTCGTACGGGCGGCACAGCGCCTCGAGCACCAGATATTGGGCGTCGGTCAGCGAATTCCGGGAGGGCTGCTGCGCAGAAAGTGCGATCGTCATTTCCTCTGCCGAGGAGGTGCCGTCCCGGAAAATGAGCAGTGAGCGGCCCATGCGAATCCGGTCGCCGGAACTGAGTTTGCGGCGACCGCCGACGCGCTCGCCGTTGACGAAAGTCCCGTTTTTCGACAGCCCGTCGTCGATGACGACCCAGCAATCGCAGACGCGTTCGATGATGGCGTGCAGCCGGGAAACGGTGGCGTCGGCTGTCACGGTGATGTCGGCCGCGCTCGACCGCCCGATTGTCACGGTAGGCGTATCACCATTCAGGGGAATCTCACGCCACGTTCCCGGCCCCATCGGCTGGGACAGCGTCGACACCGCGCCCGGCCGCGCCCGCGCGGGCTGACCTGGCAGTGAGTACAGTCCGCGACGCAGGGCCTGTGGTCCGCTCGACGTAGACGTCATCGCCTGTTTCCCACTCCGAGCACGTCATGGATTGCGGGTACTGATTCGCACCTTCCAGGGTGCGCCCTCTGGACCCCGATCACATCCGAATTCAACTACTTCAACGCGATCTTGTGACAGGACCAGGGAAACGAATACTGCGCCCCGCGTGTACGCCCCCAAAACAGACTGACAGTCGGAAATTGCCCTAGCCGAACGAGCAATCGGCGGGCCAGCACAGTCGGATGAGCGTGATCATCCGACCACGAACCGCCGCCGATTTGCACGGCTGCGCCGCGGCTCTCCGGCAAGTACACGAGGTCGACCGGTACCCGGATACCTGGCCGACCGACCCGATGGCTTGGTTGTCTCCGTCGAAGCTGATCGCGGCTCGCGTCGCCGAGCAGGCAGGGAGGGTCGTCGGACACGTTGGTCTCGGCACAAGCGGCGAACCTCCCTGGGCCGTGCATAGAGCTGTCGGCACGCTCGCTGTGGCGTGGGTCATCCGGCTGTATGTCATACCGTCCGCGCGTCGGGCGGGAGTCGGTTCGCAACTGCTGGCGGCGTCCGTGCGAATGGCGGCAAGCCGGGGACAGTGTGCTGCGCTCACCGTGGAGTCCCGCGGTGCGGCGGCGATCGCGTTGTACGAGCGCAGCGGTTGGCGACGCGTACGTAGCGCACCTGGCGACTGGCATACAGGGGAGGAACAGGCGGCATGGATGCACTACTACGTCAGCCCATGAGACCCCTCGCCCCACGACACTCTGACCGCCGGTCCCCGCGTCATCTCAGCGCGCAGATGGAACGCACCCACCTATCACTCACCTACGCTCAGA
>NZ_BDBA01000112.1 GCF_001612745.1 Nocardia amamiensis NBRC 102102 | reverse complement strand
AAGGAACTTCAGTCGCTGTGCCTCAACGTCGAGGTGCTGTCCTCCGACGGCGCCACCATCGAATTGCAGCAGGGCGATGAGGACGAGCTCGATCGCACCGCCGCCAATCTCGGAATCACGCTGTCCCGCAACGAATCCGCATCGATCGACGACCTCCCGAGCTGATCCGGGGGTGAAAGCTGCCGCGCACCGGATCATGCGGTGCGCGGCAGCTGCGAGACGACCGCGGGTGCAGCTGACCGGGTGCGTCCATCGTCGGCCTGGCCAGGCCGAGGTTCAGTCCATCCGAGTCAGTCGCGCGATGATGGTCGCGGCCATCGAGGCGGGGTCGCCGTGGTCCGGCCGCAGGACGATGTCCGCGTTCACTGGTACCTCGTAGGGATCATCGATGCCGGTGAAGCCGCGGATTTCGCCCGCTCGTGCCTTGGCGTACATACCCTTGGGATCGCGCGCTTCGCAGACCGCGAGCGGCGTGTCGACGAACACCTCGAGGAACGGAATGCCCGCCTCCTCGTGCATGGCCCGGACCCGGTCGCGGTCGGCGCGGTACGGGCTGATCAGCGAAACAACCGCTACCACTCCGGCTTCGGCGAACAGTCTGGCGACCTCGCCGACCCGGCGGACGTTCTCCACGCGGTCGGCCGCGCTGAATCCGAGGTCGGAGTTGAGTCCGTGGCGCAGGTTGTCGCCGTCGAGGAGGAACGCCGGGCGGCCCGCGGCCACCAACCTGCGTTCCAGTTCCACCGCGACGGTGGATTTTCCGGAGCCGGACAGGCCGGTCAGCCAGACAGTGAGGCCGCGGGTGGCGCGCTCGTCGCGCCCGACCGCGGTGGAATGCCAGACCACCCGGGCCGACGGCAGGGTCGGGCCGGTGATCATGCCCGCGGCGACGGTGTTGTTGGTGGTTTCGTCGACCAGGATGAAACTGCCGGTGGCACGGTTTCGCCGGTAGGGATCGAACAGCAGAGGATGGCGGGCGCGCAGCTGGACGCGTCCGATCTCGTTGAGCGACAACGACTCCGCGTCCTCGTCCCGATGCAGCGTGTTGACGTCCAGCCGGTAGTCCAGGGAGCGGACCTCGGCGGTGGCGGCGCGGGTGGTGTGCCGGATCGTATAGGTGGCGCCGGGGGTGAGCTGGGCGTCCTCGGCGAACCAGCACACCATCGCGTCCAGGTCGCGCCCCGCGTGCGGGCGGTTGTTGGGGCGGCAGATCAGGTCGCCGCGGGAGATGTCCAGCTCGTCGGCGAGCTGGATCGTGACCGCTTGCGGCGGAAAGGCTTCCGCGACCGGCGTGCCGCCAGGGCCCCAGATCGCCGTGAGCGTGGTGGTGAATCCGGAAGGCAGCACCGCGACTTCGTCGCCCGGCTTGAACACCCCGCCTGCCACGGTGCCCGCATAGCCGCGGAAATCCTCGGCGTGCCTGCGCGTGACGTACTGCACGGGAAACCGCGCGTCGATCAGGTTGCGATCCGAGGCGATGTGCACCTCTTCGAGGTGGTGCAGCAGGGGAGTGCCCTCGTACCACGGCATGCTGGCGCCGCGGTGCACGATATTGTCGCCGTGCAGCGCCGACACCGGCACGAACGCGAGGTCGGAGACGTCGAGCTTGGAGGCGAATCGCGCGAACTCCGCGCGGATCTCCTCGAACCGATCCTGCGACCAGCCGACCAGATCCATCTTGTTCACGCAGAGCACCAGGTGCGGGATGCCCAGCAGGCCGGCGAGGAAAGCGTGGCGGCGGGTCTGCTCCACCACGCCTTTCCTGGCGTCCACCAGGATCAGCGCCAAATCGGCGGTGGAGGCGCCGGTCACCATATTGCGGGTGTACTGCACGTGCCCGGGGGTGTCGGCGATGATGAATTTCCTTCTGGGCGTGGCGAAATACCGGTGCGCCACGTCGATGGTGATGCCCTGTTCGCGTTCGGCGCGCAGGCCGTCGGTGAGCAGGGCCAGGTTCGGGTAGTCGTCGCCGCGGTCGCGGCTGGTGCGCTCCACCGCGGCGAGCTGGTCGGTGAAGAGGGTCTTGGAATCGAACAGCAGGCGTCCGATCAGGGTCGACTTGCCGTCGTCGACGCTGCCCGCGGTCGCGAGGCGCAACAAGGTGGTGGTCGTCATCAGAAGTAGCCTTCGCGTTTGCGGTCTTCCATGCCTGCCTCGGAGATGCGGTCGTCGGCGCGGGTGGCGCCGCGCTCGGTGACCCGCGCGGCGGCGACCTCGGCCACCACGTGCGCCGGGGTGGTCGCGGTCGATTCGACGCAGCCGGTGCAGGTGGCGTCGCCGACGGTGCGGAATCGCACGGTGGCCTCGTATGGCCGCTCGCCGTCGAGGAGTTCGAGAAATCTTGTGTGCGCCAATAACATTCCGTCGCGCTGTACCACCAGCCTGCGGTGCGCGTAGTACAGCGCGGGCAGCTCGATGCCCTCGGCGGCGATGTAGTTCCAGATGTCCAGTTCGGTCCAGTTCGACAGTGGAAACACCCGGATGTGCTCGCCCGGCCGGTGCCTGCCGTTGTAGAGATTCCACAGCTCCGGGCGCTGCCTGCGCGGATCCCACTGGCCGTACTCGTCGCGGAAACTGAACACCCGCTCCTTGGCGCGAGCCTTCTCCTCGTCGCGGCGCGCGCCGCCGAAGACGGCGTCGAACGATCCCTCCTGGATCGCGCGCAGCAACGTGGTGGTCTGCAACCGGTTGCGCGAGGCACGCGGACCGGTCTCCTCGACCACGCGCCCCGCATCGATGTCGTCCTGCACCCGCCCGACCACCAGGCGCAGCCCCAAGCGCGCCACCGTGGCGTCGCGGTAGGCGATCACCTCGTCGAAGTTGTGCCCGGTGTCGATATGCAGCACCGGGAACGGCAGCGGCGCGGGCCAGAAGGCCTTGGCCGCAAGGTGCAGCATCACCACCGAGTCCTTGCCGCCGGAGAACAGCAACACCGGGCGTTCGAATGTCGCTGCCACTTCACGGAATATGTGCGCCGACTCGGCCTCGAGCGTGTCCAGATGGGGCAGCTCGTAGGTGCTCGCCGTCGACTTCGCGTACTGGCTCACACCGCAAAATTAGGACACGTTTCGGTTATCGGTCAATGGTTTGCGACCGCCCGAGCTCGCGGTCACCGCGTCGGCGGCGGCGATCAGCGCCACGCCGCGCCGGGCGATCTCGGCACCGGTGATCGAGGTGCCGACGTACATCGTGAGCACCATGTTCTGCCTGGCGTCGCCGTCGTAGGTGGGTGCGGCGAGCAGGCTCACCGCATGCTCCTTGCGTGGCCGCAGATCCGACCCCAGATAGACCCGCTCGCCGAGACTGGTCACCAGCTCGGCGACCAGTTCACGCAGTTCAGGGGGTAGATCACGATCGGCGACCCCGGCCAGGAGCGAGTACAGTCGCCGACCCGCTGCGGTCATGCTCTCCACCAGGAACCCGCGCTCGCGGCACTCGGCGACCACCTGGCGCAGGCGCGCCTCGTCCTGCCGCAGCGGCACCGCAGGCGGCTTGGCGAGCCAGGCGTCGAAGGCGGCGTCGGTGTCCCACAGCACGTACATCAGGCCGACCGGTGGCGCGAAATGGTAGGCCGCGCCCACCTTGACCAGGCCGGGACCGGTGCTTTCCAGCACCATGATTTGCTCGCCGACCACGGCCGACGCGGTGCAGGTCGTGCGATAGCGCGCGGTGAGTTTCTCCAGCTCGACACGGGCCAGCGCGGAGATCGCGAAACTGTCCTGCGCCACCCGGCCTGCGGCGATCAGCGCTGGTCCGAGTCCGTACGTGCGGGTCTCCGCGTCGCGGATCAGGTAGCCGCCCGCGGTCAGCTCGGTGAGGATGCCCAGGCAGGTCGGCTTGGCCAGGTCCAGCTCGCGGGCGAGTTCGGAGAGCCCGAAGCGTTTGCCGCGCTGCTCGACGAAGAAATCCAGCACCTGAACCACCCGCGCGGTTGGCGCGGACCGACGGCCGACCATTGACCACTCCTAGAACACGTTCTAATCTTTCTCCTATCGAAATGTACCAGAGTGGTACATATTTGGAACACTGGAGAGAGCCTCTTGCTGACCCAGCCGTTCGCGGACGCCATCGCCGCCGCCGAGCAGATCATCACCGGAGCCGCGCACATCCGCACCGAACAAGACCTCGTCGAGGGCTACGACTATCTGGCGGGCAGCATCCGCGCGTCGCTGCAGATGGCGTGGGCCTACGAGCGGGACTTCCCGTTCTTCGTGCAGTCCACCGGCCCGTACACCAAGATGGGCTTGGACAACCCGGACACCCTGTACTTCCACTCCTACCTGCGGCCGGACGCGGAATACGTGGTGACCGGCACCCGCGGCACCACCCGCGACCTGAGCTTCCAGGTCCTCAACGGCGACTATTCGCCCGTGGACGTGCCCGACAGCCTCACCGCATTCGATGATCGCGAACTCGAGATCGGCGCGGACGGCTCCTACGAGATCCGGTTCGGTCCGGGCGCGGCACGCCCCGGCTACGTGCACCTGAGCCCCGACGCGGCGATGCTCGTGGTGCGCGAGGTCTACAGCGATTGGTCGACCGAGACGGCGGGCACGATCCGCATCCAGCGGGTGGACCGGATCGGCGACGCCCCGCCGCCGCTGACGAAGGACGTGCTGACCAAGCGGTACGGCGTGGCGGGGAAGATGCTGGTGTCGCGGCTGAAGACGTTCCTGGCCTTCCCGGAGTGGTTCTATCTGAACCTGCCGGTGAACACCCTGACCGAACCGCGCTCGACGCCGGGCGGGCTCACCACGCAGTTCTCCTCGGTCGGCCACTACGACCTGGACGACGACCAGGCCATGATCATCACGGTGCCGAAATCCGACGCGCCGTATCAGGGGTTCCAGCTCGGCAGCATGTGGTACCTGTCGCTGGACTACATCAACCACCAGACCAGCCTCACCGCCGATCAGGCGCGCGTGGACCCGGACGGGATGATCCGGCTGGTGGTCAGCGAGCGCGATCCCGGCCTGGCCAACTGGATCGAACGCACCGGACACAACCGGGGATATCTGCAGTTCCGCTGGCAGCGGCTGTCCAGGGACATGAAACCCGACGACGGGCCGACCGTGGAGGTCGTGCCGGTCGCCGACCTGCCCGAGCGGCTGCCGTTCTACGACCAGGCGCGCGTCACGCCGCAGCAGTGGCGCGAGCGGATCGCGGCGCGGCAGGTGGCCGTCGCGGAGAGGATGCTCGGCTGATGTTGTTGCAAGACAAGGTTGTTGTGGTGTCGGGTGTCGGGCCGGGGCTGGGCCGTGCCATCGCCGTGCAGAGCGCCAAGGCGGGTGCGGACGTGGTGCTCGCCTCGCGGACGGAGTCGCGCCTGACCGAGGTGGCCAAGGAGATCACCGAACTCGGCAGGCGCGCCGTGGTCGTGCCGACCGACATCAACGACGAGGCCGCCGCAGTGCATCTGGTCGAGACCACGCTCAGCGCGTTCGGCAAGGTCGACACGCTGGTCAACAATGCCTTCGCCATCCCGCCCATCGTCGATCTCCTCGACGTCGACCTGGACCAGGTACGGGCGGGCTTCGAGACCAACGTGCTGGCCGCCCTGCGGCTGACCAGGCTCTTCGTGCCCGCGCTCACCGAGACCAAGGGTTCGGTTGTGATGATCAACTCGGCGGTGCTGCGCCATTCGCGGCGGACCTTCGGACCGTACAAGATGGCCAAGTCCAGCCTGCTCGCGCTCGCGCAGAGCTTGGCCACCGAAGTCGGCCCGAAGGGCATCCGGGTGAATTCCGTTGCGCCGGGCTATATCTGGGCCGACAACCTGAAGTGGTACTTCAACTACCTGGCGCAGCAGCGGGGGATCACCGCCGAGGAGGTCTACGCCGAGACCGCGCAGACCATCGACCTGCGCAAACTGCCCGAACCCGACGAGATCGCCGACGCGGTCGTGTTCTTCGCGTCCGCCCTGTCGCGCGCGATCACCGGCGCGTGCCTGGACGTCAACGGCGGCGAATACCACCACTAGGAGATGACCGTGATCGGTAGGGACGACGTCGGGACCATCGACGATCTGCACGCCTCGGCCACCAAAGTGGTCGGGCTGGATGATTTCGGTACCGACGATTATCGCGAAGGGCTCGAGGTGCTGCTCGAGTCCTACGTCAAAGACGCCGAGCTCACGCCGTTCGGCAACAAGGTCAATCGCGCTTTCCTGCGCGGCGCGCTGATCGCCCGCCTGCTCAGCGAGGCGGCCTGGCAACGTTTTCCGGAACACGCGGAAGTGGCGATCGAGCGGCCGATCTTCGTCACCGGGCTGCCGCGCTCTGGTACGACGGCCGTGCACCGCTTGCTCAACGCCGACCCGGCGCACCAGGGACTGGAGATGTGGCTGACCGAGATGCCGCAGCCGCGCCCGCCGCGGGAGACGTGGGCGAGCAACCCGGTGTACCAGCGCCTCGCGGCGGCCTACGAGAAGCACCACGTGGAGCACCCGGAATTCATGGGCGTGCACCATATTTCCGCCGACCAGGTCGAGGAGTGCTGGCAGCTGCTGCGGCAATCGGCCATGTCGGTGTCCTACGAGTGCCTGGCCTACCTGCCCCGCTACTCCGAATGGCTGCGGGACCGGGATTGGACTCCCGCCTACCGCAGGCACCGGCGCAACCTCCAGCTGATCGGGCTGCCGGACGCCGACAAGCGCTGGGTGCTGAAGAATCCCAGCCATCTGTTCGCCCTGGACGCCATTTTCGAGGTCTATCCGGATGCGCTCATCATCCAGATGCACCGTGACCCGCGCACGATCATCGCGTCGGTGTGCAGCCTCAACGAACAAGCGTCCGCGGGCTGGTCGGACAAATTCCGCGGACCGGTGGTCGGCGCGGCGCAACTGGATCTCTGGGCGCGGGGCGCGGAACGTTTCCTGACCGACCGCAAGCGGCACGACGCGGCACAGTTCTGCGATGTCGACTACGGCGAGTTCGTCGCCGACCCGATCGGCACGGTCCAGTCGATCTATCGTCATTTCGACCTGCCGCTGACGGAGGAAGCGACCGCCGCGATGATCGCGCTGCACGCCGAAGGCACCTCGGGCGCCGCACGTCCGGCCCACCGCTACACCCTCGACGACTTCGGCCTGACCGCCGAGCAAGTGGATGCCCGATTCGGGGCGTATCGCGAGGCGCACTTCCCTGGTCGCTGAGCGTCTTCGGTACCGCAACGGCACCTGTCGGCAGGACCGCGGCTCGCCACGGTCTCCTAGCCGAGCAGCATGTGCTCCTTGGTCAGGAAGTACGAGGACCGTGGTAGGTCGATGAAGTTCTTCTCGTCCTCGGCGAGCCGTTGGTCGGCCGGTATCCCAGTTGGCCGGCGCGTGCCGGTCAGTGCGTGCCATCCGCCGCTGACTCGCTCGGCCGCCGGTGTGCTGTCACGACCGGCACCAGGTAGTACTCGGTCGTGACAGCGAAGACTTTCGGAATGCGCCGAACGAAGCGCGAATTGTCGATCAGGTGGCGGCGCGACCCTTCGAGTCGGCTCGCGGCGGCCGTTGGTCATCGGGGTTGTCCGGGTCGGGGTCGCCGAACCACCGCGACGGCTCATGCTGGCCGTATGCATCGTGCCAGTCCCACCATTCGTAAGGCGGGGTCTGCGGGTAGCCCTCCGGGGAGTCCTCCCACCGTTCCTGACGTCCTAGCGCCGTCATGTCGAGGTAGCTCCACGTGGTGCCGAGTGCTTCGTCGCCGCGGTTGTTGATGAAGTAGGTGCGGAACACGCGGTCGCCGTCGCGGATGAACGCGTTCGTGCCGTGCCATTCGTCCACGCCGAAATCGGCGTCGAAGTCGTCGGTGATGGTGTACCAGGGCATCTCCCAGCCCATCCGAGCCTTCAGGCGCTGGATGTCCGCCTGCGGTGCGCGGGAGGCGTACACGAGTCTGGTGTCGCGGGCGTTGAGGTGGGCGAGGTTGGGGACATGATCGGCCATCATCGAGCAGCCGCGGCAGGCATGGTCGGGCCAGCCGTCCACGCCGGGTTCGAAGAAGGCGCGGTAGACGATCAGCTGACGGCGACCTTGGAACAGGTCGAGCAGGCTCGCCTTGCCCTCCGGTCCCTCGAACACGTACTGCTTGTCCACGGTCTGCCACGGCATCCGCCGTCGCAGGGCGGCCAGCGCGTCACGTGCACGGGTGAACTCTTTCTCTTTCACGAGCAGTTCCTGCCACGCTGCCTGCCACTCCTGTGGCGGGACGATCGGCGGTGTTTTCATTGCGATGCCTTCCTTTCGGTTTCGGTCGTTCAGGCCAGCGGTGATATGCCCGCGGAGGTAAGCGTGTTCGCGTGGTGGACCGGGTGTTCGGCGGTCGCGATTTCCAGAACCGATTTACCCACCTGCTCCGGGGTAAGCGCAGGTCCCAAGGACCGCACGAACGTGTCGACATCGACACCTTGCCGCTGCGCGTAGGCCGCCACCGCCGCGGCCCCGAGGTCGGTGGCCGGCGTCAACTGGGGGAGGACGGACACGAACCTGATCCCCAGCCCGGCCCGCTCCGACTCGACGGCGGCATAGCTCGTGATGAGCCTGACGGTGGCCTTCGCCCCCGCGTAGCCTCCGCTCAGCGGCGATCCGTTGATCGCGGCGCCGCTGGAGATCGCGATCACCGAGCTACCCGGTGCCAGCGGGCGCCGCAGCGCTTCGCGAATCCAGTGGAACGCCTGGGCTACGTCGACATTCCAGTTCTGGCTGAAGGTCTCCCACGTCTGATCCTGCAACGGGCTCATCCGCGGAGCGGCTCCCGCGCACAAGACCACCGTGCGCGGTCGATGCTCGTCGAGGAGTCGCGCGGCAGTCGCGGGATCGGCGGCGTCGGCGGCCGCCGCGGTGAAGGTAGCGCCGAGTTCGTCGCGCACGGCGTCGAGCTGGGCGCTGGTCCGGGCGACGCCGACGACATGTGCGCCGGCAGCGGACAGCGCCCTCGCGATGCCTCGGCCGAATCCACGGCTGGCTCCTGTGACGATCGAGGTCGTGCCTTCGAGGCCGTCCGGCTCGAGTAGTTCGTTCACGGTCGTATTCGCTTTCGTTGGTGATGTGCTCGAGGCCCCACCAATTCAGATACGTCGCACTGCCGCGATTCATCGGTGGGTGCCAACCGATCGCTTTCCTTTACGAACCGACCGATGAATTTCGGCCGCCGGACGTATCTGTACTGGTAGGGGTGCCCATCCCTGCCACGTCGAGACCTAGGAGTACGACCGTGCCGGTCCAGGAGGACTTCATCGAGCAGGCGGCGCCGTTCCGTGCCGAACTGATCGCGCACTGTTATCGCATGCTCGGTTCGGTGCATGACGCCGAGGATCTCGTCCAGGAGACGTACCTGCGTGGTTGGCGCGGCTATCCGGCGTTCGAGGAACGCGCTGCGCTGCGCACCTGGTTGTATCGCATCGCGACGACCGCGTGCCTGCGCGCACTGGAGAACCGCGGTCGCCGGGTGCTGCCGACTGGACTCGGCGCAGGCTCGGTCGACCCCGATGCGGCTCTCGACGGCGACGCCGGTGGATACCAATGGATGCAGCCGCTGCCCGACGCCTTGACACCGGAAACGGCACTTGTCACCAGGGAAAGTGTCCGACTGGCGGTGGTGACGGCCATGCAGGAACTGCCCGCGCGTCAGCGGGCTGTGTTGATTCTGCGCGACGTCGCACAGTTCAGCGCCGCCGAAGTGGCGGAATTGCTCGAGACCACCCCCTCCGCGGTCAACAGCGCTCTGCAGCGGGCCCGTGCCCATCTCGCCGAGGTCGCCCCCACCGACGAAAACGTGACCGAACCGGAAGACGCCGAACGCCGCGAACTGCTCGACCGCTACTGCGCGGCATTCGAGAACGCCGACCTCGCAGCCCTCACCGAGCTACTGGCGGCCGACATCAGGCTCGAGATGCCGCCGATGCCACTGTGGTTCACCGGACGCGACGCTGTGACCCGGTTCCTTGCCAAGTGTGCCTTCGCCGAGCCCGGCGACCTCATGCTGATCCCCACGGCTGCCAACGGCCAACCCGCTGTCGCCGAATACCGCCGGGGCGTGGACGGCATCCTGGAAGCCCATTCGATACACGTCATCACCACTAGCGCGGACGGGATCGCCGCCATTACCGCCTTTCTCGAACCGACGCTATTCGCCGCTTTCGGCATGCCACTGACCCGCCCGAAAGACAGTTGACAGGGCAGCCGAGCGCAGGCTCGAGGCGAAAGACATTGCTCAGTCGATGATCGCGGTGGCTTCGATCTCGACCAGATGTTCGGGAATGTCCAGGGCCGCAACGCCCAGCAGCGTGCCCGGCGGCACCGGGGTGACCCCGAGCTTCGCGGCCGCCCGAGTGATTCCCTCCAGGAGAAGGGGCATTTTGTCGGGATTCCAGTCGACGACGTAGACGGTCAGCTTGGCCACGTCATCGAATGAACCACCGACCTCGGTCAGGGCCGTGGCGATGTTGAGGTAGCACTGCTCGACCTGAGCGGCGAGGTCACCTACGCCGACCGTGACACCATCGGCATCCCAGGCGACCTGCCCGGCGACGAAGATCAGCTTCGACCCGGTCGCGATCGACACCTGCCGGTAGGCATCGATCTGCGGCAATCCGCGCGGGTTCACCAGGGTGATGGCCATTACCTGCCTCCATTTGCCATGAGAGCTCGCTGATGCTCTCTTGTGGTTACTTGGGAACCGTAGGAGAGTATTCGATGACATGGAAGAACGCACTTTTCAGTGACTGGGGAACCACATGGTGACCAAGCAGTTCAGCGGCTTGCCCAACGAAGCGGACCTGAGGCGCGCCGACTCGTTGGCACGAGAGATCTTCTCGGACGTCGCCAACAAGTGGGCGCTCCTGATCATCGAGGCACTGGGCGCACGCACCCTGCGCTTCGGCGAATTGCGGAATGAAGTGGAGGGCATCAGCCACAAGATGCTCACCCAGAACCTGCGCATGCTCGAGCGCAACGGCCTGGTCGAGCGAACCGTGCATCCCACCGTTCCGCCGCGAGTCGACTACACCCTCACCGAACCCGGCCAAGCCCTACGCGAGACGGTTCACCGCATGTGCGACTGGACCCATGAACACCTGGGCCACATCGAAGCCTCCCGTCGCCGCTTCGACGCCTGACGGGTGTAGCGCTCGCGGGCGAAGTCAGCGGCCAGGCCGCACACAGCGGCCGGGCTTCTCGGCGCGGACCTCATCCCGGCTACCTCATTCGCCGAACGAGCGGCTTTACCTCGAGCCTTGAACTCGAAAGGCCGCGCCCCAGCCGCGTTTCCGAGGCCAGGACCATGAATCTGCGATCCGCGGCATGAGCGGGTGATCAACTGCTGCGGACGAGGGCTGCTCGGCACCGGCTGTCGGGCAAGTCGACAGACAGCCGGAGCCGCGAAGCCACCGCCGACCTCGGCGGCTGGTCAGGCGGCGGCTCTCCGGCGGACGGTGCGCTCGAGGATCCCGAGTGTCGCCTTGAGGGCGGACGCGGGAACCACCGGGAAGGTGAGGCGCTTCTTCCAGTCCTCATCGATCTCCGACCAGTCGTAATACGAGGTGACGAGGGTGCCGTTTTCGGTGGGTTCCAGCCGGTAGCCGTAGATGTGGCGGACATGAGGCCGGGTCCGTCCTTCGACGGTCCAGGCGATTTCCTGGTCCGGGGTGAGCTTGGTGATGACAACCTCGACGTCGTACTTACCCAACGGGAGATCCCCGAGGGCTTCCCGGTCCATATGGACCAGGAACCGGTCGCCGGGCCGTTCGACCGGTTCGCCTTCGGCGTCGAGCAGCATTCCCGACGCGTCGATGTCGACGTGGCCCATAGGGTCGGTCAGGACCGCGAAGATCGCGCCGGAGGAGGCGGGGATGAGCCGGGAGACCTCGATCCGTTCGATGCCCTCGCCTGCGGGGTGCTCGCCCGGCGTTTCCGCCGTGGCGGTCAGGACCGCACGGCCGAGCGTATGGCCGGCCATGGTGAAGCCGAGGACGGCCGGGGTGGCGTCGGCCGGGACGCCGATGGACTCGACGTCGAGGGCGTGCACCACGACGAAGTAGCGGTGCGGGCCGTGTCCGGCCGGTGGTGCGGCGCCGAGGAAGCGGGCCACGCGCGCGTCGTTGGGCAGCTGGAAGGCGCCATCGGGCAAGCCCGAGCCGGTGTCGTCGCCAGCGCCTTCGGGCAGCTCTGTGACGGTGGCGGGGATGTCGGCGACCGCCCAGTGCCAGAACCCGGACCCGGTGGGGGCGTCGGGATCGTAGACGGTGACGGCGTAGCTCTTGGTGCCTTTCGGCGCGCCGATCCAGGACAGCTGTGGAGACACGTCCTTCCCGCCAGGGACCCCGGAGGAGAACTGCTCGGGCAACCAGGCGGCGCCGTCGGCGACGGTCGTGCTGGTGACGGTGAAGGAGGCCGCCTCGGGGAGGCGAGCGAAGGGGTTGTTGGCGCTCATCGCGTCGTTCCTTTCCTGCCGTGCTGTGGGTGGAGCCGGGGAGATCCGCAAGGGGTTGCGTTGAAACATCACCAGCACCGTTGAATCGACGATAGCACGAATAATCGATTATATGACGGATCGTCTATGCTTTGAACATGACCCGTACGGCTTCCACCGCGGTCTCGTCAGGAAAGCAGATGCTGTCCGACCAGGTCTACGCACACCTGCGGGACGCGATCATGCGCGGGGACTATGCACCCGGTGACGCCCTCAAACCGCAGGACCTCGCCAAGGAGCAGGGCGTGAGCTTGGCCGTCGTCCGCGAAGCGCTGGTGCGGGTGGTCGGTGAGGGCCTGGCCGACCGGCTACCCAACCGCGGCTTCGCCGTCCCCGACTTCTCCGATCGCCGCTGGCAGGAAATCGCGGAGGCCCGCCGGACGATCGAACCGATCCTGCTGCGCATGTCCATCGAGCGCGGCGACGTCGACTGGGAGGCCCGGGTACGAGCCGCCCACCACCGTCTGGCCCGTACCCCGGCGTGGGTGCCGCAGGAGAGCGAGTACTACAGCGACGCATGGTCCGAAGCCCACCGGCTCTTCCACCGCACCTTGCTCGAGGGCTGCGGCAACCCGGTCCTGCTGGAGACCTTCGACCGACTGTGGACCGCGAGCGAGCTGGCCC
The DNA here is from genome assembly GCF_001612745.1 of Nocardia amamiensis NBRC 102102. Lineage (GTDB taxonomy): Bacteria > Actinomycetota > Actinomycetes > Mycobacteriales > Mycobacteriaceae > Nocardia > Nocardia amamiensis. Next base: position 20,678 of record NZ_BDBA01000112.1, on the reverse strand, counting down.
GCCGCTGGTCGGCCCACCGCAACCCCGACCGCGACGACGCCGCCGAACACCGGTGCCTGGAAGAGGCGGCACTGGCCCGCGACGCCGACACCGCGGCCGAGACGTTGGCTCGGCACCTCACCCTGACCGCGGCCGGACTGGAAGCGTGACACGCCGCACTCGGCACGCTGGATGAGTGCCGAACAGGACACCGTCTCAGCCTGTGGAGCGGATCTGGCTCAGGAATTCGGCGTTGGTTTGAGTTTGTCCGAGGCCGGTCAGCAGTAGTTCGAGTGCTTGCTGCGGGTCGCGGCCCGAGAGGGTCTTTCGCAGGAATCCGGTGGCGGTGAGCTCATCGGCGGAGACCAGCAGTTCCTCTTTGCGTGTGCTCGAACGGCTGATGTCGATCGCGGGGAATACGCGGCGGTCGGCGAGGTGCCGATCGAGCTTCAGTTCGGCGTTTCCGGTTCCCTTGTACTCCTCGAAGATCACGGTGTCGGCCAGCGAGCCGGTCTCGACCAGGGCCGTGGCGATGATGGTGAGCGAGCCGCCGTTCTCGATATTGCGAGCGGCGCCGAGGAATCTCTTCGGTGGCGCCAGTGCGCCGGCGTCGACGCCACCGGAGAGGACGCGGCCGGACCCGGCGGCCGCCAGGTTGTAGGCGCGGGCGAGCCGGGTCAGCGAGTCCAGCAGAACGACCACGTCGTGGCCCGTTTCGACGAGGCGTTTGGCACGTTCGATGGCCAATTCGGCAAGCGCGATGTGTTCGTGGGCGGGCTGGTCGAAGGTCGCGGCGGCGACCTCGGCCGGCACCGCGCGGGACAGGTCGGTCACCTCTTCCGGGCGTTCTCCGACCAGTACCAGCATCAGCTGGCATTCGGGATGATTCTTGGCGATGCCATGTGCGATGGACTGCAGCACGGACGTTTTGCCGGCCTTGGGGGGTGCGACGACCAAGGCGCGCTGGCCCTTGCCGATCGGCATGACCAGATCGGTGGCGCGCGTGGTCAGCTCATGTGGTTCGGTCTCCAGCCGCAGACGGTCCTGCGGATAGAGCGGGACCAAGTCGGCGAAGTGCGCTCGTGTTCTGGCATTGCCGGGTGGCAGGCCGTTGATGCGGTCGACTCGGACCAGCGGTGCGAGTTTGACGCCGTCACGTTTGGGTCCGACTGCGCCGGTGAGGGTATCGCCGCGGCGGAGTCCGTGCTCGCGGACCAAACGCGTCGGCACATGTGCGTCTCGCGGTCCGGGCAGATAGCCGTCGACGTGCAGCGAGGCGCGATTGTGGGTGATGTCGAGAATGCCGGTGACCGTAGTCGTGCTCTCTCCAGTCGCGCTGTCTTGTGGGTGAATAGTGTTGTCTTGCATGGTTTCTTCTCCTGGGAATGCGTTCGTGGACGCGGCGGGTCGCCGTGAATGCCGCCTGCTGGAATGACGCTCGCCGCACGCGCCGATGTGATGTGTGGCTGGAATCCGTCCAGTCCGAACACGGTGCACGGCATACGAGACCGTCGTGGCGAATGTGGAGCTTGTGGGAGGGAGTTGGCACCTACATCCACAAGATGGAGACCGCACCTACAGTAGCGGCACTGGACACAACGCGCAACAGTGCCTGGTTGTTCCACTGATCCATTCGATAGCGCTGAACCAATCCGTCGCACGTCGGCTGACTCGCTCAACCGGTGACAGCGAGGCAAACCTCTGCGCCGCAGAGGTTCTCGCCTTTCGACAGCGCAGCACGTGTCGAGGTACTTCTACAATCTTCGCGTGACGCTCACCCTCGCCGACCTGGTTGGCTATACCGATCGCAACCTCGACACCGACCTGGCGCGTTGGTTCCCCGATTCCGCAACCGTCCAGCTTCCCGAGCAGACCCGGCCGGTGGCGCCGTTTCTCGAACGCCTGGCTCCCACGGACGCGGCGGCGCTGGCCGCGTTCGACCGCCGGGTGCGCTCGGGCCGGCTGCCGCAGTTCTTGGACATCTTCGACTGGTCCTACGGGTTCGATTTCGCCGGAAACGACTGCGGCATCATCGATTCGGACTATTCGACCGAGCTGACCGACGACGATGTCTACTCGATCGGTGCGGACGGAGGCGGCAATCTGTATGTCGTGCTCACCAATGGCCAAGTAGCCGTGTGGTTCCACGAGGAGGAGGTGCTCGAAGGGGGCACCCGCTTCGACAACCTCGACGTCTTCCTCTGGTCGTTCGTGCGCTACCGCGCGGTGCGTGCCGGGAAACTCGAGCGCTCGGCCGTAGAGTCGGACTTCCTGGCGCTCGGCCAGGACGGCGCACTCGAACCGCAACTCGGTCTGCTGCGCCTCATGAAGTAGGCGGGAGATCCCGACCGGCTGTCATGCGACGAACCGGTCTCACCGAAACCCGGATCAGGGCTGCCCGGGTTTGAGAACGATGAACAGGCCGTTCGCCTCGGCGCACAGGCGCTCGCCGTCGTGCAGGGTGGCGCGGACGTAGATCTTGCGTCCTTCTCGGCGTTCTGCCCACGTGCGCACCTTCAGTTCGGTGTTCAGCGGGGTGATGGAGCGGTAGTCGACGGTGAGGGAGGCGGTTCTGGTTACCGCGCCTGCGTGCACGGCGGCGGCCATGCCGAGCAGGTCGTCGAAGACGATGCCGATCTGACCGCCGTGGGCGGCGGTGTTGCCACCGAGGTGGTAGGTGCGGAAGGTGACGCGGGCGTCGACGCCGTGTTCGTCGATGTGGTCGATGACGAACGGTGGCAGGGTGATGTTGCCGCGGGCGGGCAGGTCGAAGCGGGTCCAGTTCGGGGTCGACCACTCGTCCACGATGGCGTCGTCGAGTTTGTCGTTCAGCTGCTTGAGCAGGCCGATCGCTTCTACCGCCAGGTCGTCGGAGGGGCTGGCCAGGCGGACCCGGTCCATCAGGCCGCGGACCTGTTCGATGAACCGGCCGTAGTGCGGCCCGCCGCGGGAGATGTCGTCCTTGGCGGCCTCGTGGGCGGCGATGAGCTCCGGCATCGGGCGGAACCCGCCCTCGTGGTGCTCCTTGCTCGGCAGCGCGTCGCCGGTCTGCGGTTCGTCCATGAGAACACGTTATCGGTTGCCCGGTGAATGCTCGCCGGGCGGGTAAGGGAAGGCGCAGTGTGGGGAAATGCGCCCGCGCCGCGCCGAGTCGATCGCCGTCCGTGCAGATCCGCGGGCTCTGCTTGGGGTTCGCTGTTCGCCGGTGTGAGGTTCGGCAAATGTGGCTGCCAATGGCCAACTGCGCCAATGCATCTGGGCAACACTCAGCGGGAGGGCGAAACGAGTGGGCGGCTCGGCGAAGCAAGCCGTGAGGCTCCCTCCGCTGGCCGGTTCCGGTGCCGGACGATATGATCATCGCGATGATGACTCATTCTGTTCAAAGATTGGGGGTTCCATTCGTGCAAGGTGAGCGCTGATGCTCAACATCACGAATGGGAACGATTCCCGCCTTTCCTTCTGGCTGCGTGTGCGTGAATTCGCCGTGCCGCCTTCCATGATCGAGACCGCGACCGTCCGCCGTCGCGTGGGGGACTGGGCAGGCGCGTGCGCCGCGGCAGGCTTCGATGTCGATTTCAGTGTGCGGTCGGTGGCGCGTAGCCACGGGCACGAACTCGCGGCTCGAATCCGGACCGATCTCCGCCATCTGGCTCCCGACCTGTTGCGCTGGCATCTGCCGAGGGTTGCTCCGGACGGGTTGGTGCGACCAGGTCTGACCATCGCCTTGGCGCGGTACGACGCGGCACCGGACCCGCGCGGCGGCGCACGTCCGGTGCACCTTGTCGTTCGGACCGCACCGGCATGGGCCGACGCCGGTCAGCGGATCAGCCTCGCACTGTGGGACGGATCCGCCACCGGTACCAGCCGCCATCCGCATCCTCGTCCCAACCGGCGTTTCCGCCTGGATCTGCACCGCCACCTGTGGGACGCGCGCAGGGTCGATGAGCTGGGAATACGGTCCGGGGCCCAGCGGCCCGCAGATAACCGCCCGATGCCGGACCCCGAGCTGCTCGCCGCGGTGCCGCAGGTCCGCCGCTGCGCCGTTGACCGATGGGCGGCCGAGGCGGAAATTCTGCGCCATGCCGAGGGACGGCATAGCAGTACTTTCGTCGTGCGGTTCGGGGCCAAGCAACGCTTGGTACTGGACCTGGACGCGGATGGCAACAGGCCGCCCATGGTGCGGATCGCCTCGGGATACCCGGTCGGCGGGGTCTCCGCGCTGCCGGTCTTGCCCGACGCGGCGACCTGGGTGCTGCCTGATCTGGAACTGATCCGTACCGGTGCGATAGCGGCCGATCAGCTGCATCCGCTGGTCGCCTCGGCACTGGTACCGGGCTTCTCGCCGACCGATGCGCCCCGCATTCCGGACCCGGCAGGGCAACCGCGCCTCGTACAGTGCAGGGGAGAACAGCACCGGATCGGGCTGGTCGACGGGGTCCTGGCCGCGCTGGACCACGACCACGCCGAGATCCGGCGGGAGGAACTGCTGGTCGCCCTGACCGGCACTCCGCTGCCCTGCCTGCAAGCTATCGATGAGGCGCACCGTCATCCGGACTGTCTTGCCGGCGTCCGCGAGCGTTTGGACCACGGCGACACCGCCGGCGCGCTGGCCATCGTCGGGGGACTGCTCGGTCCCGACGCGTCACTGCGCGACGGTGCTCTGCGCGACGAACTCGAAACGGCCGCGCAACGGCGAATCACCTACGGACTGTTCCGGGCAGGCCTGTCCGAACCCGGAACCGGCAACATTCCCCCGGTTCGCCGTCCACGCGCCCGCCGCGCGCATCCGCGCAACGCAACCGCTCACTGACCGGCGACTTTCGTCGCAGCTCCACTCGACTCCAACCCCTCGAGGTGATCACACATGCTTTCTGCTGTCCGCACGTCCGCCGATCCAGCCCACCCCACCCAACTCGACGTCGCCGACGAGTTGCTGACTCTGCTGCGCGAGGTAACCACCGAACCACGCCCCGACACCCAACTGGAGGCCCTGGCGCTGGCCGTGGCCGCCGACCTGCCGGTTCTCCTGTGGGGTGAACCGGGGATCGGGAAGACCGCGGCCCTGACCCAGCTCGCCGCCGACCTGGACCTTCCACTGACCACGGTGATCGCGAGTGTGCATGAGCCGTCGGACTTCTCGGGCCTGCCCATCATCGGAGCCGATCCCGCGGAACACGGAGTCCCGATGGCTCCGCCGGACTGGGCCGTACGACTCGTCCGGGCCGGCCGCGGACTGCTGTTCCTGGACGAGCTGTCCACCGCGCCGCCCGCTGTGCAAGCCGCCCTGCTCCGTCTGGTGCTGGAGCGGCGGATCGGCACCCTCCAACTGCCACCCGATGTCCGGATCGTGGCCGCGGCCAACCCGCGATCCTCGGCGGCCGACGGCTGGGAGCTGAGCCCGCCGCTGGCCAACCGGTTCGTGCATCTGCAATGGACCCACGATCACGACGTCGTCGTTCGCGGCCTCGGCGGGACCTGGCCGCACGCGACACTGCCGCGGCTGGCTCCGGAGAAGCTCAGCGAGGCCGTGGCTTTCGCGCGCCGCGCGGTGTGCGTGCTGCTCGCGGCCCGTCCCGCTCTCGTGCATCAACTCCCCGGCACCGAAACGCGCCGGGGTGGTCCCTGGCCGTCGCCTCGAAGCTGGGAGATGACACTGCGGCTGATCGCCTTCGTCACCGCGGCCGGTTCATCCCGGGATGTGCTTTCCCTGCTGGTCCGGGGCACCGTGGGCGATGGGCCGGGCTTCGAACTGCTGGCCGGCCTGGACCGCATGGACCTCCCGGACCCGGAGGTGCTGCTCGCCGATCCGGTGGGCGCCGCCCTGCCCGAGCGAGGGGATCTGCGTCAGGCCGTGCTCGACGGCGTTGTGGCAGCGGTCCGTAAACGCCCGGAGAAATCTCGCTGGGACGCGGCATGGGCGCTTTTGGTCAAGGCTTTGGAAACCGGCGCTCCGGACCTGATCGTCGTTCCCGCAACCACTCTCGCCACGTTGCGCCAGGAAGACTGGGACGTGCCCGCGGCGATCGAGGAACTCGCCGGAGTGGTATCGGTGTCCCAGGAAGCGGATCGGGCAGCCGACCGTGTCGTCGCGAAGGCAGGCCGATGACCGCGAACGCGCCGGGGACGCTGGACCGCGACAAGCTGTTCGCCGCCCGATTGCACGCCGCCAGGGCCCGGCCCTATCTGGCGACCGCCCTGTACGCCCTGTGCGTCGTCGAGTCGCGCCGAGTACCGACGATGGGCGTCGACCGGCACTGGCGGTGCTACGTTTCGCCGGCGTTCGTGGACCGGACTCCGGTGGAGGACCTGGCCGGAGTCTGGGTGCACGAGGTGTCGCATCTGCTGCGCGACCATCACGGTCGCAGTGACCGATTCGCCCGGCAACACGACCTGACCGGTCCGGCGGAGCGACTGCGGATGAACATCGCTGCAGACTGCGAAATCAACGACGACGCATTCGGCGACGGGCTGGCCCAGCCCGATGACGCTGTCGTGCCCGCGTCATTAGGGTTGCCCGAAGGGGAGCTCATGGAGGACTACCTGCGCAGGTTCCGGCTCGGGCCGCATACGCAGGGCATGGCCTGGCTCGATTGCGGCAGCGGCGCCGACGGACTGGAACGCGAGTGGGAGCTGGGACCGGACGGTGCGGACGGCCTCAGCGAACAGGAACGAGACGCCGTCCGGTTCCTGGTGGCGCAGGGCATCATCGGCCGTCCGGGAAACGCGTCCAAAGAGTGGCAGCGCTGGGCGGAAGAGGCCTTCCACCCGCCGCAGCCATGGCGCGATCTGCTCGGCGCGGCCATCCGCTCAGCGGTCAGCGGGGCCGGTGCGGGCGAGGACTACACCTATGGCCGCCCGGCGCGGCGCTCGGCTGGGGTACCGGGCGTGGTGCTGCCGAGTCTGCGGCGAACGCCGCCCCGGGTCTCGGTGCTCATCGACACCTCGGGCTCGGTCAGTGACACCGAGCTGGGCAGCGCGCTCCTCGAAGTGGCCGCTATCTCCCGTGCCGTTGGCGGCCGCCGCGACCTGGTCACCGTGCTGCCGTGCGACGCGGCGGCCCCGATCGTGCACCCGTTGTGTCGTGGCGAGCGAATACCGCTGGTCGGCGGCGGGGGTACGGACATGCGTACCGGCATCGCCAAGGCGCTTCGAGTCCAACCCCGCCCCGATGTGCTCGTGATCCTGACCGACGGCCAGACACCCTGGCCGACCAGACGGCCATCGTGCCGGACAGTGGTTGGCCTGTTCCGGCGGCAGCACGCCGATTCCTGGCGCGAACACGATCCCGATTATGTTCCGGACGCGCCGCCCGCATGGGCCCGAGTGGTTGATATCGGGTAGGCGCCCGCCGCTGTCCCACTGCTTGTACCGATCACTCGTTGGCGTCGCCACGGCAAAACATGATTCGCGACCAGCCGACGTGGCGGGCCGAACAGCTCACGCACCGAGAGACACGTCCTGGTCAGGTCGTCAGCGCGCGCCAGCCGAACGAAGGCGAGGCTGCCGCCTAGGCTGGTACGCGATCGGCTATCGCGTACCTCCTGGTGACCCCGGCGCGGTTCCGGCGGTCGAGCGCGGACTCGGCCTCGATCGACAACTCCGTCTGGTGAAAGGCATTGTGCGCATGGGTGTTACGGCGGTCGTCTTCGATATGGACGGCGTCCTGATCGACTCCGAGCCGGTGTGGGAGCAGGTGCGGCGGGCGTACGTCGCGGAGAAGGGCGGATGGTGGCTGCCCGACACCCAGCAGCGGCTGATGGGGATGAGTACCGGTGAATGGTCGGAGTACCTCAGCGGCGAGCTCGGCGTCGGGGAGTCGCCGGAGACCGTCGCCCGTGAGGTCGTCGACCGGATGGCCGAGCGCTACGACGAGACCGTCCCACTGCTGCCGGGCGCGGTCGAGGCCGTGCAGCGGATCAGCGAGCACTGGCCGCTCGGGCTGGCCAGTTCGTCGCCGCGTGCCCTGATCGACAGCGTGCTCGGCCGCACCGGTCTGATCGAGTTCTTCACTGTCACGTTCTCCACCGAGGAGGTCGATCGGGGCAAGCCCGCGCCGGACGTGTACCTGACGGTCGCGACGTTCCTGCGTCAGCGGCCCACCGACTGTGTGGCCGTGGAGGATTCGAGCAACGGGCTGCGCTCGGCGCATGCGGCGGGGATGCGCGTCATCGCGGCCCCGCGACCGGAATACCCGCCTAGCCCCGATGCTCTGCGATTGGCCTGCCGGGTGATCTCCGGTCTCGACGAACTCACACCCGCGCTGATCACCGGTTGAGCCGCCGCAGGAGCCGGGCTCAGCTCCGGTAGGAGGTCAGCAGGGTGCGAGCGGCGGCGGTCACGTCGTCTTCCAGCCATTCGGGCAGCGACGGGGCGTGGGCGTGGCGACGCAGCGCCGCGTAAGGAAGGTCGACTATCGCGCGGGTGACCGCGTCGATCTCACGCTCGCCGTCGCGGCCGAACAACCCGTCGGTGATGCGACGCAGATGCTCGATCAAGGGTGCGTTCATCTCGGCCAAGGTGGCGTTGAACTCGACGTCGGGGCCGCCGTCGAGCAGATCGCTCGGCCGCAGGTTGAGCAGAAGCCTCGCGTCCTGGGGCAATTCGCGCCCGAACCGCAGGGCGGCCCGCGCCATCGCGACACCGGCCTCGACCGGGTCGGACTCGTCGGCCGCCGCCAGGGTGCGATCCTGGAAACGCCGCAGCGCGCGCAACCATGCGGCGGTGAGCACACCGTTGCGGTTGCCGAAGCGGTGATACAGCGTGCCCACCGGAGCGCCGCTGGCCTCGGCGATCGCCGACACGCTGGCCGCGCGGGGTCCGTCGGCGAGCACCAGGGTGCGTGCTGCGTCGAGGATCACGTCGGTGTGGTGCTTGCGAGGTGGCGCCATGTACTAGTACGTTCCTTTTATATGGAGCGGTTGCCCTATATTGATGAGCATGCCAGATCGGTCGACGCGAACCGGGATCGGGCGTGGAAAGCGGTGCTGAAAGTGGTCTGCAAAGATCCGCACGATCCATCGTCGGTGGGAAGTGGATTCGCCCTGGAATCCGCCGAGGAGCCACACCGGTTGGCGATTCGGGGTGAGCACCGGTTCTCGAAGTTCCAGTTGATCTTCGAATTGGACGAGGAGGGGCCGAGTCGCACGCGTGTCCGCGCGCGCAGCTTCGCCGAGTTCCCCGGACTGCCAGGCAAGATCTATCGCGCGCTGGTCATCGGCACGGGCGGCCACCGGATGACAGTGCGCTGGATGCTGCGCCGAATCGCGGCGGCGGCATGATTCCCGGGACGGTATGGGGCGCCACCGAAGCCGAGCGCGAGGCCCCACTGCCGTGCGACGATCGGCAGCCGGGCGGCCTTCAGGCCGACCGGGCGATCAGCATCGCCGCGCCGCCCGCACTTGTCTTCGACTGGCTGTGTCAGTTGCGCATCGCTCCCTACAGCTACGACCTGCTGGACAATTTCGGCAAGCCCAGCCCGCGCCTGCGCGATCCACAGCTGACCGAATTGGCAGTGGGACAGCGATTCATGTCCCAATTCGATCTGGACTCCTTCGTCCTCGGCCGGCATATCACGCTGATCACCGGCAAGATCTGCGTCACCTATGCGGTGCGTCCCGAAGGAACGGGGACCAGGTTGGTGGTCCGGATTCGCTTCGGCGCACCGAAACCCATTGCCGTGGCGCTGGCGCTCGGTGACGTCATCATGCTGCGCAAGCAGTTGCTGAATCTGAAGGAACTCGCCGAGGCCGAGTACCGCTCCGGCTCACCGGAGGACACGGCTCGGCACTGAACGATCAGTTGCGTCGTTCGACCAGGTCGAACTTCAGCTGCTCGAATCCATCCGGCACGATGTCGCGCACCGACACCAACGCATCCGCCCAAGAACCGAGGAGGGTGTGGTCGCCGACGGTACGGCCGGTGTCCGGTGCAGGTTGCGCGGTGAGCACAGGCAGCGGGTGGATGCGATGACGGGCATCGTTCTCCAGCACGGTCGCCTTGTCCACGAAGATTCGCAGGTCGTGATTGAGCAGGTACCGGCCGACGGCACCGTGCTCGGGCGCTGCCAGTTCCGCAACGGAATCCACAGCGCGGTATAGGTTTTCGCCGTCCGGTTGACCTCTCGGCGCGGCGTGACCGGCCCACACCACCCGGGCGGGCGTATCGAGCAGCCGCTCGACGCCTTGGACGAGATGATGGCCGATCCTGGCGTGTTCCATGAGTTTCGCGCCCACCTCGACGTAGCCGAGCAAGCGGTGGTCGTCGGTGCAGAGTACTGCTCGATAGAGCTGCCACACGAGCCGGATTCCCTTCGGTGGTAGGCGATTTCGTTGCATGCTCACACGCGTTTGCGGTGTGGCGATTACAGCGGCGTTACCACCGTGGTGCGGCTTGATCTCCGCATGGACGAAGGGAATGTAAGACGCTGGGCTACAACGTGATCCGATCTGGATGCGGCGCTACTCGATCACTGCGAGCAGGGCGCCGGAGCCGTGGCGGGATCCAAAAGGTGAGCGCTCGGGTCAGTCGTAGAGTGCCTGGCGTGCCCGCCGGTACTCCGCCCGAATACGCTGTCCCACTACGGCGTCGGCCGGAGCGGGCATCTCCGCGACCGTGCGCGCCTGCCAGTCGGGCGGGCAGGGCGCACCACTGAGCGCCCAAGCGGCCTGCCGGGCGGCGCCGAGTGCGACGTACTCGGCGGGTTCCGGCACCGCCACCGTGACGCCGAAAACCTGGGCGGCGATCGCAGTGACCAGCGGCGAGCGAGCCGCGCCGCCGATGAGCAGCACGCGTCGCGGCGTCACGCCGATGCCGGTGAGATGGTCGAGCGCGTCGGCGAGGTGGCAGAGCATCCCCTCGTAGGCGGCGCGGGCGACGGTGGCGGGACGCATGGCGTCCGGACGCAATCCGTGCAGAGTGCCCGTGGCGTGCGGCAGGTTCGGCGTGCGTTCACCCGCCAGATACGGCACGAGGACCACGCCGTCCGCGCCGGGCGGCGCCTGTGCGGCAAGCGATTCGAGGGTGGGGAGGTCCACGCCGAGCAGATCGGCGGTCGAGGTCAGGATGCGGGCCGCGTTGAGCGTGCAGACCAGCGGGAGGAACGCCCCGGTAGCGTCCGCGAATCCGGCCACCGCGCCACTCGGGTCTGCGCTCGCGTGAGTGGTGCGGGCGTAGGCCGTCCCGCTGGTGCCGAGGGAGACCACTACGTCACCGTCGGCGATGTCCAGACCCAGTGCGGCACCGGCGTTGTCCCCTGTTCCCGCCGCGACCAGCGCACCCGATGGCGTCCGCCCCGCCGGTTCGGCCGGATCGAGCACTCGGGGGAGCGCGGGCGTGCGTCCGCGAAAGGCCATGGCGAGCAGGTCTTCGCGGTAGGCGCCGCTGCTGGGTGACCAGTACCCGGTTCCGGAAGCGTCACCGCGGTCGGTGGTCGGCTCCGGCATACGTCCCGGCTCCCCGCCGCGCAGCCGCCAGGTCAGGTAGTCGTGCGGCAGGACAACCCGCGCGCAGCGGTCGGCGAGTTCTGGTTCGTGATCGGCCATCCAGCGCAGTTTGGCTATGGTCAGCCCCGCCACCGGCACGTTGCCGACCGCGTCGGCCCACGCCTGCCGTCCGCCCAGCTCCGCGATGAGATCCACCGCCGCCGCGGCGGAGCGAACATCGTTCCACAACAACGCAGCCCGTACCGGCGCGCCCACGGCGTCCAGCGCCACCAGCCCCTGCTGCTGCCCCGCGATGGCGATCGCGTCCACGCCCTCGAGCAAACCGGCACCCGCGATCTGCAACGCGTCCCACCAAGCGGTGGGGTCGACCTCGGTCCCGGCGGGGTGCGGTGCCTGCGACTGGCGCAGGATCGTACCGGTTTCGGCGTCACAAACCACGACTTTGCACGATTGGGTAGAGCTGTCCACTCCCGCGACCGTCGTCATCCGGCCTGCTCTCCGATCCGGATCGCTCCGTAGATCCCGACACCGGGTAGGCAGCCGGGACATGCCACACGTATACCGACACCTTGCACCCGAATCGCCGCGCCACGGCGCATTTCGCGGAAACGGCCGCGCCATCGTGCAGACTGTCGCGATGAGCATCGACCCCACCGACGTGCGCATTCGCGCGGGAGACGGGACACCGCTGCCGGAACTCACCGCGGACGCGCTCGGCACCATCCTGGACGAACCGCCCTGCCCGGACCGGGCCATTCTCGAGCTCAGCCGCGCCGACCTACACGACATCCGGGCCACGCGTCTGCCCGACGGCGTCTACGAACTGGAGCACCGGGCCGGGTCGGCGACCCAGTCCTTCCAGATGTACACCTCCGACCCGGTGCTGGTGCGGGACGTACTGTGGGCCTGGCTGTCCGGCGATCCGTGGTGGCACGAGGCGGTGGCGTGGTACCCGGTCGATCCGGCGATCGCGGAACTGCGTGCCATGCGGGACGAACTCACCGGGCTGCTGGACGGCCTCACCGCGATGGGCGATCTGACCGCGAGCATGGACGCGGCGCTGGCCCGCGCCGACGAGCTGCTGGCACTGGAACCCGATACGCCGGAATCATCGGCTCACGACTGATACCACCACGCGGTCGTCGCGATCTCGGCGTCTTCCAGTGGCAGATAGGTTTCCGCGTCCCGCCAGCCGAGCGCCTGCACGGTGACGCGCACATCGCGCTCGAAACAGATCGGATCGCGCACATGCCAGCGGTACATCCCGAACCGCTGGTCCGGTTGATAGATTTCGCCCGGCGGCAGGATCTGATGCAACCCGAGATATGGAGTGCAATATGTCCGATATGTGCCGTCGAGGTCGAAATTCCAGGCGCCGCCGAAATAATCCTCGGTCCCTGTCCCGCAAATCGTGGGGTGCTCGGCGTCGCCGTCGAGATAGAACTTGACTTCGCCTTCGCCCCACCATCCCGGCGCGCCGGGTCGAATGGCGAGGTACGTGCCGACATAGCGCCCGGGCCCCGGCACCGTGTCCAGAATCGTATGCACGGCCGGATTGCCCAAGCGAGCCGTACGCGACCACCGGGTGTGCAGATAGCCCGCGGTGTCCGGAACATTCTCCTCGGTGTAGGTCGCTTGGTAGTAGACCGGAACTTCCCGGCCGCAGTGGTTTTCCAGCGTGATCCGCGCCCGGTGCCGAAACGGCATGGGCCAGTAGCTGTTCAGGCCGCCCGCAGGGGCGACCACCACCATCTCCGAGGACAGCAGTGCCAGCTCGCCCCATCCGTTGCAGAAGAAATCACCGAGCGGCAGCTCGATCGCGGGCTGCGGCTCGTCGTCCCAGAACATGCGCAGCGTCAGCGAGCACAGCACGGAGCGCTCGGTGGTCAACCAGATGTGCCGGATCACTCCTGGGCCGGAAACGTCGGCCAGCGTGGCGTTTTCGCCCTCGGCGAGTGCGATCGATGGCGACACCTTCCATCCGGCGCCCAGCAATCGAGCCGCATGCGCGCCGGTGCCATCGATCGCGCGTGCGCCCGCGCCCGGAGCTCCGGACGGGTTCTCGGCGCTGACCGACCGCGTTCGCGCGCCGTCCAGCCGCCACAGATCCGCGCCCGGCGTGGTCACAGCCCTGGCCAGCCGTATCGGGGCGAGACCGGCGCGAGTCCGGCCCGGCGTGTGCCGGCGGAGGCTCCCGCGGTGGCGAGCTCTCGCGCGTCCTGCTCGGCCAGACGACGGCGAATCTGGTCCATGTCCAGCCAGAGAATCTGCTGCACCAGGTCTTCCAGCGCGTCCGGCGCCAACGCGCCCGCCTCGGAATACACCAGCACCCCCTCCCGGAACGCCATCAGCGTGGGGTACTGGGTGACCTGCGCGCCCGTGCTCAACGCGACCTCGGCCTCGGTGTCGACTTTGCCGTGCACGATCTCCGGGTGCCGGTCCGACGACGCCTCGTACACGGGCGCGAAACGCTGACACGGCCCACACCAGCCCGCCCACCAATCGACCAGCACGATCGGGTTGGACGCGACGACGGAATCGAAATTGTGCTGGGTCAAGGTGATGGTCGGCATGGAATCCTCGTGTGGTTCTGCGCGTTGACCCTGCATCGTCGCATGGATATTCGCGATCAGGAAGACGTGCCGGTGCGGTGGTTTTCGGCCGCGAGGAAATGCGCGATATTCGTCGTGCATTCATACAGTTCGCGGTAGTGGCGGTAGTACTCCTCGTATTTCGCGGTGCGGTCAGGATGAGGCCGCACAGTATCGACGACAGGATTCCACCCCGAGGTGTCGACACCGGCGGCTTCGGCCGCGAGCAAAGCGTCGCCGAGACAAGCGCCCACGGTGTCGGCGGGCATTTGCTGCTCCAAGCCGGTGACATCGGAGACGATCTGCGTCCATAATCCGCCCTTGGTGCCGCCGCCCACCGCGACCAGACGCGCCGCCCGGCCGCCTGCCTCGGTCATGGCCGTCAGGTTGTGCCGCACGCCGTAGGCGATACCTTCCAGCACCGCCCGATACAGTTCGGCGCGCTCGTGCCCGAGCGTCAATCCCGCGATGATCCCTCTGGCGTCGGGATCGAACAGAGGAGTGCGCTCTCCGGCGAAGTATGGCAGCACGAGCAACCCTCTGCTGCCGGCCGGCACGTCGGCGGCCGCGGCGACCAGTTCGGTGAACTCGCCGCCGATGAGCTTGCGCAGCCAGTCGGTGACCGCCCCGGAGGTGGCCATGCCCGCGGCGAGGGTGTACGTGCCCGGCCAGGCGCCGCAGGTGCCCCAGAGGCCGGGATGCGGGCGCGGATCGGTGAGTACCTGCACCAGGAACAGGGTGGTGCCGTACATGATCATCGCATCGCCAGGGGCGCGAACACCCACACTGGCTGCCTCGGCCCATGCGTCGATGGTCCCCGTGGTGACCGGCAGTCCCGCGGGCAGCCCGGTGACGGACGCCGCTTCGGCGGTCACGCGCCCCACGATCTCGGTCGGCCAAGCCAGTTCCGGCAGCGACCAACCCGGCATGACCTGCTCGGCCCAGTCCGTCGCCCAGGCGCGCGCACGCAGGTCGTACATGGGCACGCATTGACTGGCCGACTGGTGGTCGAGGACGTACCGGCCGGTCAGCCGGTGCACCAGGAAAGAACTCGCCATCAGCAGCATCGCGGTGCGCGCGGCGACTTCCGGTTCATGCCGGGCCAGCCACCTGGCCTTGGGGCCGACAGCCTGGCTGGTCAGGGGTGACCCCGCGCGGTCGAGTATCGCTTGCGCGCCGAATTCGTCGTTCAGTTCGGCGATTTCGGCGCTTGCCCTGGTGTCGACGCCGTAGAGGATCGCAGGACGCAACGGCTTGCCCTCCGCGTCGGCGGGCAGCAGGCACGGGCCGATCCCCGACACCGCCAGCCCGTCGAGCGCAGCGCCCTCGGCGGCGCGCACCAACTCCCGGGCGAGCGTGACGAAGTCGGCCCACCACACCGTCTCCGCGTCGTGCTCCACGCACCCGGGATGGGGCATGGAGACGTCGTGCGCTCGTTCGGCTCTGGCGACGATCGTCCCGTCGGCGTCGGCCAGCACACCCTTGGAACTCGAGGTCCCGATATCGATGCCGAGAAACATCGTCACCGGGTGAACTCGTCCAGCGTGACGTCCAGCAGCTCGCAGGCGGCGCGGACCGCGGCCCGGTGATCGCCGGGTATCGCGTGGATGTGGTTGGCGCCGAAGCGATTCAAGAAGTCTTCGGCGCGCGCGTCGAGCCGGGCGAAGGCGTGCGGCCATTCCCAGGTGGACTGCTTCATCAACGCTTCGTTCGTCTGCTGGTCGTAGGCTTCGAAGTCGCCGAGCATCAGCTGCATGCGGTAGTCGCCGTCGAGCCGGGTGAGTCGTGCCAGCGTCATCTGTCCGGGCGCGGCCAGATGGTGCACCGAGGCGCCGCCCGCCGGGAAGAAGAACACCTCCGGATACAGGTGCACCTTCGCCAGGTTCTCCGCGGGATCGGCGCTGCGCGCGGCGAACCAGGTGGCGTGCTGGCCGGAATTGCACAGATCCCAGATGTCCCGGTCCGCGTGGTAGTGCCGGACGTCGGCGAACAGCACCGGGGTTCCCGCGATCCGCTTGAGCAGCTGCATCGTCAGCGCGCCGTCCATGTCCGCCTCGGTGGCGCAGACGTGCGGTTCTTTCGGACCGTTCCAGTCATAGGGATCGTTGAGAAACGCCTCCGTGACGTCCATGGTGGCGAAGTACTGGGTGAGTTCGGGTTGCCCCTTGATGCCGGAGAAATCCAGCCGCCATTCCGCGATCAGCTCGCGCACGGCCAGGTACGACCGGATCTGGCGTTCCAGCAGCTCCGGCGTGAGCTTCGCGCCGTCGTAGTGCACGCCCGCGGTATGCCGCTCCAGCCACTCGCGCGCCGCCTTCGCCTCTCCGGCGTCGGCGAGCTCGGCGCGGCGCACGATCTCCCACTGATCGATCTCCTCGACATCGATGCCGAAGCGCCGCTGCCACTGATCGGTGTTGGCGACCGCGGTGTTCATGCCCATCGGCCGCCCACCGAATCGGCCGAATGTCGTACCGCGCAAACCGGATACGGCTGCCGCGGCCCGCGCCCGCACGCCAATTGCCTCGACCAGCTCCGGATCGGACGGATCGCCCCACAATCTGCTGTGCTTGCGCCCGATTTGGTCCAGGGCGCCGCCAGCCGCGAGCATCCCCACCATGCCGGGCTGCACGGGATCGATGTTCGACAGCAACAGCAGCGGGCCCGGGGTCGCGCCCGCCGCGAGCATGGTGAAATGCGGGAACGCCCAGACCGCGTAATGCAGCACGGTCAGGTCCACGCCCGCGGCGGCGACCGCGCGCGCCACCGAAGTCGCCAGCGCGTTGTCGCTGATCGGTGCCGTGCCGCAGACCACCTCGTGTCCCGCCGCGGTGAGTGCGGCCACCAAACGGTCCTCGGTCGAGATGATGAAATCGGCGATGCCCGCATGCACATAGTCGCGGCCATCGGAAACACTGATAACGCCGATACGGGCCATGCCGGTCCCTCCCGTTGGGATGGTCGGAGAGTTCGACTCGATCAACAGATACCAGCCACAGCCGGGCTCGTTGGCGCGTTTGCGGAAATCGAGCCCTGGCCAGTGTTTCGGACCGCTTACCGCGGAACCGCTTTGACGCCGTGCGACCGCGGGAAGGCGAGTGGCGCCAGCTGGACGCCACCCTGACCCCAGCCCGCACTCGTGATCCACCAGCGGCCGTCCTCGCCGACCACTTCGGCCGCGTGCGCGGCGATATGGCCGACCTTGTCACCGATGCGGAAGCGAAACGGGCTGTCGCTGCGGAAGACGTCGGTGCCGACGTAATCCGGGCGGGGGCCGATGAACAGATACCACCAACCGTCGTGCCGCAGGACGTACGGAGACTCGGTGTTGCCCGCTTCGGTGCCTGTGGCCGGGTCGGTGTAGGCGATATGGCGTTCACCCCAGTGCACGAGGTCGGTGCTGGTGCGGTAGGCGACGACGTGATGACCGCCGGTGGCGGCGCTGGTCGCGCAGTAGTACATCACCCACTGGTCGCCCACCCGCGCCACCATCGGGTCGCGAGCGTCGTAGCCGTCGTGAAACAGCGGACCTGCCGGAAGTCTCGTCCACCGGAACAGGTCGGTCGAGGTGGCCAGGTTCATGGCCGCGGCGGTGCGGTCGGGGCCGCCCGCGGCGTAGAACATGTAGTACTGGCCCTGCGCGCCCACCACGTACGGCGCCCACAGATGTGTCTCCCCGTAGTCCCGATCGACCCGTAAGGCGGACGGGTGCTTGGTCCACGGCCCGTGCAACCGGTCGGCGCAGGCGTGCGCGAATTCGATCTCGCCGAACGGGTCCGCAGGCTCCCGGTGAGTGATCCCGAACAGGTGCCATCGCCCAGCCTGGTCGCGAACCAATGTGTGGTCGTTGATGTACCACGTATCCGGCTCCCCGGCGCTCGGGTCGTAGATCCGCGCGAACGCCCCCGCCCGGACCACCTCGCGCGTCGTCATACCTTCATGATGCCGCCGCGGCAGCCCGGAGACTGCGGTCCCCGCGGATTTCGGCACGACCGCGCCAGGCTGTTGGCCTCGGCTCCCGCTGACCCTACGCGGCCGCTGAGGTGTTCAGGTGAGCGTTCGGCCGTGAGCGCGCCCCGCAACCGGTTTCACTCATGACCCGCAATCACCAAGGTGCTCAGCCGTGGCCAGCGGGAACGTTCTGCGTCGCGTCCACGCCCTCGGGCTATCCGGCGACCACGCTGCGCCGCAGGTAGTCCGCGGTGATGGACCGAGCATTCGCCAGCAACGCCGACGGCGTTCCCGCGAAAACTATCTCCCCACCGTGCTTTCCACCGTCCGGCCCGAGATCGATCACCCAATCCGCGCGGGCGACGACGTCCAGGTCGTGCTCGATGACGATCACCGTGTTCCCCGCGTCGACCAGTCGGTCCAGCAGCGCGACCAGGGTGTCCACGTCGGCCATATGCAGCCCGGTGGTCGGTTCGTCCAGGACGTAGACCTCGCCGCGGCGATGGAGGTGATCGGCCAGTTTGATGCGCTGGCGTTCTCCTCCGGAGAGGGAATTCAGCGAGCGGCCGAGAGTGAGATAGCCGAGCCCGACGTCGAGCAGCGACCGCAGCGGCGTGCGAATCCGCTGATCATCCTGCTCGTTCCAGAAATCGAGCGCCTGCTCGGCGGTCATCTCCAGCACGTCGGCGATGGACGCGCCGCGGATCTCGTACGCGAGCACCTCCGGACGGTACCGGCGTCCGTGACACGTCCGGCACACGGTGGTGACCGGGTCCATGTAGGCCAGGTCGGTGAAGATCACGCCCGCGCCACCGCATTCGCCGCACGCGCCGTCGGAGTTGAAGCTGAACAGGCCCGGTCGCACGCCGTGCCGCTTGGCGAACAGCTGACGCAGCGGATCCATCATGCCGAGATAGGTGGCCGGGCTGGAGCGGCGGGAGGCGGCGATCGCCGCCTGGTCGACCGCGATGACCTGCGGATGCGCCGCGACGAACGCGCCCGAGACCAGCGTGCTCTTTCCTGAGCCCGCGACGCCGGTCACCGCGGTGAGCACGCCCGTGGGAATCCGCGCGGTGAGATTCTTCAGGTTGTAGGTGTCGACATCGGTGACGGTCAGCCATCCGGTCGGCCGGCGCGGGTGCTCTTTGATCCGCCTGATTCGGCGCAGCCCCTCGCCGGTGGACGTTTCCGCGCCGCGCAGCTCGTCTACCGTGCCTTCGAACACCACCCGCCCGCCGTGCGAGCCGGGGCCGGGCCCCATGTCGATGACATGATCGGCGACCGCGATCACGTCGGGGGAGTGTTCCACCACCAGCACGGTATTTCCCTTGTCCCGCAATTGGATCAGCAGGTTGTTCAGTCGGCCGACGTCACGCGGATGCATGCCGACGCTCGGTTCGTCGAAGATGTAGGTCATCCCGGTCAGGCTGGAGCCGAGATGCCGCACGACCTTGAGACGCTGCGCCTCGCCGCCCGACAGCGTCGACGTCTCCCGATCGAGCGAGAGATACCCGAGGCCGACCTCCTCGATCCGGCGCAACCGGCCGATCGCGGCGCCGGCGATCGGCTCGGCGACCGGATCGTCGATGGCGGCCAGCACCTCGATGAGGTCGGTGATCTCCAGCCGGCCGTAGTCGGCGATGCCGAGCCCGTCGATCCGGCTCGCCAGCGCGGCGGCGTTGAGCCGCGCGCCCCCGCAGTCCGGGCATACCTCCTCGGTGACCACCGCCTGCGCGGCCGCACGGTTCTTGTCCGACAGCGCGGTGAGATCGCGCTTGATGTAGAGACGGTCGACCCGCTCCAGCAGTCCCTCGTAGGCATTGTTGCCCGCCGACCCGTTCCTGTTCCGCCGCGGCACCCGGAAACCATTGCCGTGCAAGAACAAATGCCACTCCTCCGGGGTGAACTCACGCAGCGGCTTGTCCGGGTCGAACAACCCCGACTCGGCGTAGAGCTGCCATTGGAAGGTGCCGATCGCGAAGGGAGCGAAGGTGATAGCGCCCTCGTTGAGCGACTTGCCGGAATCGATGAGCTTGTCCAGATCCGGACGCACGACGTGGCCCAGCCCGCCGCAGGCCGGGCACATGCCCAGCGGATCGTTGAACGAATAGCGTGTGGCCTCGCCCGCGCTCGGCACACCGTGCCGGGAGAACAGCACGCGAATGACCGACTGGATGTCGGTCATGGTCCCGACCGTGGAACGCGAATTGCCGCCGATCGGCTTCTGGTCGACCACGACCGCGGGCGCCAGGTTGTCGATCACGTCGGCTTCGGGCCGCTCGTATTTGGGCAGCCGATTGCGGATGAACCAGGTGAAGGTCTCGTTGAGCTGCCGCTGTGATTCGACCGCCACGGTCCCGAAGACCACCGACGACTTCCCCGAACCGGAGACGCCGGTGAAGACCACGATCCTGCCCTTGGGAATGGTCAGCGAGACGTCGCGCAGATTGTTCTCGCGGGCCCCGACGATCCTGATGGTGTCTCGATCTGCATGCACGGCCGCCACGGTAGGAGCCCATGAGGTCTGTTTCTGTCCTCATTCGCGCCCATACTGGATGGCGTGACCGAGACCGCCGCGCGCCTGCTCCAGCTGCTGTCGTTGCTGCAGACCCGCCGCGAATGGACCGGTCCGGAACTGGCCGCGCGGCTCGGGGTCACGGTGCGGACGGTCCGCCGGGATGTCGAGCGCTTGCGTGAGCTGGAGTATCCGGTGGTCGCG
>NZ_BDBA01000111.1 GCF_001612745.1 Nocardia amamiensis NBRC 102102 | reverse complement strand
GGCTGCAAGCAGGCGCCGCGCTGCCGCCGCTGCTACTCGACGACGAGGAGGCGGTGGCGATCACGCTCGGCCTGCGCGGGGCCGCCCAAGGCGCGGTCGCGGGTATCGAGGAATCGGCCGCCCGCGCGCTGGTGAAATTGCAGCAGGTGCTGCCGTCGCGGTTACGGCGCCGGGTCGACGCGATCGACACCGCCACCGTGTCGCTCGCCGGTCCCGCCGCAGGTCCGGTGATCGACCCCGAGATCCTCGTCGTCCTGGCCGCCGCCGCGCGCGACGGCGAACGCATCCGCTTCCGCTACCGGGACAAAGCCGAGGCCGAAACCAGCCGCCTCGCCGAGCCGCACAGCCTGGTCTCCGCGGGCCGCCGCTGGTATCTCGTGGCTTGGGACGTGGACCGCGCCGACTGGCGGACCTTCCGCGTAGACCGTGTGACCTCCCCGCATCCCACCGGAATACGATGTGCGCCAAGAGAACTCCCCACCGAGAACGCGGCGGGCTTCGTCACCAGCCAGCTGGCCCGCTCCCGTCCGGCCCGCCACGTGGTCCTGCGCGTCCACGCCTCCGCCGACACGCTCGCCGAATCCTTCCGGGTTCGTCCCGAGGAGATCGAGGCCGTGGACGTGCGGACCTGCCTTGTGCGCACATCAGCCGACTCCCTGGAATGGACCGCCCTGCGCATCGCGCACCTGGACCTCGAGTTCGAGGTCATCGAACCTCCGGAAATGAATGACCTGCTCGCCGCGCTCGGCGCCAAATTGCTTCGCGCGGCTGGAGATCCTCTCCCGGTGCGTAGTGCAACCGATGCGGCCGATCAAGGGTGATGTAGCACCGGCCGATGCCGCAGCAGTCATCGGAACTCAGGTCGGGGGCAACTCCTCTGCCCCCGGAACAGGACGAAGCCCCCTGGCCTCGATGTGCCGGAGGCCCAGAGGGCTTCGTGTCAGGTTCGGACAGTCAGGGCTGATCGAACGCTCCGCCGACTACGCCAGCGGTGAAGGCATCCCACTCGCTCGGAGTGAACACCAGGACGGCATCGGACGCATTCTTGCTATCGCGGACGCCGACCATGCCTTCGCTCAGGTGCGCGACCTCCACGCACTCCTTGTTGCCCCCACTTCGGCTGCTCTTGAACCAGCGCGCCCCGGATAGATCGATCATTTCATCCGCTCCTTCATCGCCGTCAGCACCAAGTCTCTCGATGCTGCTTCGGGCAACGCTACCTGCGCCAGGCTCTGGGCTACGTCCGCGTACCGAGCTACTTCGATGTCGCGCTCCAGGTAGAGATCCCCAGCGAAGCCTTCGATATAGACAACCGGCGGCTCGATCAGCTTCGACGTCGGCAGCGGCGGGAACTCGCACATGACGAAGGGCGACCGAGTGATGAGCGCAACCGGGATCCGGGCATCGAACCGCACGATCCGTACCGAGACATTCGGCATTTCGGACACCTCGAGGATATGCCGGAGTTGGTCCGTGCTGACTGCCGGGCCACTCACCACGTAGCGCACGACGGCTTCGGTGAGGATCGTTTCGAACTGGAAGTTGTTGTTGGTCAGCAGATCCTGTCGCCTCATCACCAAGTCCAGAATGTGCTCTACCTCTTCCGGCGGCATGTCCGGAAACTCGGCCCACACCAGCGCACGACGGTACTCGCGGGTCTGCAACAGTCCTGGGACGAACATTGTCTGCCACGAGAAGATACGGCGCGCGGCCTGTTCCAGAGCAAGGTAGTGATCGAACGCCTTGGGGATCACATCTGCATGGGCACGCCACAAGCTACCGTCCGACTTCTGGGTTTGCCGGATCTCCTGAGCCAGGTCCAGTAGGAGCCTGCGCTCGTCATCGTCGACCTTGAAGGCGTTGGCCAGGGCGTTGATTCCCAGATCCGTGACCCTGGTGACCCTGCCGTCCTCCATACGGCCGTACGACTGCGGTGACGTCTCCACGATGCGCGCGGCAGCGGCCTGCGACATGTTGTTGCGCTCCCTGAGCCCTCGTATCCGGCGGCCCAAAGCCCTTCTGGGCAGAGTAGATCCAGCGGCCATATCGTTCCCTTTGCTAATCGGATGCGTAAAATATGGAATGCTCCACGGCGGAATAACGCTAATTCCCCCGTCGATCTCCCACGATAATGCCGCGAATCCCGTTGCGCGCCAAATTTACTGAAGAAGAGCTCATGGCCAGCTTCAATGGCCTATTGGGAACCTCGCCTGGAAGTTTGGAGAGTCGAAACGTGCCCAGTTCGCGACAGCCGCATGCGATCGGCAATCCACTCTGCCTATGTAAACGCAGGGCGTGGACGGGCCGATTACTTCCTCTTGGCCACCATCAACGAACGAGTGCGGCACAGCCGTTGTCGAATGTGGCGCCGTCGAAGCGAGCTTGCAGAAAGGCCTGCGCGGACGGCGGGAACAGAATCCCGGCTACGAGGTGGTCGGCGCCCGGATATTCCATGTAGCTGGCGGCGACGTTGCGACGGCAGTAGTCGGCGGCCAGTTCGCGGGTGTCCGCGGCCACTATTACGCCGTCGCCGGTGCCGTCGGCATTACCGGCGCCGAGGAGCACCGGCGCCTTCGGGGTGCCCGCGCTACCCATTCGTCCGGCTTCGATCATCGATGCGAACGCTGGGACCGAGCGGTAATCCTGATACTGCGGTTGCAGAAGCTGCTCGATCCGCATCCCGGGGTATTTCGGTCCGTCGGGCGCGCACTTGTCCGCGACTTCGGCGAACACGTGCTTGCCGTAGTCGGACAGGTAGGGATCCATATCGATGCCGAATCCCCGTGCCATGCCGGTCATCAGATACGGCAGCAGCGTCGCCCATTGCTGTGTGCCGTTGATGTATTCGACGGTGCTGACCAGGTCGACTGGAGCGCCACCGGCCGCGGCGCCCACGATATCGAGTTCGGGCGCATAGTTCGGCGCCAGTTCCGCGGCGAATACGGTTGGGATCGAACCGCCCGAGAAACCGGACATGCCAACCGGGGTCGCCGACGGAGCTCCGAGGGCTGTCAATGCGGCACGCACACCGTCCAGCGTGGCGTACCCCGATTTGAGTCCGGCGCCATAGGCTCGCTCAGCGCCCTCGTAATCGCTTGTGACAACGGTGAATCCGGCTGCGAGGTAGGCCGCGATTATCGGCGTGTCCATGAATGAGCCCGGCCCGCCGCCGCGCAGCGTGTAGGACGGATCGCAGCGTGCGCCGAGCGCGTCGTAGGCGGTCTGATACGAAATCAGCCGAACCGCGCCCGAGGAACCGGGTGGGCGGATCACTGTGGCAACCGTTGCGGCGGGCTCGCCGAGCTGGCCGGTTGTCCGATACAGCACCTGCGTCGCCGTCACAGGCAGTTGCACTTTCGTTGGGGCGAGTGTCACGGTCCGCGTCCGCAGCACCGTGCCTGGCGCGACATCGGCCAGCGGACCCTCGGCCTGGTAAAACGGGTCATCCGTCGGCAGTAGCAGCGCGGCTTCGGCTTGTCCATCGGGTGGATCCACGAGCGAAAATATCGGTAGCACAACAAGTGTCGACAGCAGCGCCAGGATGCGCCGCAGGCGCCAATGCCGCATCGGACCGCGCGGGAGACTCGTCATCGGACATCTCACTTTCCGTTTGTCCCCGACTGATTCCGTATCCGGTCCGAGGCTAACGATCGCGCACGGTGCTGTCGTGACCATGTTTCCAGTGGCGTTGGGGCCCGGGCTCCATGGGCCAGAACAACATTCATCGGAACTCAGGTCGAACGCAGCTCCTCGGGCGGCGGCTCGGGAGCAGCCGTCCTCCGGCGCAATCGGGTGCGGAATCCCACCACTGCCACAAAGCTGATGACGGCTGATCCGAGCAACCACTCGCGGGCGGACGCATCCGCTAGCGCAACGGTGGCCGCGAAGGCGTGGAGTGCAGCACGCTGGCCGGCAGAATCGTCGTGCCGTCGGGGCTCGGGCCGGGATCCAGCACCGCTGGGACCGTCCGCTTGTCTGTCTTGGCAGCGGTATGGAACTCTACGACCAGGAGGCCAATACCTCGTCTGGTCCCCACATCAGGTCCACCCCAGTGGAATTCATGTCCGGTGTGGTTCCGGCTCGGCTGACGACAACCAATCCGGTGGTGCCGGGCTCGTAGCCCGGTACTTGGACCGCAGCCTTCTTGAGAGTAGCCAGGTCGTGGTCGTCGAACGGACCGGCCAGCCACTTGACCGAGCCCACGAAGTCCAACCGGTTGGCGACCGGTCCGCGATCTGCCCCGACCAGGTCGACCTCGGGATCGAACTGCCGGTTCCACCAGCCGCCAACGGTTTCGACGTCCGGCCATGCCAGTCGTCCGGCGACGGCCGCGAGTTCGAGTGCCTCACGGATCAGCGGCTCGACCGCGCGGCCGCGCCATGTCGGCCAGCGGCGTTCCACGAGCCGGAACGCTGCTTCGGGCCGCCCGCGGCGGGACTGTTCCTGCGCGGCGCGTAGCACGGCCAGGTAGAGCCGGAGGTTGCTATCGGCGACCCGGTACAGCGCGGGTTTGCCCGGGCGCGTGGACAACGGCTCGTCCACTGCGAGGACCCGCTTGTCCGCGCTCAGTCGACGCAGGATCGGGGAGAGGCTGCCGGAGGCGAGCGGTCCTGCCCGGCCGCCGGCGGTGGCCGCGATATTGGCGTGCGTGCGGTCGCCGCCCCCAACGGCCTCGAGTACGCGCCGCGATTGGTCGGGGGCTGGAAACTCCTCCAGCAGAGCCGATTCCGGCACGCTGAATACGGGAGCGGCGGGGTCAGCGCACTCGCGCCGGAGGAATTCCATCGGCGCCATACCGCGCGGCCAGCTACGCAGAATCCCGGGCAGTCCGCCCATGATCAGGTGAGCGTCCAGGGCATCAGCCGCGTCGAGCCCGGTGGCGGCTGCGATTTCGGCCGGGTTGAGTGGTCCCAGCGGGAGGTTGTCCGCTCGTCCGAAGAAGGGGCGGTCGTACGCCGTTAGCCGTTCCATCATGTGCAGGTCGCTGCCGAGCAACAGCAGCAGCACCGGCCGCCGCGACAGCAGCCGATCCCACCCGGTCTGCAGCGCGCCATCGAAGAGCGTGTCCTGTTCAGCCAACCACGGCAACTCGTCGATCACCACGACGGCGGGTGTATCGGGCAGTGTGGCTGCCAGCACCCGGAAGGCGTCCACCCAGGTCGCCGCCTGCTCGGGCACCACCGCGGGATCGGTCAGCAGCGACGATTCCCGCAGCTCGAGCATGAAAGAGGCCAGGGCCTCGACCGGTGAGGCGCCCTTGGTGGCCGCGAAGTAGAGATACGGCGCTCCAGCGCGATCGCAGAACTCCTGCACGAGTCGCGACTTGCCGACCTGTCGACGTCCGCGGATCGCGACCGCGATACCAGCACCCGACTCCCGCACGCGGCGCAATCGCGTGCCGAGGACCGTGAGCTCGGTTTCCCGCCCGACGAAGTCGGTCATCGACCCTCCTGCCGCATGTAAGTGCAATCTATGTAGATCATATCTACGTAGATTGAATCTACATAGGGTGTGCGCCGCAGCGCTCGGCCACGCCACCGCCGCGGCGATCCGGGGTGATCGGGATGCGATGGCCATCTTGCGCTCGTCTCGCGCGGTCAGGCGGTTGGCCGCAAAGGTGACACCGCCAGTGCTCCCGCCCGCCCAACTGCCCCGCAGCTCAGGGACATCGCTATTCGCCCCTGCTGGCGACCTGTGTTGGCTGCGGGCACCTTTGGGCGGCTGATCCGTTGCTGCGGCTGTCGTCAAAGCCGGTACACGGGCGTGTGTGTGTTGCTATCGTCTCGCCATGTCGGACACGCTGGGCGCTCGGGTGGATGAGCAGAAGCGTCCGCCTGTCGTTGAGTTCGACGACGAGGAGCGGCCCGCGCGGGTGTTGAGCGGGTGGGCGGAGCGATTGGTCGCCGCTGCCACGTTCGCTGTCGCGATTCTCGCGTTGTGGCAGGTGTTCCGGCCGTTGGCGCAGGGCAGCCAGTACTACTTGGTGATCTTCCTGGCGGGCACGTTGCCCACGGTATTTCTCGCCTACGGGTCGGGTCTTCGCTTCCTGGATCGGCGCAACCGTCCGGGCGTCGTGGACTGGTTGCTGGCGGTGGTGGCGCTGGCGGTCTGCCTGTATCCGGTGGTCCCGGTGACGATCGGTTCGGGCGGTGGTGGATACGACGCGTTCCTCGATCGGCAAGGACTGCTGGATCCGGTCGACGTCGCGGTGGGCACGATGTTGCTGGTGCTCGTCCTGGAAGCATGCCGGCGGACGACGGGTTGGGTGCTGCCTGCGGTGTGCCTGGTCTTCCTCGCCTACGGGTATTACGGAGGGCTGCTGCCGCAGGACTGGAGCATCGCGCACGCCGGTCTGGACTTCGGCCAGATCATCGACGCTCTGTTCAATTCCGGAAGCGGCTTCTACGGGACCCCGCTCGATGTCGCGGCCACCTACATCGTGCTGTTCACCCTGTACGGCGCGGTGCTCGAATTCTCCGGTGCGGCGCAGTTCTTCGTGGATCTGTCGGTCGCGGCGTTCCGGCGGTCGCGCGGTGCGGCCGGACGTACCGCCGTGGCCTCGGGTTTCCTGCTCGGCACGGTATCCGGCTCCGGGACCGCCACCGCCGTCAGCGTGGGCGCGGTGACCTGGCCGATCCTGCGGCGCGCGGGCTATCCGCCCGAACAGGCGGGCGGCATGCTGGCCGCGGCCGGTGTCGGCGCGATCCTGTCGCCGCCCACGCTGGGGGTCGCGGCGTTCATCGTCGCGGAATACCTCGAGGTCTCCTATGTCACCGTGCTCGGCTGGGCGCTGATCCCGACCCTCCTCTACTACCTGGGCATCATTCTCGCCGTCGAGATCGATGCGCGCAGGCTGGGCACCGAACCGGTCGAGATCGGCGGCGCCTCGGCGGGGCGGCTCCTGCTGCGGTTCGGCTATCACTTCCTGTCGCTGATCGCGATCGTCGTGCTGCTGCTCATCGGGGTGAGCGCGACGCGAGCGGTGGTCTACGCGACCGCGCTGGCGTTCGTCCTGGCCTTCTTCGACGCACGGACCAGAGCCGCGGCCCGGTCGCCGCGCCTGGTGTTCGCCATGGTCGGCAGCGGCGTTCGGTCGGCGCTGCCGGTGGTCGCCGTGTGCGCGGCCGCGGGCGTCATCACCGCGATGACCACCAAGACCGGTCTCGGCGCGCAACTCGCAGCGTTGCTGGTGCGCGCAGCGAAGGCATTGTCGGACAACCACACCGTTGTGCTGGCGTGCACCGTCGCGCTCGCCGCCGTCGCGCTCGCGCTGCTCGGGCTCGCGGTGCCGGTCACCGCGTCGTTCATCATCGGCTGGGCGATCATCGGTCCGGCGCTGCTGGCCCTCGACGTGCCCGCGCCCGCGGCCGCGATGTTCGTCTTCTACTACTCGGTGCTTTCGGAGGTGACGCCGCCGACCGCACTCGCGGCGGTGGGCGCCGCCGCGATCACCGGAGCCCGCACCGTGCCCACCATGTGGCAGGCCCTGAAGTACGCGCTGCCCGCCTTCCTGGTGCCGATCGTGTTCGTCCTCACCGGACCGGGCGAATACCTGCTCGGGCGAGGGCCGATCCTCGGCATCCTCTGGACCACCGTGGTCGCGTGCGTCGGTGTTGCCGCACTGGCGGCGGCGACCGGCGGCTGGTTCCCCGGCATCGGACCCGCGCCTGTCGCGGCCCGCGCGCTGGCCGCCCTCGGCGGGTTGACGTTGCTCTACTTGGCGCCTGCGGCGCTGATCGTCGGGGCGTGCGCCCTGCTGGCGGCCGCCGGGATCACTCTGCTGTCGCGAAGGAGAACGACATGAGAAGAGCCGCACTGGTATTCGCCGTCATCACGATCGCGGCGGCACTGCTCGCGGGCTGCGGCGGCCGCAGGGACGCTCCGCAGACCGACTCGGGCGCGGCGGTCACCTGCGCGCTCGAGCGAGAAACCCGGGTCGGCATCGCGACCGGCAACGCCACCGGGGTCTACTTCGCGCTCGGCAACGCCTACGCCGACCAGATCGCCCAGGCCACCGACGGCAAGGTGAAGGCGACCGCCGCCGAGACCGGGGCATCGGTGCAGAACATCCAGCAGGTCGTCGCGGGCAGCTATCAGGTGGCGTTCTCCTTGGCCGACAGCGCCGCCGACGCCGTGCTCGGCACGGGAAGCTTCGACGGCAAGAAGCAGCCGGTGCAGGCGCTCGCCCGGCTGTATCCGAACTACACCCAGGTGGTCGTGCGCCGGGACGCGGGCATCAACTCGGTGGCCGACCTGCGTGGCAAGCGGGTCTCCACGGGCTCGCCGAAGTCGGGCACCGAGGTGATCGCGCAGCGGATACTGCAAGCCGCCGGTCTCGACCCCGATCGCGACATCTCCGCTCAGCGGCTGGATCTCACCAAGACCGTGGACGGCATGAAGGACGGGTCGATCGACGCCATGTTCTTCTCCGGCGGCCTGCCCACGCCGGGAATCACTGATCTGTTCACCGTGGCGGGGGACCGCGTGCGATTCCTGGACGTCACCGACCAGCTGAGCAGCCTGCGCAAGATCAATCCCGTCTACGAAGAGGGAACCATTCCCGCCGCCGCGTACGGCCTGCCCGCCGAGGTGAAGACCATCGTCGTCCCGAACGTCCTGCTCGTCCGGGACGACTTGGACGCCGATCTCGCCTGCGTGCTGACCAGGACCCTGTTCGACCGCAAAACCCAACTGGAACAGGCCAACTCGGCCGCGAAAGGAATCAGCAGGGAAACCGCGAGCGATACCGCTCCGGTACCGCTGCACCGCGGCGCCGCCCACGCCCTCGCCGGCTGAGCAATTGCCGCGAGCCCTCCGGAACGATCTTGTGGTGGCTTGGATCACATTCGTGTCATCCGGCTCGCGATTCCGCCGATCGCGCGTCTCTGACCTGCGAAATTTTGCGCTGCGCAGGCGATTTGACGAAGTGAAAGCCGGCGCGTAACTTATTCCAGGTCAGAGCGACACGGACACCGACCCGGAGCCGAGAAGCGAGGCGGAAACGCCGAGCGGAGGGACTGGGAAACGAGGTAGGACGAGGAGCGCCTGACGATCACACTAGCTCGATCGGGACTCCGATTTTGATCGGTTGAACGGCTGGGCTAAGCTGGATCAGTTGCCTCACTGAAATTCCGGTGAAATCCGGAGTGAATG
>NZ_BDBA01000110.1 GCF_001612745.1 Nocardia amamiensis NBRC 102102 | reverse complement strand
GCTGCCGCGGACACCGCCCCGTCCGCGCCCGCCGCGCCGGTACCCGCCACACCCGCCGCCGAGGAGCCCGCGAAGCCTGCGGCCAAGGCTCCTGCGAAGCCGAGCCGGAGCAAGCGCGGCAAGGCTCCGATGCCGTCCTGGGAGGACGTGCTGCTCGGGGTGCGCAGCTCCGGTCACTGAGGCTGCAGGCCCGTACTGGTCGGGTGCGCGGGATTCGCGCTCGTGTCCTGTGCTGATGCAACGCAGGACAGGAAAGCGAATCCCGCGCCGACTATTTCCCGCGACAGGTGCCACCCCGGTGGCAATCGAGCATCCGATCGCAACGACTGATTCGCGCAACCGCATGGGTACCTGCCCCGCGACGCCCAGAGCTTGTTCGGCTCCCAAGGTAGGAGCCTGAACACAAATTCCGCAGCTCCTTACCAGTACGGCCCAAAGACCCGGACAGGCGGAGGAGAGCGAGTAGTTTTTGAGGTGGTCGACGACGTGCGTCGGGCCGAGCAGGTCACCGCAGGGGTGCCCCGATCGGCGCCACCGCGCGTTGCTCGAAGTTCGCGGAGTTCATTCGTGCAACTGTCGGGAGGTGCCGGACGTGCTTTCGAGGGCTTCATCGCTGTGGTATGTCGATGCACCCGACCCGTTGGCGGTCTTGCGCGCGAACCACGACCCCAACCGGGACGCCGCCCTCGCACTGGCGAAGCAACTGCACGACGACTGCGACATCCGGCCGATCATGGTCGGTACGCTGGCCGGTTGCGCGGGCCCGGAAGCCGGCCAGGTGTACATCGGTTGCTATCCCGGCGTGACCGTGCTGTGTTCGGTGCAGGCTGCGCGCGTCCATCCGACCGAGATCCCGGAGCTGCTGGTGCGCCCGCTGGCCTCCGAACACACCTACCTGGTGTCCTTCGACGCGAAGCACGGCTGGGGGGCGTTCGCGCACTGGGAGCGCGGCGAACTCCGCAGGTCGTTCAGCTCGACCCGGGTGAACATCCTGGAGGACGAGGGACTTCCGCTGGTGTGGGAGCGACCGTACTGGGCGGGCGAGCATCCGGTCCGGTGGCGCGCGGGCGAATTACCCGACCCGCAGACGCTGCCGTTCGATCCGCTCGGCTTCGCCGACGCCGCCAACAACGAATGGCTCGGCTTCCACTACCGCGCACCCGCGGCGGCCGGGGCGCTCGTGCCGGGTGACATCCCCATCTGCGGATTCACGCTCTACCCCAAGGGCCACGCGCCCGAGCCCGCCAGAGGGGTCCCGGCCGACGGGGAAGCGCATGCGGCCCAGCGCAAGCGGGGCTTGTTCGGCTGGCTGCGCGGCCACGACCGGGTCCTCTAGGTCGGCCGCGGCCCGCTGTGCCCATCAGGCAGCGAGCGCGCCGATCAGCAGGATCGTCCATCCGAGCAGCACACCCACAGCAACGCCGCCGATCACCCACCGGGTCACCGGAGCGAAGCGCCACCGCCACGCGGTGGGCGCGGCACCGCCCGCCGCGACCAGATTCACCGCCACTGCGAGCAGCGGGTGCACCTCGGCCAGCGCAGCGCCGAAGGAGTACACCGCGACCGCCGACAGCAGCGCGACCATGACCGTCACGGCGAGCCCGGCGCCCCACGGCGTCGGGTCCTGGTAGGCCGGGTACGGACGATACGGACCGGTCACGCGGTCCTCACCCGCTCGTAGAAGGCCATCGCCGCCGCGGTCGCGACATTGAGCGAGTCGGTGCCGGGCGTCATCGGGATCCGTGCCCGGATATCGGTGGCCCGCATAGCCTCCTCGGTCAGTCCCGGGCCCTCGGCCCCGAGCAACAACGCCACCCGCTCCCCCGTCATAGCCGTCGCGAGATTCACCGCCGCCGGATTCGGGGTGAGCGCGACGATCTGGAATCCCTTGCGCCGCAGTATATGCAGCCCACCCGGCCAAGCGGGCACGGAGGCGAAGGGCACCCGCAGCACATGGCCCATCGACACCCGCACGGCGCGGCGGTAGAGCGGATCGGCGCAGCGGTCGCCGAACAGGATCGCATCGGCTCCCAGTCCGGCCGCATTGCGGAACATCGCCCCGAGATTCTCGTGGTCGTTGACGCCTTCGAGCACCGCGACGGTCCGCGCCTTCTCGATCACCTCGGCCACATCGAGTTCCGCCGGACGCCGGGCGACGGCGAGCACGCCGCGATTGAGGTGGAAGCCGACCACCTCGGCCATCACCTCGGCCGAGGCGCGGAAATACGGACAATCCACCGCGACGAGGTCGTCGGCCAGTTCGGCGCGCTTGCGTTCCACACCGAGCAGCGCGAGCGGGGTGAATCGCGAATCGAGCATCCGCTGGACGACCACAACGCCCTCGGCGATCACAAGTCCTTTGCGCCCGGGCAGATCGGGCCTCCGGTCGGCCGAGGAGAGATCGCGGAAGTCGTCGACCCTGGGGTCGGCGGGGTCGTCGATATCGATCACTTCGGCCACGGCTCCATCCTGCCGGGCGGCTCCCACCGGGACCGAATCGGCGTTCGCTCAACAGTCGCCTGCACGCGGAAAATCCGATGCGGTCGCATGCGGGAACATGGGATGGTCGAGGCATGACCGTTCCGGGAATCACGATTCGCTCCGCCGTCGATGAGGACGGGCCCGCGATCATGACGCTGGTGGAGACCTCGTTCGGCACCCGCTACGACCCGGCGGAGCTGGACCGGGTACCGCTGCTGTTTCCGCAGCAGAACTCGATCGTCGCGGTGGCGGACGGACAGGTCGTCGGACACGTCCAGTCCACCACCCTGACGGTGACCGTGCCCGGCGAACGGACCGTGCAGGCGTGCGGCATCGCCGGTGTCGGTGTGGCGCCGACGCACCGGCGCCGCGGCATCCTCCGCGCCATGTACACCGAACAGCACCGGCGCATCGAGGCGGCGGGCCTGCCGCTGACCATGTTCACCGCCAGCGAGGGCGGCATCTACGGTCGTTTCGGCTACGGCCCGGCGACCCGGGAGAACGCGGTGACCATCGAGCGCCGATTCGCCGAATTCCTGCCCTCGGCACCGGACCCCGGCGGGGTCACGCTGCGCGATCCGCGCGACATGCGCACGGCGGCGGAGACCATCTACGACCGCTGGCGCAGGTTGGTGCCGGGCGCGCAGGTGCGTCCGACCGCCAGCTGGGACATTCTGTTCGACGACCCGCAACGCTTTCGCGACGGCGGCAGCGGCCTTTTCGCGCTGCTGCACGCCGACGGCTATGCGCTCTATCGGTTCCACTCCGAAGGCCGGGCCAGAACGGTCGAGGTCGTGGAATTGCGCGCGGTCACCGCGGAGGCGCACGCAGCGCTGTGGCGGGCCCTGCTCGGACTGGACCTGGTCCAGCAGGTCGAGGCCGTGCTCACCGACCACGACCCGCTGCCCTACCTGCTCACCGACCCGCGACTGGTGCGCACGAAGGCCCGCTACGACGGCCTGTGGCTGCGCCTCATGGATATTCCCGCCGCACTGGCTGCGCGCGCGTACGCGGGCGATCTGGATGTGGTGCTGGAGGTAACCGACCCGTTCCGTAACGCCGGTGGCACCTTCGTGCTGCGGGTGCGGGACGGACAGGCGGTCTGCGAACCCACCGACCGTGCCGCCGACATCGAACTCGGCATCGACGTCCTCGGCAGCATGTACTTCGGCGCATATCCCGCCCGGCTGTTCGCCGCGGCGAACCGGTTGCGAGCCAAGGATCCCGCCATTCTGCGTGCGTTCGATGACGCCTTTCGCTCCGAACGGGACGCGGTGCTCGGCTGGTTCTTCTGACACGGGCCCGCGTTCCGCCGCCGGGAAGGACAACGATGTCCGAATCGGCGTGGGGCTGGCATGCTGGTTTCATGAAGCCGATTCAGTTGGTTCTCAATATCCTGTGGCTCATCTTCGCCGGTTTCTGGCTGGCGCTCGGCTACATACTGGCGGGGATCATCTGCTTCATCCTGATCATCACGATCCCCTTCGGCATCGCGTCCTTCCGGATCGCGGTCTACGTGCTGTGGCCGTTCGGCCGGACCACGGTGGAGAAGCCCGGCGCGGGCGCGGGCTCGCTGATCGGCAACATCATCTGGTTCATCGTGGCCGGATGGTGGCTGGCGCTCGGGCATCTCCTGACGAGTATTCCGCTGTTTCTGTCGATCATCGGCATTCCGTTCGGCTGGGCCAACCTCAAACTGATACCGATCTCGCTGTTCCCGCTCGGCCGCGAGATCGTGGACAGCGACCAGCCCTTCACGGCTCGGTAGGCGTCGGCAAGGCGGGCGTTCCGCCGGGTCCGCTCGGCTCGCCTGGATCTGCGACACGATAGTGATCCATGTCACAGGTTGTTAACGAAACGACGCCGGGATGCGAAAGTTAGCTAGAAGGTAACTGACTCGCCAGTGCCCCCGCGCCGCGTTTCGGCGCCGAGCCGACCTCAGCAGGAGGGCTCCACCATGACCGACCGCCCAGCTCCACCGGCCGATCAGGACACCGCGCCCCTCGCGCCGATCGCGGCGGTGCTCGGGCTGCTGCTGCTCGTCGCCGCGGCCACGCAACTCACCCATCTCCCGGCGTGGTCCGACGACTACGGCGTGCTGGTCTATCCGGCGTTCGGCCTCTACCTGGCAAGCGCGGCCCGGCTGCTGTGGTGGGGAGCCAAGATCAGATCCGGCTCATCCGCTCTGCACACCGACCCGATGTCGCGGCGGCGGCGATGACGAATCTCGTTGCGGCCGAGACGCCTATTCCGATTCCGCGACGATCTGCTTCATGATTGCGACGGCGCGGCCGAGCACGACGAGTTGGTCCTCGCTGAGTGTCGCCAGCTGTTCGGTCATCCACGCCTCGCGGGCGCTGGCCTCGTCGGCGATCAGCGCACGCCCCGCCGAAGACAACGAGACGATGATCTGGCGGCCATCGGTCGGATGCGGATTGCGCTCCACGAGGTCGAGATCGGTGAGCGAGGCGATCACGCGGGTCATCGACGGCGGCTGGACGCGTTCCTTCGCCGCCAGGGCCCCCGGCGTCATCGCCCCCTCCCGCGCGAGCGTCGCGAGCGCCGAGAGCTGAGTCAGCGAGATCTGCGAATCGGCACGACGTCCGCGCAGGTGCCGCGTCAGCCGAACGACCGCCAGCGAGAGCTCACCAGCGAGGGCTCGAAGATCCGATGGCGTTGTCACAGTGGCAAACGATACGCCGACCGCCGCACGGCGCGGCCGGTTCTCGCCGCTAGAGCCACCTCGCCGCGCTCGGTGGCTACCGGCGGACCGCCACCCCGCGGCCTCCCGAGCCGCGGCCGCCTCAGCTCTCGGCTCCGCCCGGTGCGCGACTACCGACCGACCGCGCCCATTAGGCTGGAGTGCGTGACGCAGAATGTCCCGCAACTTCCACCGCGGCTGACCGATCCGCGCCCCGTGCTCGCGGTCGGCAGCGCGCTGTGGTTGATCGCCACCGTGGTGGTGTGGGTGGGCGGCGACCGGTGGGAGCAGGCCCGCCCGGTCTGTCTGATGGGACTCGTGGTCGGCTTGATCGCCCTGGTGATCTACCTGGTCCAGCGCCGCGGGGCGCGACGCGGCGACAAGGGCGCGCAGACCGGTCTGTAGCCGGCCGGGTTACGGCCCGCCCACCTGGAATTCGTCGGTGATGCCGGTGAACGGGTGCCGCGCGCCGTCGGCACCGAGACGGGTCGCGTAATGCTGGAATCGGTAGCCACCCGGTTCGGCGTCGCGGGGAATATCCCAGGTGAATCGGGCCACCGACGTCGCCGTGCCGTGCTTGCTCCAGAAGAATTTCACCGCCCACTCGCCCTCGTTGGCCACCCGTACCCACTCGCCGGAGGCATTCCTGCGCTGCACCTCCAAGAACGTGCCGTTGCGGCGGTTGTCGTGTTTGGGGTGCGCCGAGACGAATTCGGCCACTACTCGGCCGCCGAGTCCGTAGGACGGGTCCGGCTGCACGAGCACCGCGCCGAAACCGCGGCCGGGTGCGGCGGCATCCGGTCCGGCGCCCGGTTGGAAATTCGGCTGGAGCTGCGAAACGTCGCGCGGCGCCGGGCCACGCGGCACCTGCCGACGTGCGGCGAATGCCGCAGCCAGACGGGTGAATTCCTGCTGATAGGCGCACAGCGTGTAGCGGCCGAACAGTGTCGAGGCGCCCTCGTACTGCTGCGAGTCGTATTCCTCGGGCGTCGTGACGTATTCGTGATAGGCGTTCGCGTAACCCTGCATCAGCACCTGCTCCAGCGGAACATTCAGCGCCTGCGCGACGGCACGACGGATCCGCAGCCCCGATGTAATCGTGAATTCGCCTCCCGCGGCGGCCAAATAGAGCTCACCGATGCGAACGAGCTGAATCGGCAATACATTCGGCACCCACGCGACCGGAGGCAGCAGGCCGAGCGGCGCGGCGATCACCTTGGGAGCCTGCGCGTCAGCCAACCAGGCCGGTGCGGGCTGGGCCGGATCGCCGATCGACCCGAGGAACGGGTTGCGCACCCCTTCCGGGACGGGTCCGCCGGGCAGGCCTGGGCCGTCCTCGACGCTGCCCGCGATAAGTGAAACGCCCGCGGCGGCCGGTGCGGTGCGATGCGGTCGGCCGTCGGGCGTGAAAAGACCATCCACGGCGACGTCGGCCAGGTCGATGTAGCAGAGCATCGCGTCGACGGGTCCCGCGATCGAGCGTGCCCGGGCCAGGGCCGCTTTCGAGGCCAGGTACTGCCGCTCGCCGAGGATGCGGGTGTTCTCGAACTCGTCCTCGGTGGGTCCCGAACCGGGCCGCAGATTCAGATTCGGGGACATGTCGCCCGCGTTGGTCTGTGCGAAGGCGGCGACGAACGACGGCTTGCCGTCCAGGTAGCGCACGCCGTGCTCGATGTGCTCGGCGGAGAACGCGGCGTAACCCTTGTTGTCCGAGCTGATCAGGCGGTTCGCATTGGTCATCGAGGTGTTGTGGGTGGCGAACCAGGTGATCGTCGCGACGGTAGCGCCGCCCTTGTGCAGGGCCAGGGCGGTCACCGCGGGATCGATGGCATCGGGGAAGTGTTGCTTGTCCTCGGGCGGGTTGAGTTCCCAGGCTACCCGGGAACGGTTCACGCTCGCGTTGTGCAGCTCGCCGCGGCCGAGCGCGAGCCAACCGGGGCCGATGTCGGCGTGCGCGGCGGCGATCGCCTCGACGATCCCGTTCACCTCGGCGTCGTACACCTGCTGTTGAAAGCCGAGGATGGAGAGGTTGTAGGCGTAGTCGTTGCTGGAGCCGCCGCAGGTCGCGTGCGAATGCGTCGAGGTGAGCAGGACGTTCTGCTCGGTGTACAGATCACCGAAGCGCCGGGCCAGTTCGGTCAGCACGCCCCGGTGCACGGACTGGAAGATCATGCCGTTCTCGGCGACCACGAAGACCACCCGTCGCCCGGCACTGCCGATGATGAACGCCCTGGCGCGCGGGCGCAGGTGAATGCCAGCGGTCTGCTGCTCGAGCTGGGAGTAGCCCATCATGCCGCATTCGGCGGCCGGTCCGGTGATGTCGGAGAGCCCGACGCCGATCTCATAGCCGCCGGAATCGGGCGCGGCGCCCGCCGGAACGCCGAGTGCGTCACTGATCCCCGGCACCGTGGCGGCCGCGAGCGCAGCCGAACCGACCGCCGCTGCGGCCACAGCAGTTCTGCGCGACACCGGCATGCCCGTCTCCCTTCCGTCCGATGCAGCGAACCACACAACTGGTCACTCGTCCAGTCCAATTTTTTCGGCCCGTGAATTGACTGCGCGCGCAGTGCGCGCTTAACTCCCTTGGGTGTCCTCCCGATTGAGCGTCGAAGAACGACGGGCCCACCTTATCGAGGCCGCGATCGGCCTTGCCGAAAAAAAGGGCGTTGCCGGCGTGACCACGCGCGATGTCGCCCAGGCGGCCGGTGTCTCGCTCGGTGTGGTGCATTACTGTTTCGAAAACAAGGACGCGCTGATGACCGAGCTGGTCAAAGCGTTGTCGATGGAATTGCGCGATTCGGTCGATGCGAACGAAGCGGTTTGGCAAGACATCGAAAGTGGAAAAGAAGCCCTTCAAAAATTGGTCCGCGCCGGACTGGAACTGATGTGGTTGAACATAGAAGCCACTCCGGAACGACAGCTGCTCACTTACGAAACGACCACTTACGCGCTGCGTGAAGGCGAGCAGACCCCGGCGAAACTCGCGATCGCGCGCGAACAGTACAACTTCAACGACTCCACCGTCGCCGACATCCTGGAGCACGCACGCGACGCGACGGCCACCCGGTGGTCGGTGCCGGTGCGGACGCTGAGCCGGTTCACCCTCAATGTCATCGACGGTGTCGTGCTGCGCTGGCTGGTGGACAACGACAGCGAAAGCGTACGCGGGCAGCTGGATCTGCTGAGCGAGATGATCACGAGCTACGCCGAGCAGTAGGCCGCGGCTCAGTTGCGCGGGCGCGGCACCCGGACGTGGACGGTCGAGCCGATACGCCACCAGGGCACCGCGACCGTGGACTCGATCGCGCCGCTCAATCGCACCAGTAGATCGTCGTGCAGCACCAGCTCGCCGTCCTGCACGGGCAAGGTGAACAGCTGGCGCAGCACGACGCCCAGCGGCTCCGCCGCCCAGGTGGTCCGGCGCCCCGGGTCGGCGACCTCGGCGGTGACCGCCTCCGAGACCAGCGGCAGATCGAGCAGAGCCGCTAGGGCCGAAGCGGTTTCGGCGTCACCGACCACCAAGCGGTCCGGCGGCACGGCCAAGCCGAACCACGGCTGATCGAGGACGAACGCGTCCCCCGGATCGACCACGGCGCCGGACAGCGCGCGCACGCGATCGGGCGGCTCGAGGTCGGTGAGATCGAGCAGGTTCGCCGCGACGGCAGCGGACAAACGGGCGTGCGTGCGCGAAACAATCTCCGGGACAGGCATTTTGGACGGATCGGCGAGCGCTTCCAGCAGCGCGGAAGCCAGCTCGTCGGTGATCGAGTCCGGATTTGCCAGGACGGCGCGCAAGGCGTCGGGATCGACATCCGGCGCGGCGAAAACGGGTAGCAGTCCCGCGAATTCAGTGTCACCGGGATGGCGCAGCAGCCCCAGCGGGGTGCCGTCGATCCGTGCGTATCCGCGCAGCCACCACGCGGTGTAACCCTCGGCGTCGGTCAGTAGGCGTCGCGTCCGCGGCGTTGCCGCCAACTGCCGCAACGCCTCCGGCCACGCGGTGTCGTCCACCAGGTCGAGGTCGCGGACCGCGGCCAGTTCCGGCGGATCGTCCGGCAGCGTCGACCACCAGCGTTCCTCGTCGGCCAGATCGTGGTCCGGCCCGGTGGGATCGGCCTCGACGATCACACTGAAATCCCAGCCAACACCGATGGCGCGCAACGCGTCCGGCCCGTAACGATCCACCAGGTCGGGGTCGACCGTCCCGAACGGCGCGTCCGGCACCAGCAGGTCACGCAACGGCGCATCGGGCAGCAGCAGTTCGTCAGCGGGCAGCGTTTCGCCCTCGGTGCCGGGCAATTCGAGCAGCCGGAGCCAGGACGGCAACGCGGCCGGATCGGCGTGCGCGGCGAGACGCAGGACCGCGTCGGCGGTGTCGGGATCGCCAGGGTGGTCCTCCAGCTCGGCGCGCAGGGCCGGATCGCTCAATAGTTCCTCGGCGGTGGCCGATCGCGCACCGAGCCGCGCCAGTAGCGGATGCGCTGCGTCCGGATGCGCGAGTCTGGCCCAGTGCACCGGGATCGCGACCTCGAGGTGGTCGTCCAGCACCACTGTGCGCGGACCGGTGACGAGCCTGCCGTCGGCCAGCGGCACCGCCAGCGCGCCGAGTTCTTCCGCCGCGAGGGGATCGACCACGAAGGTCTCCAACGCCGCGTAGAACGACCGCCACCACTCCGGAGGCCGCTCCAGCCCGCTCGACAGCTCCGCGAGCCGGGCCAATCCGATCCGGTGCACGTCCAGCACGCCCATGGCCTCGGCCTGTGCCCGCCCGGAGAGGTCAGGGATCACCAACGGACCGACCACGTCCGCGAGCAGCGTGGACAATTCGGCGGTCAGACCGGTGAAAACGGATGCGCGGGTGGGGACCGCGACGTCAAGGGACGGCTCGGTGGCGGTCGGCGCAGCGTCCGCCCACAGTGGTTCGCCGGCCGTGGCGGGAAGCTCGCCGTCGAACCCTTCCCGATGGCCGGCGAGGACGGGAAGCCAAGGGTGGGTCTGCAATTCGCGGATCAGAGCTTCGCGGAGCAGACCGTCGGCCTCGCTGCGCGCGAAACCGGGCGCGGGGACGAGCACGAGGCGGTCGCGCGGCGGCAGAGCGCGGGCGAAATCCGCGTAGCCTTCGGCCAAGTCGCCCAGGCGGGCGCCGGGCAACAATCTCCGGCGATCCGGTTGCATCGCGATATCGGCGATGAGCAGCGCGGGCAGCGATAGTTCCTCATCGGACCTGGTCGGTGCCCGGAGCACGTCCGCAGCCGCGGACACCGGCTTGCCGTCGCGCACCGGCAGCAGCCAGCGGGCGCGCGGCGCGCGGTACTGCCACCAGGTCCGTTGTTCGCTGCCGGGGCCGTCGACGTACACCTCGTGCATGCCGTCGCCCATGTCCTCGGCGCTGCTGACCAATTCGTCCGTGCCGATGCGGATGCACTGCAACGCTGGCAGTTCCAGCAGCAGGTCGACGGCTTCCGCGCGCATCGCGGCCAGCAATGCGTCGGCGTCCACGTCCTCGTGCAGGCGCAGCACGATCTCGGTGTCCAGACCATCGGCGGGTCGCGCCTGGACAGGCCAAGCCAACCGCAGCACCGGAGGGGCGAATTCGCCCGTTTCGACGGAGGGGACCCGGATCTCGTTCCGGTGCAGGGCGTCCTTGGTCCGCGCGCGGGAGAACCGGAGGGATCCCGAGGTCGAACGCACCTCGATGTCGTCGCTCACCGCGAGCACCGCGGTGAATCCGACGCCGAACCGGCCCACCGTGCCGGTCTCGGCCTTTCCGGACGCGCGCAGGGCGGTCAGTGCGTGCACGCCGGAAATGTCCAGCGGCGCACCGGTATTGCCGATGTGCAGATCCCGGCCGTCGAGCCGGACCACCAGGCGACCGGCGATGCCCGCCTTACCCGCGGCGTCGGCCGCGTTCTGCGCCAACTCGGTGAGCAGCCGGTCGCGGTAGCCCGCGCGCACCAGGTCGTTCTCGGTGGCGGCATCCTCACGCAACCGGGTCGGCGAATCGCGCCATGCGGCGAGCACTGCCGTGCGCAGCGTCCACGTGCCGAACGGATCGGCGGCCCCGGTCAACTCTGCGGCGATGACGGGAACTCCGGCCGCGCCTCGGCCCCACCGGCCGGCTCGATGTCCGAATCAGCCTGCGTGCCAGCCTCTTCGATGTCAGTCGGCTCCGCGACCGACCTCTCCGAGGCGCCCGATTCCGATTCGGCAGCGGGCTCCGGCGCAGCCTCGACGATGGGCTGGACCGCGTTCGGCGCGGCCGCAGCCGATCCAGCCGGATCGGCGTCCGACGAGTCCGATTCCCCTGTGTTCGATACGGCATCGTTCGGTCGAGTCGTGGGCTGCACCGAGTCCGACTCGATGGCAGGCCACTCCGTCGCGGTTGCGGCGGGCTCGACCGAAGTCTGCGACTCATCCGCGGGGGATTCGGTTGCCTCGCGTGCCGGGGCGGTGGTGCTCTGCGTGCCAGCCGAGCTGCTGGCGAACCCCGCCTCCACCGACGCTGGGCCACTTTCGCCACCCACAGCGGGATGGGACGAGACGGTCGTGCCGGGCTTCTGCTCGGCGGTCTCGCCCACACCGCCGGTGTCGATCGTCACCGCGCCCGACTCGTCGCCAGCCGGCTCATCAGGCACGGCACTGTGGTCCGCCGCACTTGCGGGACCGTCGACGGCCGCGGATTCCACACCGGTGTTCTCGGGCGAGGCACTCGATTCGGCAACTGCGGCGGCCGCATCGCTTTCGTCAGCTTCGCTCGCGCCGGTCACCGCGTCCGCGAGGGCGGCCGGTTCCGATACATCGGCAGCTGTGGTCTCGGCTACGGGCTCCGCACTGTGTTCCTCGGGCGAGGCACTCGATTCGGCAACTGCGGCGGGCGCATCGCTTTCGTCAGCTTCGCTCGCGCTCGTAACCGTGTCAGCGACGACGACGCCGAGCGCGGACACCTCGGTAGCCGTGGTCTCGGCGACGGTATCGCCTTCGATCGCGGCGTCACCTTCGACAACGGCGACACCCTCGGCCACCGCCGCGCTAGAGGCATCCTCCGCCTGCTCGGCGG
This sequence comes from Nocardia amamiensis NBRC 102102, assembly GCF_001612745.1. Classification (GTDB taxonomy): domain Bacteria; phylum Actinomycetota; class Actinomycetes; order Mycobacteriales; family Mycobacteriaceae; genus Nocardia; species Nocardia amamiensis. The sequence continues at coordinate 31,545 of NZ_BDBA01000110.1, read as the reverse complement.
CAGCGCCGGACCCATCGCCCCCGACCTCGGCCGCTGGATGCTCGCCCGCGTCTGTCGCGTCTGTCGCGGCTTCAGTGGCGGCCTGCTCGGCGACGCGTGACGCGGGCTCGGCACGCGTCGCCGGCTCCAGCGAGATCATCTCGATCGCCGCGTCGTCGTACGCCTGGTGCAGCGGGGAGCCGCTGCCGCTGGGCACCTCGGTGTCGGAGTGGGCGCCGCAGCCGTAGGCGATATGGACCACGCGCCCGTCAGCGCCCATGGCGTTGCCGCACACGCCGAACGCGGCGCGCAGCGACCCGGCCAGCGGCAGATAGAAGCCGCAGGTCCCGCAGGTGCCCGGTGCGGCCTTGGCCATCTCGGTGTCGGGGCCGTGTTCGGCGTACCAGCGCTCGGCGGCCTCTTCGCGGCCTTCCTTGCTCAGCACCTTGGTGCGGCCGAGGCCCACCTCGTAGGCGGCTTCGTCGACGACCGGATCGCCGGTCGCGACATAACCGGGCACCAGGCGCGGATCGTCGGCAGGCGGTGCGAGCAGATCCCCTGGCGCCAGGTCACCGGGACGAATCCGCTGCTCCCACGGCACGAAGTCGGGCGCGACCAAGGCATCCGGCCCGGGCAACAGCGCCGACTCGCTGACCGTCGCGTGATCAGCCCCGGGCGGGGCGGCCACCACGACGGCCCATTGCCAGCCGCGATAGCCGGGCAGCGTGGCTTCGAATCGGTGCGTCGCCGAACTCTCGTCCTCGGCGATCACACCCAGGTACGTCCCCACCGCTACCGGTTCCAACTCCAGGAGCGCACGGCGGGCCAGGTCGACGGCATCAGCCAGAATCGGCCGCATGCCGGACTCCGAAACAGAAACTGCGCTCACGGCCTACATTTTGCCGTATGAATCGCAGTCGGCGTCGGTTGGCCATCGGTGTGCTGGTCGCTCTGCTCGTCGCGGGTGGATGCAGTGCCGCCGAGAAGCAGGCAGCCAGGATGAACATCGAGGTAGTCGGCACCAGACCACACGACCGCCAGGCGTTCACCCAAGGACTGGAGGTCGACGGCGACGTCCTGTACGAAGGCACCGGCCTGGCCGGAGCGTCGAGCGTGCGCGCGTCGCGGCTGGCGACCGGCGAGGAGCTGGCCAGGGCGGAATTGCCCGCGCCTTACTTCGGGGAGGGCATCACCCTCGCCGGTGCCACCCTCTGGCAGCTCACCTGGCATGACGGCGTGGCCATCGCCAGGGACTCGGCCACGCTCGCCGAGCGCGGCAGGGCACGCTACGACGGCGAGGGCTGGGGCCTGTGCTCCGGAAACGGGCGGCTGGTGATGAGCGACGGCACCGACCGGCTCACCTTCCGTGATCCGGTCACCTTCGCCGCGACCGGAACGGTCACTCTGACCAGCTGGAACAACGCGCGCCTCAACGAGCTCGAATGCGCGGCGGACGGGTCGGTCTACGCCAACGACTGGCCCACCGACACCATCCTGCGCATCGACCCGGAGTCCGGCCAGGTCTTGGCGGCCATCGACGCCACCGGTTTGCTCCCCGCGACCGCGCGGGCCGGCGCGGACGTGCTCAATGGCATCGCCCAACTGCCCGGTACCGACCGGTTCCTGATCACGGGCAAGAACTGGCCGACAATGTTCGAAGTCCGCTTCACACCGGCATGAGCGACGGGACCGCACACGCCGCCACGGAGCGCGAGTGAACGCCAAGCGCGGGAGTACGCCAGAATTGGAGGCGTGACTACTCCCCGTGAGCCCTCCGGTCCCGACCGTGATCGGTGGGCACGCGAGGAGTCCCCGCCCTTCGAACGGCATCCCGGCTTCGACCGCTACCCGCCACCCGACGCGCCGCGTCGCCGCAGGCCACTGCCACCACTCGAACCGGAAGCGCGACGCGCGGGCCAACGCCACGACCAGCCGGGATCACCGGCGCCGGGCCGACGCGACGAAACGCCGCGAACCGAATACCGGGCGACCAACCGCTCGCCACGCGGAAACGAACCCGAGCGGCCGGAGTCCTCCGATCGCACATCTCGTCGCGTTTTCCCGCGTCGCCCACAACCACCCCGGCACGCCGAGCCGCCGAGCCGCACCGAACGCGACTATCCCGAGACCCTCGTCCAGGAGCAGATCGAACCCGACGAAACTCCGGCTCAGCAGGACGGACAGCGCGTCCCCCGCAAGCTCACCGTCACCCGCGTGGCCGCCATGCGCGGCAGGGAACTCACCGAGAAGGGCATCGCGACCTTCCAGCGCGCGGCCAAGGCCGACGGCGCGGACAAGTCCGGACTCACGGCGCTCACCTACGCGACCATGGCGAACTTCGCCCTCGACGCGGCCATCGCGGTGGCACTGGCCAACACCTTGTTCTTCGCCAGCGCCACCGCGGAGAGCAAGACGAACGTCGCGCTGTACCTGCTGATCACTATCGCGCCGTTCGCCGTGATCGCGCCGCTGATCGGCCCGATGCTCGACCGACTGCAGCGCGGCCGCAGACTGGCGCTGGCCACCTCGTTCGCGGTGCGAGCGGTGCTCGCGGTGGTCCTGATCATCGAGTTCGACACCTGGGGGCTGTATCCGCTCGCCCTGTGCATGATGATCGGCAGCAAATCGTTCTCCGTGCTCAAGAGCGCGGTGACGCCACGCGTGCTGCCACCGGATATCGATCTGGTCCGCACGAACTCCCGGCTCACGGTGTTCGGTTTGGTCGGCGGCACCATCGGCGCCGGAGCGCTGGCCGGGCTGGCGGCCGCCATTGCGGGCTCCAACGGCGCGTTGGTATTCGCCGTGCTGATCGCCTGCGCCGGAACGTATCTGAGCCTGCGCATCCCGTCCTGGGTCGAGGTAACCGAAGGTGAGGTGCCCGCGACGCTGAGCTATCACGGCGCCGACGCGCACACCGAGGTGCTCTCGTCCGGCAAAGAGTCGACGGTGCCGCCGCGCAAGCGCAGGCAGCCGCTCGGCCGCGCGGTGGTGACCGGACTGTGGGGCAACGGCGCCATCCGCGTGCTGACCGGGTTTCTCACCTTCTACGTCGCGTTCGTCGCCAAGGCGACCGAGCACCGACCGGTGCAGCAGGCCGCCATGCTCGGCGTGGTCGGCGCGGCCGCGGCGATCGGCAATTTCGCGGGCAACGCGACCGGCGCCCGGCTCAAGCTCGGCAAGCCGTCACTGATCGTGCTCGGCTGCACCGCGGCGTGCGCGTTCGTCGCGCTGTTCGCGACGTTCGCGAACAATCTGCTCGGCGCGGCGGTCGCCGCCCTGGTCGCGGCCGCGACGAGCGCGCTGGCCAAGGTGTCGCTGGACGCCGCGATCCAGGACGACCTGCCGCCCGAGTCGATCGCTTCCGGCTTCGGGCGATCGGAGACCGTTCTGCAGCTCAGCTGGGTTGTCGGCGGGTCGGCGGGCGTGCTGCTGCCGACCGATTACTGGAAGGGATTCGCGGTGATCACCGCGATACTCGCGATCGGCTTGGTGCAGACTTTCGTGAGCTTCCGAGGGCACTCGCTGCTGCCCGGCCTCGGCGGCAACCGTCCGCAGCACGCCGAGCAAGAGGTTCCGGCGTCCCGGCCGCACGGACACCCGGCGAGCACACCCCGTGCGCACGGCCGCGCGCCGCGGCGCGGCGGCGACACCACACGCATCCAACGAGGGCAAGGAGACCCGATCTGGTGAGCAAGCTCAACGCACGCACGATCGTCGCGCTGGTCGCGGCCGCCCTGCTCGTGCTCACCGTCGCCTTCGTCGGCGTGCTGGCGGTGCTGATCCGCAACGCCGACGAACCGGATGTCACCCTCACCGCCTACGCGCACGGCGAAACGGTCACAGTACGGCCGTTCAGCTACTGCGCGGTGACCATGCAGAATTGCAGCATCTTGCCCGCGGACACCGTAGAAGGCACGCTGTTCGCGTCGCTGACTTGTGCTCCCGACACGCCGGACTGCCATCGCGGCCGCACCGTCGAACTGGAGGTTCCCGCGGGCTATCCCCTTCAGCTATCGCTGCCGAAGCAGGTCGCCGACGCGCCATGGCTGGCTCAGTTGGTCTACATCCTGCCGTCCGGCGAGAAGGTCGACCGGGTGATCAGCCGCAACGACTACCCCGACCGCGCCCTGGCGCTCACCATCGAGTCGAAACCCGAGCCCGACCTGCGTCTCGTCGGCGTCGAATTCCAGCTCCCGATCCTCGCCCGCGATGAAACGGGCAAGGAGTTCTACCTGCCGCACGCCACCTGGTCGATCAGCACGGCGTAGGTCGGACTCCACCCGCCGCGGCCTCGTCGGCAACTCTCTTCGCGTAGGACCCTGACCGCGCCGCCCGGACTTGCCGGTCAACTCGTACGTTTCGCTGTGATCGCAGTCCAGACCAAGCGGCCTACCGCGTCGATGCGCTCCGAGGTGCCGCTGCCGCCGACTTGCACCACTGTGATGATGACCGCCGTGAAGATGGCTTCCAACGCCATCGCGGTGTCGCGGGGATCGAGATCTCCGGCGAGGTCCCCGGACTGCTGACCGGCGCGCAGCGAGGTTTCCAGCGCTTGCCGAATACGTTGCGGAACAGGGCCACCGACCAGTCGAGCGAGCAGTCCCGGCTCTCGGCCCGCGAGTACCCGATGCACCAGCGGGTAGGTGGCCAGGCGCGTCACGAACCGCCGGACGGTCTCCTGCCAGTAAGCGGCGTCCATCGGCCCCTGCTGGGTCAGCGCCTCGTCGAACAATTGAGCGACATCCCGATCGAACGCGGCGACGAAGAGCGCCTCCTTGTCCGCGAAGTGGAAATACACCGCGGACGGCGCCAAACCCAGTTCCCGCGCCACCGCCGCGACCGATGTGTTGCGGAAGCCTTGATCGGCGAACCGGCGAGTGGCGACATCGAGAATCGATCGCCGCGTCTGCTCTCCGCGTGCCGTGGTGGACGTCGTCTCGGGTGACACCACTGCACAGTATCGCGACGCTCACCCGCGTAGAGAAAAGTTCATTTGAATGATTTCGTCAATTCGTCAGTTACAGTGGGTGTGGACGTTCCACCGCCTCCGAAAGGACCACCCCCGTGTCCCCATCGACCCCCGATCAGCCCCTCGCGTCCGCTCGTCCGTCGACACCGAACCGGCGTCAGGTTCTCGCGATGATGGCCGCCGCATCCGCCGCCGTGCCGGTCCTACGCGGCACACTCGGCGCCCAGGCTGCCGCGGCCCCGGCATCGCGACCGAACATTCTGGTGCTGATGACCGACCAGGAGCGTGCGGATATCGTTCTGCCCTCGGGTTTTACGCTGCCCATCCGCGCTGGACTCGACGCCACCGGCGTGCGGTTCGCCATGCACCACTCGCCGACGGCCCCGTGCTCGCCGGCGCGATCGGCCTTCTTCACCGGAATGCAGGCTCCGGTCAACGGCATGACCGACAACGTCCGCGGCAATGACCTGATGGGCGCGGCACTCGGACCGATGCACGCGTGGAGCCCCAACCTCGACACCACGATCCCCACCCTCGGGACGGTGCTGAAGAAGACCGGCTATCGCACCGCCTACATCGGGAAATGGCATCTGTCCGAACCCGTCGGCGCCGACAGCACCGCGCTGTCGGCCTACGGATTCGACGAGGCCTACGACATCCTGTCCGGCGGCGGCCCGAACGAGGGCACACACGAGGACCCCGGCGTAGTCGAGCACGCCGTCGATTGGCTACGGCGACACGGCAACGACCCGGAACCGTGGCTGTGCGTGGTCAGTATGGTCAACCCGCACGACATGATGTATTGCCCGCGTTTCTACCGGCTCGAGGACGTCCCCGACTACGGCGCCGAGATACCGCCGAACTTCGAATCCGACCTGTCGGCCAAGCCGCAAGTGCAGACGGTCTGGCGCACCATGAACGAGGTCGTCGGCGGCCTCATGCCCAACGAGGTCGACTCCCCCTTGGGACGCACGCAGTGGCGGCAGTGGGGCAATTGGTATCTGGAGTTGTTGCGCCGCACGGACCAATTGCTCGGTGCGGTCCTGGACACGTTGCACGGCAGCGGCGGCGCGGACAACACCGTGGTGGTCCGGGTCGCCGATCATGGCGAACTCGGTGGCGCGCACGGACTACGGCAGAAGGGAGCCATGATCTACCGCGAGAACAACCGCGTGCCACTGGTCATCTCCGACCCCAGAAACCCCGCGACGCACGGAAGCACTACCACCGCACTGACTTCGCACGTCGACCTGGTGCCTACGCTGGCCGCCTTGGCCGGTGCCGACGCCTCCGACAGCAGCCCGATCGTCGGCAGAGACCTCACCCCGCTGCTGGCCAACCCCAATGGCATCGTCCGCGACGCCATCCTCGTCACCTCCGACGCCAAATCCAGCGGCGGCCAGGTGCCCGGAGTCAAATACTGCCTGCGCGGCGCGATCACACCCCGCTACAGCTTCGCCCGCTATTCGACACCCCAGCACATTGCCGGGCCACGTAGCGAATTCGACTACGAACTCTACGACCGTCAGCAAGATCCGCTCGAAATGCACAACCTCGCCCACCGCGGCGGTGCGGCGGCACTGGTCGAAGAGATGAACAACCTCGTCGATTCGCTTGTCGCCCAGGAACTGCGGAAGCTTTGATCAACGGGTCCACCGGTGACGCGGTAGCCGCCCACTCGAGCACACGGCACGCCCTGATTCTCGAGCGAGCATTCCCCGGCTCACGTCCGAGCGGCCGCCGCATCCGTGACGAAGTCGCAAGCGGCGGTTGCCCGGACGCGAAAGCTAGTGGTCCAGTTCGCGCGCAACGGCGCGCACGACCTCCGAGATGCGCTGTGCGGTCTTGCGATCCGGGTACTTGCCCTTGCGCAGGTCAGGCTGCACCTTCGCCTCGAGCAGCGTGATCATGTCTTCGACCATGCCGTGCAGCTCGTCGGGAGTGTGCCTGCGGGCGGCAGGTTCCTTGCGCGCGTTGCGTTCCTGGCCCTGCCGGACCGACGGCGGCGCCTCCAGCAGCTTGAGACTGAGCGCCTGGGGACCGCGACGCCCCGCGGCCATGCCGAACTCGACGCGCTGCCCTGGCTTGAGGCCCTCGACGCCCTGGGGCAGCGCGGACGAGCGGACGTAGACGTCCTCACCCTCGTCCTGGGAAAGGAAGCCGAAGCCCTTTTCGACGTCGTACCACTTCACCCTGCCGGTCGGCACTGCGCTCACCCGTTCATCATCGAAAACTCGGACCCCTACGGCCCGAGCACATCCGTCTGCCGGTCCGGTCCGCGACCGGCCCTTTTCCTGTGCGAAAAGAACGCGCCCAGCACGATTGCAGGACGCGATTGCTATCGAGTCTACCCCGGCGGGAATAACGCAAGCACATCAGTTTTACCGTCGAGCCGTGACGAACTCTTCCACTCCGACTCCGTCCGGAGGCGCGTCGCGGCGCCGTGGCGATTGGTTGCTGCGGCTCGCGCTCTGCCTGTTCGCGCTGGGATTGCTGGCGATCGTGATCATCTTCGCGACCCCGATACTGACCGACGGCGAGCCGGGGCTGTGGCTGTACTTCGGCGCGCTGCTCGCGCCGGTGGGGTTCCTCCTCGCCCTCGTGTTCGCACTGCGTTCCGGCCGGAGATCACGCTGAACCGGAGGTTGCACCTCCGTCGCGCCACACCGGTTACCCGGCGCGATCGTTACCAACGCAGACATGTGATCCTCGTCACATTACGAGTGGGTCACGGGCCGATCACGGCGCGTCATCGCCGCGACCGCGGTTCATCTAGCTGCACTTAGGCGCTTTACGGTGCTCGAGATCGCGTCGAGACCGGTCCGTACACGCCGGTTACCAAATAGTGATTTTTCCCGCGGTTCGTCGTACCGTCTTACCCAGCCGGGACACCCGGCAACCACCGGCCCGCCGCACCGAACCTTGCCCCGCGGGTACCGGACCCCGACGCAAACGTAAGGGGCGAGGGCGGAACGGACGACCTCTCAGTCCGAACCCGAAACCGAAGACGTCGCAGGTGCGCCGAGAGGAAGACGAACCCGATATGAGTGGACGCCATCGCAAGCCAAGCTCGACCGGCCGCACGGTAGCCAAGGTTGCCGTCACCGGAGCCATCATCGGCACCGCCGGTGTGGCATTCGCAGGCAACGCCAGCGCGGCACCCGACTCCGACTGGGATCGACTCGCTCAGTGCGAGGCCGGCGGCAACTGGGGTATCAACACCGGCAACGGTTTCCAGGGTGGGCTGCAGTTCTCGCCCAGCACCTGGCGCGCCCACGGCGGCCAGGAGTACGCCGCCTCCGCCAACCAGGCCAGCCGCGAAGAGCAGATCGTTGTCGCCGAGAAGGTCCTCGCCTCGCAGGGCTGGGGCGCCTGGCCCTCCTGCTCGGCCAAGCTCGGCCTGAGCAGCGCGCCCACGCCGCGCACCGCGCCCGCCACCACCGAGACCCCGAACTGGACCCCCGCGCCGCAGGCCGCTCAGTCCGCGCCGCAGGACAGCACCCAGCAGATCTACACGGCCGTCGACCGCGCCCTCCAGGTCGTCCAGGCCCAGGGCGTGCACGTACCGAAGGAAGCCCTCGACTTCTTCAACGCCGCCAAGTCGAGCGGAGCCACCCTCGACCCCGCCATCGTGAACTTCTACGAGGCGAACAAGGGCCTGCTCCCTTCCTGACCGCCAGGCTTGCGCAGAAGGGCCCCGCATCAACGAGGATGCGGGGCCCTTCTCCGTCGTCGCGAACGTTCCGGCGCCCTCAGCGGTTGATCACCGTGTTCGGGTGCATGTAGGGCAGCTGCTCGGCAGGGACCGGAAACTCGGTGTCCTCGCCGTAGGGCGAGAGACCACCGGAGCGGGCCGAAGAGAGTTCGGTGACCGCATGGTCACCGTCGCCGACCTTCGGCCAGCCGTTGTCGACATAGGGTTTCTTCGATTTGTTCACCACGGCCCCATTCTGGCACGGCCGCACGTGTCGACGTGGTGCAGCCCGCAGCGTGCGTTTGTCCCGTCCTGACCTGGGCGGGCCGTCGCCCAGCACCGTAGGCTGGATCGGATGACCGCGACCGACTCCCTCGCCGGATGGCTCGGTGGCCGCAGTGATGCCCAGCTCGTCACGCTGTTGCAGCTTCGGCCGGACCTGGCCGTGCCGCTGCCCTCCTCGATGGCCGTGCTCGCCGCCCGCACCGAGCAGCGCGCCTCGGTGCTGCGCGCCACGGAAGACCTCGACACGCTCGAATTCGCCATCCTGGAAACCCTTGCGCTGCACGGCGTGCGCACCCCGGGCGATGGTCCGCCGCGCAGCGCAGACCTGCACGTGCAACTGAGCGAACGGGTGCCTACCGCCGCGATCGACGAAGCGCTCGAGCGCCTGACCGCACGCGCGCTGGTATGGCTCGACGACGAGCAGCGGTGGCGTCTGATCCCCACCGCCGCCGAGGCCCTGCCGTGGTCGATCGGCAGCGCGACCGAGATTCCCGACGCGCTCACCGAACCCGAGGTGGTCGCCGCCCTCGCCGGGCTCGCTCCCGCCGAACGAGCCCTGCTGGACAAGCTGGCCACGACCGGCCCACGCGGGCGCACCAGAGACGCCGCACCGGGCACGCCCGTCGATCGCCCGATTCAGCGGCTGCTGGCGAGCAGGCTGCTGCACTGGATCGACGAGGAGACCGTCGAACTGCCGGTCACGGTCGGCCAGGTGCTGCGCAGGGAACCGGTCACTCACCCACATGCGCTGACCCCACCGCAGCCGGATCCAACGAAACAGGCACCCGCCGAGGTCGATGCCGTCACGGCGGGCGAAGTGGGTGAGCTGCTGCGGCACTGCGCCAGTGTGCTGGAGGTACTCGGCCAGACGCCCGCCCCGGCCTTGCGCGCCGGCGGACTGGGTGTGCGGGAGCTGCGCCGCATCGCCAAACAGGCCGGCGTCGACGAGCCGAGGGCCGGTTTGCTGGTCGAACTGCTGGCGGCGGCGAAACTGCTGGAGAAGGGTTTGCCGGACCCGCCACCGGACTTCGACTCGACCGAGGACTTCTGGGCGCCGACCCCGGCGGTCGACGCATGGCTCCAGGCGACGCCCGCGCGGCGCTGGGCCACCCTGGCGCTCACCTGGCTCGACTTGGACCGGATGCCATGGATGATCGGCATGCGCGACGCCAACGACAAGCCGCTGGCGGCGCTGTCGTTGGAGCTGCGCACACCGCATGCACTGCGCGACCGACGCGCGATCCTCAGCCTGCTCGCGGAATATCCGTCCGGTACCGCGCTGGACCCGGCGGATATCGGCCGGATGCTGGCGTGGCGGCAGCCGCGCAGGCGGCGCAATTTCCGGCCGGAGGTGGTCGAGCAGACCCTGGCCGAGGCCGCAGCGCTCGGTTTTGTCGGACGCGGCGCGCTCGGCTCACCGGCGCGGGCGCTGCTGCACGGGGCGGCGACCAACGTGACCGACGCCGAGGCGGAGATGGCGGCGGCGCTGCCGGAGCCGGTCGATCACGTGCTGGTCCAAGCGGATCTGACGGTGATCGCCCCCGGGCCGCTGACCACGGACCTTCAGCATGGCATCGCCCTGGTCGGCGACGTCGAATCAGCCGGTGCGGCAACGGTGTACCGGATCAGTGAGTCCTCGGTGCGCCGCGCTCTCGACGCCGGCATGACCGCGGCGGAGCTGCACGCCTTGTTCGCCAAGCATTCCCGGACACCGATCCCGCAGGCCCTCACCTACCTGATCGATGATGTGGCGCGGCGGCATGGTCAGCTGCGTGCGGGAATGGCGCAGTCGTTCCTCCGCACCGACGACCCGGCGCTGCTCGCACAGGTGTTGTCCGCGCCGGTGGCGAGCGCACTGGCGCTGCGATCCATCGCGCCGACCGTCGCCATCGCCCAGGCACCGCTGAGCGAAGTGCTGGAACAGCTGCGGGCGGCCGGTTTCGCGCCCGTGGGCGAGGATTCGGCGGGCGCGATTGTCGATCTGCGTCCGCGTGGCGCACGTATCGCGGTGCGACCAGCCGCGCGGCAGCCGTATCGCCCGGCGCCGCCCAGCGCCGAGCAACTGGAATCGCTGGTCACGGAACTACGCGCCGGGGAACGTGCCGCGAGCGCGCGATCGGGTCACGCGGTGCGCCCGGACGGCACCCGGACCAATACCGCGGCGACCCTGGCCCTGCTCCAACTGGCGGCGCGGGTGCGTCGGTCGGTGAACATCGGCTACGTCGACGCCAAGGGGGTCGCCACGCAGCGGGTGGTGGAGCCGTTGAAGGTGGGCAATGGTCAGCTGGACGCGCTGGACCCGGTGACCGGCGCGGTCCGGCACTTCACTCTGCACCGGATCGCGTCGGTTGCCCTGTTGGAGTGATCAGTTCTTCGGCTTGGCCGTGCAGAAGGTCACCTTGGGGTCGGTTTCGATGACGCGGAAGCCCTCGGCGTCCGCACCGCACAGCAGTTCGTCGGCCTCACCATCGATCCGCTTCACCACGCGGAACGTCGCTTCCGAAGAACCGCAGTCGACCTGCTTGTACCCGGTCGCGCTGCTCTCGTTGTAGCAGCGGCCTTCCTTGAAGTTCGGCGCCAGGCACAGGAAGGCGGTGGTGCCGCCGCCCACGGTCTCCTCGTAGGAGGTGTAGTCGGCAGCGCAGTCGGTCTTCTTGTCGTAGGACTGCGCGACCTTGTACACGGCCTTGTCCGACGAGCAGTCGACCGGCTCGGTCTTGGAATCGACCGCCGAGCCCTCGATGACGTTGATGCAGTCGCCGACCTTGGCCTTGGCCGTGTCGGACTTGCCCGCGTCCTCGACCAACGAACATCCGGTAACCGTGACCACCACCGCGGCCACCGCGACGAGGGCGAGCACAATGCGTGCCAGCAGCCTCGCTCCTGGAACCTTCACCTGTAAACCTCTCTCACCGAACACGTTCACCGGTCGTGAACGCGGTGAGGATACCCGTCCGACCACGGCGGCCGCATCAGCCGGATGGGTATCCCACCACGGCACGGCAGGCTACATGTACAGCCCGAGGAGCCCAAGGAGTGACAGACCGATGATGTTGGGCACCAGACGGCCGAGCAATTGGAATGCAGAGTAATTCACTAGCAATGCCTTTCGCATTTCATCGGCTGGACTTTTGTCCAGCATGCGGTTTGTGTCGCTGCGCGAGATCGAGTCGTTACGCTTGGTCGGTATGACGGTCCAGGACGTCGCGAACGACCTGTACGGATTGGCTCCCGCCGAGTTCGTCGCCGCTCGCGCGGATCGGGTCGCCGCGGCGAAGAAGGCGGGCGACAAGCAGCTCGCGACCGCGATCGGCAAACTGCGCAAACCCACGCTGTCCGCGTGGACGGCGAATCTGCTCGCCCGCGCGGCGCCCGACGACGTGGCAGCCCTGCTGCGGCTCGGCGCGGCGCTGGCCGCGGCACAGCGAGAGCTGTCCGCCGAACAGCTGCGCAGCCTGACCGCCCAGCGGCAGCAGTTGGTCACCGCGCTGGCCAAGAAGGCGGGCGCGCTGGCCGCCGAACACGGACACCCGGTGGGCGACGGCATCGTGCGGGAGGTCGGCCAGACGTTGACGGCGGCCCTCGCCGAACCCGGCGTGGCCGAGCGGCTGCGCACGGGAACGCTCGCCACGGCGGCGAGCTACGAAGGCTTCGGGCCGAGCGGGCCGAATCTGCTCGTGGTGCCCGAACCGGCGGCACCGCGCCGGGCGCCGACGAAGCCTGAGGCGCACGACAGTGCGCGCCGAGAACTGGATGAGGCGCGCGAAGCACTCGAATCCGCTCGTGCGGAGCGGGATTCGGCGCAAGCAGCGCTCGACGACGCAGCGCGGGCACTGTCCGGCGTGGATGAGCGCGTCGTCGCGTTGCGTGACGAACTCGCGCATGCCGAAGAGCAGCGGCAGTTCCGCAAGTCGGCCGAACGGTCGGCGAAGGAGCACCTGCACACCGCACAACGCCAGCTCGATCGGGCCGAACGCAGGGTGACCAAAGCGCGTCAGCGCGTCGACGACGCCGGATAACCCGCACTCAGTCCCGCAGTGCCTCCGGGAACAAATACTCCTCCGGCGGCGGCTCGGTGCGGTTGAGCCACGCGTCGAAGAAGCCGGTCAGGTCCATGGGTGACCTGGACTGCACGAAAGCGCGGAACTCCGGCATGGAGGCATTGCCGTAGGCGTGTGCCGCGAGGAAGTCGCGCACAGCGGAGAAGAACACCGCGTCGCCGATCTGCTTGCGCAGCGCGTGCAAGAAGAGCGGGCCGCGGTAGTAGACAGAGGTGAATTCGTTTCCGACGCCGGGGTTTTCCAGCGGAATGCGCCAGAACTTCGCATTGTCGCGGTATTTGCCGATGGTCTCGCGGTAGTGCTCGTCGACGTTCTTGCCCTCCATCCGCTCAGGCCACAGATAGTCGGCGGTGTAGCTGGCGAAGCACTCGTTGAGGCAGATGTCCGACCAGTGGCGCACCGACACCCAGTCGCCCCACCACTGGTGCGCGATCTCGTGCACGACGGTCTGCAGGTCGCTCTTCGGCGCGTAGAGGGGGCGGGTCTGGGTTTCCAGGGAGAACTCGATATCGGCGTCCAGGTAGATGCCGCCGGCAGTCTCGAACGGATATGGGCCGTAGAGCTGTTCGGTGAAATCCAGAATCTCCGGCAGACGCAGCTCGATCTCGCGGTGACGGCTTTCGGTGTTCGGCGCGAACGCGCTGACCAGCGGGGTGCCATTGGCACGGCGCTGCTCGAGGTAGTCGAACTTGTCGATCGCGACGGTGGTCAGATAGCCGAGCACCGGCTTGGCGGTAACCCAGCCCACCGTCCGCTTGGCATCGCGCACCACATTCTCGGTTCGCACACCGGTGGACACCACCTCCCATTCCGCGGGAACCGTGGCGTGCAGCTCGAACGTGGCCTTGTCCAACGGGGTGTCGTTGAGCGGATACCAGCTCGTCGCCGAGTGCGGCTCGCCCGCGACGAACGCGCCCCCGCTGGGCGCGAAGGTCCATCCCTCGCCCTCGGTGTCCACGGCTGGTCCCGTGTAGTCGACGGTGACGACGAACGGCAAGCCGGGCAGCAGCGGAAGCAGCGGCGTCACGGTCAACTCGTGCTCGCCGTTGCGGTCGAACGCGGCGGGCAGACCGTTCACCGACACCATGCGCACCTCCGGCCCGGCGAAGTCCAGGTTGAACATGCGCAGCGCCTGGGTGGCGGTGGCGAAGACGGCGGTGGATCCGGTGAGCAGGCGGCTCGGCGGGTCGTAGTCGATGCCGACGCGGTAGTGCCGAACGTCGTAGCCGCCGTTGCCGTCCAGCGGGTAGTAGGGGTCACCCAGGCCGGGCGCGCCGACGAGCCGGTCGGCAGGCAAGTCGGCGTGCGCGGGCGGCGACGACACGGTGACGAACACACAGGCGACCGCGGCACACATCCAGCCGGACAACCTCATACGAACGACCACCCCTCTGCAACCCCACCACTTTTCGGTGCCGACGCACCGACCTCGCAGGATGGTAGCCGCTTCAGTCGGCCTTGCCGGTCAACGCCACCGACGCGCCGACACCGAAGATCATCACACCGCCCGCGCCGCCGACCGCCTCCAGCCTGCGCGGTGACCGGGCGAACCAGGACCTGGCCGAGGCGGCCAGCAGTGCCCACGCGCTGTCGGACACCAGCGCGATGGCGAGGAAGACCGTGCCCAGAAGCAGGAATTGCCAGGACAGCGAGCCGCCGGCCGGGTCGGCGAAGTGCGGCAGCACCGCGGAGAAGAAGACGATCGCCTTGGGATTGGTGAGCCCGACGATCGCGCTCTGGCGCAGCACCCGCGCATTGGTCGCCGGTTCTACCGGGGCGCCCAGCGCCGCGTGCAACGCCCCACGCTGGCGAACAGCTTGGACTCCCAAATACATCAGATACAGCGCACCCGCGAATTTCACCACGGTGAGCGCCAGCGCCGACGCCGTGAGCAGTGCGCCGAGCCCGATCGCGACCAGGACCAACGCGACGTAGACACCTACGGCGTGCCCGAGCACCGAGAACAGCGCCGCTCGCCGGCCGAGGGTGAGCGCGCGACCGACGGTGAACAGCACGCCGGGGCCCGGCACCACGATGATGACGACCGCGGCGGCGATGAATGCCAGCAAATTGGAAGCCGGGACCATCTTCCGAGTGTAGGCATACCCGCAACCGGAAAACCGGGACTTCGCAGCCGGATTCAGGTACCGAGCTCGCCGGGCAGCTGGTGCGGATCGAGCAGCAGTCGTTTCGTGGCGGTACGCCGCACCTTGTCGGCAAGCGCGAGATTGTCGGTGAGCAGCCGCCACTCGACCTCACTGATCGCGGCGCGGGCGCGTTCGATGACCGAACCGTCGGTGGTGCCCCACGCGATCGGCATGGCGCTCACCGACTGCCAGCGCTCGCCCACCTGTCGCGGCGCCCGGTCCGTGCGCACCGCCACCGAGGGCACCCGCTCGCCCGCCTCGGCCTTGTGGCCGGGCAGCTTGCGGACCTTCCTGGTGACCAGGGCGTAGCGAGGGTCCCGCGTTTCCGGCGTGGACACATCGACCAGGGCAAGGAGCACCACGCAGGACGGATAGGTCTCCGAGACCACCGCCGGAACCAGCTCACCGTCCGCGTAGAGCTTGTCGATGCTGGAATGCCGCGGCGTCCACAGCGCCACCCACAGTGCGGTCACCGCGCCGAGCGCGAACGCGACCGCGAGCAGATACGCCCAGGTGTGGTTCAGCCAGATCAGGAACGTCGTTCCGGTCGCCGCGACCACCGCGGCGGCGATCGCCATGAGGCGCAGGCGTCGCAGGTCGGCGACGACTTCGTTGACCGCGTGGGCATGCCTGCGGTCCACCGCGAATTCGAAGCGTCGCACGCCCTCATTCCTAGCACAGCTTGCGGAGGAATTGCCTCCGCTTATCCGATGGCGGGGCCGAGCAAGTCGTCGGCATCCGTGATGCGGTAGGCATACCCCTGCTCGGCGAGAAAACGCTGGCGATGTGCGGCGTATTCGGCATCGAGGGTGTCGCGGGCGACCACCGAGTAGAAATGGGCCTGGCCGCCGTCGTGCTTCGGCCGCAGCAAGCGGCCGAGGCGCTGCGCCTCCTCCTGGCGCGAACCGAAGGTGCCCGAGACCTGCACGGCCACCGACGCTTCCGGCAAATCGATGGAAAAGTTCGCGACCTTGCTCACCACCAGCACCGGGATCTCCCCGCGCCGGAACGCGTCGAAGAGCTCCTCGCGGTCTTTGGTTTTCGTCGAACCCTGGATCACCGGGGCGTCGAGCGCGGCGCCGAGTTCGTCCAGCTGTTCCAAGTAGGCGCCGATGACCAGGCTCGGCGCGTCCTGATGCTGGGCCAGAATCGACTCGACCACGGCGATTTTGGTGTGCGCGGTAGAGCACAACTTGTAGCGCTCCTCCGGCTCGGCGGTCGCGTACGTCATCCGTTCGGCATCGGTCAGCGTGACCCGGACCTCGATGCACTCGGCGGGGGCGATCCACCCTTGGGACTCGATGTCCTTCCACGGCGCGTCGTAGCGCTTCGGCCCGATCAGGGAGAACACGTCCCCTTCGCGGCCGTCCTCGCGGACCAAGGTCGCGGTCAGGCCGAGGCGGCGGCGGGACTGGAGATCGGCGGTCATCCGGAAGACCGGGGCGGGCAGCAGGTGGACCTCGTCGTAGATGACCAGGCCCCAGTCGCGGCTGTCGAACAGTTCCAGGTGCTTGTACTCGCCCTTGGTGCGGCGCGTGATCACCTGATAGGTGGCGATGGTGACCGGGCGGATCTCCTTGCGTTCGCCGGAGTACTCGCCGATCTCGTCCTCGGTGAGCGAGGTGCGCGCGAGCAGTTCACGACGCCACTGCCTGCCCGCCACCGTGTTGGTCACCAGGATCAGCGTGGTCGCCTTCGCCTTGGCCATCGCCGCGGCGCCGACCATCGTCTTGCCTGCGCCGCAGGGCAGCACCACCACGCCGGACCCGCCCGCCCAGAACGAGTCGGCCGCCATCTGCTGGTAGTCGCGCAGATGCCAGCCGTCGGTCACGTAGTCGAGTTCGATCGGGTGGGCCTCGCCGTCGACGTAGCCCGCGAGGTCCTCGGCGGGCCAGCCGATTTTCAGCAGCATCTGCTTGATCCGGCCGCGCTCGGACGGGTGCACCACCACGGTGTCATCGTCGATACGCGTGCCGAGCATCGGCGCGATCTTCTTGTGCCGGAGCACCTCCTCGAGCACCGCGCGATCCAGGCTGACCAGCGTCAACCCGTGCGCGGGATGCTTGACCAGCTGCAACCTGCCGTAGCGCGCCATGGTGTCCACCACGTCGACCAGCAACGGCTGCGGCACCGCGTACCGGGAGAAACTGACCAGCGCGTCCACCACCTGCTCGGCATCATGCCCCGCCGCCCGCGCGTTCCACAGCGCCAGCGGCGTCACCCGATAGGTATGCACATGCTCCGGCGCCCGCTCCAACTCGGCGAACGGCGCGATCGCCTGCCGCGCCGTATCGGCCAACTGGTGGTCGACCTCCAACAGCAGCGTTTTGTCACTCTGCACAATCAGCGGACCGTCGGTCACAGTCCCTCCTCGTATCGTTTTCCCCCGCTATTCTCCCCGACCCCACCGACAACCCCGCAGGTTACCGGGGTCTTCGTGGCGGTGCGCGGGTATGGCAGCGACCGGGTGTAACAACGGGAGGGCGCGTTGTCTTCCCCGGCGACCAGCAACCGTGACGGTGCGAGGGGAGGCAGCGAACCGACTATGTCGCTGCCTCTGTCTGGCTACCGTCAGGGACCGCAGGATCGTGACCGCCATTCCCAGTGGCTCCTGCATGTGGCCCATCAAAGCATCCGTGGGCAGAGTCGTTGCGCTGGTTGGTATCTGCCAGAGCTCCGAGGCAGGGATCGCCGTCCGCCCGCGCTGGCCGGTGGCCCAGCTGGGCCAGTAGCATGGCTCCAAATCTGCCGATGGACGGGGGGCGCGGTGAGCGAACTCGAACTTGATCCGGTCAAGACTCGCGAGATGGCGGGGACAGTGCGCGGCCATGCCGACGCCGTACAACAGTTGACACCGCTGGCCAGGGGCATCGTCGCCGTCGGCACCATGCAAAACTCCCAGGTCGCAGACTCTGTCGACCAGATTGCTGCGGCGCTGGACAAGGTGGTGAAGTACCACGCAGAACAACTGATCAACTTCGCGGATGTTACGGACACTGCCGTAGTCGAATTCGTGAACCGTGACCAGGCCTGGGCCGCCGGTCTTCGGGAGGCAGGCCAGCGATGAGCGGTGGAAGCTACACAAAGCCTCTGACGGTGCCGATGGTCCTGTCCTGGGATCCACGTGCCACAGTCGCCATTGCCAACGTGTTCAAGGACGCCGCGCTGCGGATCGACGAGCAGACACACCAAGCGGCATCACGCATCGACATGTCATACACCTATTTCAAGGGATCGGTCGCCGATTCCGCTCGTAACCGGGCGGCTCAGGACCGGGACCATGCTCGGCGGACGAAGCAGGTCCTCATCGACATCCAACACGAGGTTTATCTTCAGATCGATGCGATCGTCGGCTACATCGATGTGATCAAGGACAAAAAAGCCGAAGCAGAGTCCGCCAAGTTTGATTTCTTTGTCAGAGACAATGGCGGAGTGGACTCCAGGATGTCCAACGCAGAGGTTCTCATGAAATACGGTCCCACCGGCCTCGTCGAAAAAGAAGGGCTCGAACTCTACCTGACAACACAGATTCGGGCTGCGTTGACAGCTATCCAGCAAACCGATCTGGAAGGGGCGGAGAAGATCAAGCGACTACTGGAGGATCTTTCACCGGAAACTCAGCGCGGAGCCACCGAAATGCCTCAGGACCCGAGTCTCGTGGAGGTCCTCACGAAATATCAGACCGCCCCGTCGAGTGCGCCGGCCACGTTGTGGCCATCCGGCTTCGTCCTCGACCGCATCCGTGCCGTCCGTCCCGACTTCCAACCGATCCTGATGACGCCTGAGGAGATAGCGCTCCTCTCATCACGGATGGCCCGGCCAGGACCCAACGCAATCAGTGAGATTACGGACTTCTTCGAGATCAAAGCCCAAGCCGAGGCCGCCGCCAAGAAAACTTACCCGCATCCGGAAGAGAACGCCCTCAACGACGGCCATGGCGATGCGTTCCGGCATATGTACTGGAATGCGCTGATGACACAGCGGTACGGCGCGGAGTGGACCGAGAATTACGGTACCGCGCACGAAGGACTGGGCGCGAACCCTCCGACACGAGAAGCGATGGATCTGCACAACAACTCGATTGGGCGACAGATCGCCATCGGCAATCCGAATGCCTCACCGGAAGAGCTACAGCGATTGATCAATCAACGAATCCAAGAGGGAGGTGCGATCGTGCTCAACCGGCAAGGTCAGGTCGCATGGAGCAACCAGGTCGAAGTGGATAACAACGGGCACCCTGCGCGTGCTGACATCCCACTTCCAGCAGGTCGGTGATTCCGTGCGTGCTTTTCTTCAGATCGTGACCGTAACAGGGTGCCTGCTGGCCAGTGCGGCGTGCTCGACGTCGGATGACCACGACGAGGGTGCTGCGCAGTGCTCGGCGACATTCGACCTGGACTCGCGGGCCGAGCCTCTGGGCTCTTCCGCCGAGTTGCAGCGCGTCATCAGTGCCCGAGCCGCTCAGCCCGGAACGTATTCGCTGCGAACGCTGACGGAAGCCGCAGGGTGGGCTGGCCAGTGGGATCGCCTCGTCATGGCATCGTCCGGTATGCCGGCGGAGAGGCTCAGCTCAGTAGCAGGAACCCCCGGATACTGCTGGTCGAACCTCCCCAGCTTCAAGTTCGACTACACCGTCCACAACTTCTACATCTTCGTCACAGGCTCAACTCCTACCCAGGTGATTCGCAACCTGCAGGGGTCCGAACTCTTCATAGGCGTGCACAGTGGGGACGTTCTGGAGCCGGATTCCAGCTTCCAATCCGTTCAGCCACCGATCAATAAGCCTTATCTGGAACTGGCGCAGGGCTGATCGACAGCCCCGCTTGGCCGAACCGTCCAACTCGGAGCAAAAAGATTTCGCTCGGTGCCGCGCTCTCGCAGAAGCAGCAATCCGGAAGCATTTCAGATCATTACTCGAGGTACAGGCGTTCGCATGGGAGGCGCGGAAGGCCCTCCGTACCGTCCGGAAAGACTTCCACCGCGTCACCGTAGTGGGCCGCGCTCCACTCCTTGACGAATCCGTGTGCAGCCGTGGTGCAGGCGGCGAATTCGACGTGCAGGCCGTGCCAGAACACACTGAGGCGGACATCGGCCTCGGTAGGACGAGGGGACTTGTTCTCATTTCTGGGTCCACCGCTGCCGGTCACCGGCTGCCGCCGATCACGAAATCGGACCTGTCGTCAACTACATGGAGTCCGGCGGAAGAGCATTCGCGGCTAGGCACACCTCCGTGTTCGCCGATTACGCCGTCATGCACCGGCGCGACATGACGGCACCGTGGACAGCCCACGTACATCAGCGTGTCGCTGGTGTTCCGGAAGACAGCGCCGATGCATTCCGACAACCGCAGCGATCGGCGCACTGCGGATTCAGACATGCGCCGCTGCCCTCGGAGGCTTGCCAGGTCCGGCGCACGCTCGAATGGCATCGACCACGACCAGACCCGAGTGACGGAATGGACAGTTCGGCGGCTCTACCCACAGCCGCAAATGCGCCGACCGCTGGTCCGGGCTCGGCAGAGCGATCGTGCCCCCAGTCCGCACGATCGACACATTCAGCCGATACAGTTCCGCGAACAGCGGCACATCGTCGGGCAGATCAGGTCTGGTAAGGATCGTCCACCGCTTCGATCGTGGATGCGACATGATCGGCCCAACGTTCGGATGCTGTTGCCGCAGATGGTTTCTGACCGCCGCGCCAAGTGCGGCTGGCATGATGATCCCCCACACGTGGGTTGCGCGCATGATGATCCGGCCCATGCAGGGCGGGTCGATGACCGCTGGCAGGTCACACACCCGCCGGTAATAGTTGACGCGGGACAGCGGCGTGTCCCCAAAAGCCATGTGGTCCACCGGTAGACCTCTATTCCCCTCGAAACGGACAAAGCGCGCCCAGGAACCTGCCCCGCGTGGTTGTTCCGGGTTTCGGAGAGCCCCTCAGGCCCACCTACCGGGCGCGTAGGTCAAGGAGACACCCGAATCAGGCCTAGAAGACTCGGTTTCGACAGAGACGTTTCGAAAAACCTGGCTCTGTTTTCGTTTCCGCGGCATCCTTGTCTTGGTTGAAACAACAACTCCGGAAGGTCGACATGGCAACCGACTCCACCATCGCCCGGCGACTGCTGGGCTTGCAGCTCGAGACGCTGCGTCAGCGTGCGGACATCACCAGAGAAGACGCCGCGAAGGCAATCGCGGTAGGCCGCTCCACGATCTGGAAGATGGAGACAGGGCAGCCTGTCCGGTTCTACCCCGTCCTCATGGAGCGGCTGTGCCAGCTGTACAGCGCCACCAGGAAGGAAACGCAAGTCATCCTCGAACTGGTCAAAGAGACGAAGGGCGCGAAGGGATGGTGGCAAGCGTTCACCGACGACGCGATCCCGAAGGACTTCGGTCTTTTCGTCGGGCTCGAAGACGCCGCCAACCGGATCACCTCGTACCAGACGACGTTTCTGCCCGGCCTGCTCCACACCGAGGACTACAAGCGCGCGCTGATCTGGACCGAGTTCCCGAACAAGCCCGCACAGGATGTTGAGCGCATGTTGCAGGTCGGTATGAAGCGTCGATCGCGGCTCACCGACGAAACGAACCCGCTCACGATGGATGTATTCGTCGATGAGTCCGCTCTCCGGCGGACGACAGGCAACGCTCAGATCATGAATGCTCAGCTTCGACACCTTACCGACGTCGGAGAGCTGCCGAACGTCTCCATCCGCGTAGTGCCGGCATCGACCGGTGCGTACCGCGCTCTGCTGGTCGGCATGTTTGTGTTGTTGGAGTTTCCACCCCATGCCACCGCAGAATTGACGATGCCGCCTGTGGTCTACGTGCAAGGTTTCCTGGGAGACCTGTACCTTGAGGACGCAGACGAGGTTCGGCAATATCGTCAAGCTCGCGCCGAACTGGACCGTCTGGCGCTGGATGAGGCAGGCAGCCGAACCCTCATCCTCGAGATTGCAAAGGAGTACGTGTAGTGAACGTTGACCTGACCGGCGCGAAGTGGTTCAAAAGCAGCCGCAGCAGCGGATCCAAAGATTGCGTCGAGGTCGCGTTTCTCAAGGGCGGACATGTCGGGGTGCGTGACTCGAAGAACCCCACCGGCCCGGCACTGGTCTTCACTCCCGGCGAGTGGGACGCCTTCACCGCTGGTGTGACAGATGAGGAATTCAAGCGCTACTGAGCGCAGAACCGTGAGGGGAAAGCTCGTGACTATTGCGCTGAGCCGATCAAGCGACGCTGCTGGGGCATCCGCACGAAGGCCGACGACTCGCCCAGGCTGGTCGCCAAGGTTTGTCGAAAGTCAACGCGCCCGCCTGCCTCGCTGACCTGTGGACACTCGAAGCGCGGGCGCTGGCAGTCATCGGTGATAGGTCCGGCGTCGCGCATGCCATCAACGCTGCCGAGCGCGCCTTCGCCGTCGTCGAGCCCGACCGAGAGCCGGAATGGGCGCGGTTCATCGATCAGGCGTACATATGCGGCGAGTGGGCAAACGCCTTTCGTGATCTCGGACAACCGGACGAAGCCGAACCGCACGCACGCCAGTCGATCGCCTACGCCCGCATACAGAACCGGGCGCGGCGCGGGGCACTGTCTCATGCCGCCTTGGCAGTCACGCACATGCAGAAGCGGGACCTCGAAGCCGCCCACGCCGCCGGTGTGCGAACGCTGGACCTCTCCCGAAGGGTCAAGTCCTCTCGCTCTGTGGAAGCCGTCCGTGACGTACAGCAACGCATGATGGCATTCGGACCACATCCCCTGGTCGCCGACTTCAGCGAACGGGCACGAACGTTACTTGCGGCGTGACGAACCGCCAGCGGCGCTGGCTCCAGAAGAATCCTTGTGATCACCGCCCTCGACCAGCTCAACCAACCTATCGCGGGGACCGACTCGGGGGGCGCGACGTTCACGAATAGCGTTGGCGAACTCGATGGCCTGTCGCGCCTCTTCGCGGCCGACGTAGTACTCGGCGGCGTTGAAATCAGGACGATCGACTCGCTCCTGCCGCAGGTCTGCCAGGGACTTGTGGTCAGCCATCACCGGTTACCTCCTCCTTATCGAAACTGGTTCGGGCATAGCCACATTCGGCTCTAACACCTTGCGGAGAGACCCCCTCGCTCCAACTCCGCAGCTTCCCGCATCCAAGTTTTGCGGAAAACGGTCAGCAGGAATCTATTCGCGCCAGGGGAAGACGCACAACCAGCAACCGGCAACTGGACCGAGACGGCGGAGGGCGGGACAGGTCAGGATCGGGTGCATGATCGAGACGGCGGCGGTGGCTGGGGTTGCGGTGGCGGCGTTGGGGATGGTGCTCACGCCGGGGCCGAACATGATGTATCTGGTGTCGCGGACGGTGTCGCAGGGGCGGCGGGCCGGGCTGGTGTCGTTGGGTGGGGTGGCGGCTGGGTTCGGTGTCTATCTGGCGGCGGCTACTGCCGGGATCACGGCCGTGTTCGCGGTGGTGCCGGGGCTGTATCTGGCGGTGAAGCTGGCGGGGGCCGCTTATCTGGGATGGCTTGCGTGGCAGGCGTTGCGGCCGGGCGGGGTTTCGGTGTTCGCGCCCGCGGCGCTGTCGGCCGATCCGACGCGACGGCTGTTCACGATGGGGCTGGTCACCAATCTGCTCAATCCGAAAATCGCGATCATGTACATGGCGTTGATTCCGCAGTTCGTGACGCCGGAGCACGGCAAGGTCTGGTTGCAGAGCCTGTGCCTCGGTGCGGTGCAGATCGCGGTGGCGCTCACCGTAAACGGACTGATCGTCCTCGGAGCGGGCAGCCTCGCGACCTTCCTCACGAGGCGGCCCCTGTGGCTGCGCACGCAGCGCTACATCACCGGCACCATGCTCGGCGCCATCGCCGCCCTACTGGCTACCGACCGCACCCGCCCCACGCCTGCGTGATCGGCGGAATGTCGCATGCGTTCCATCTCATGACACGGATGGTGGCAGCCCTGGTTCACCGGCGGCGGTCACAGTCTTGATCAGTAATGCTCCGAGCGTCACCCTGGATGAAACGAATCCAGCAGCGGATCGGGCTCGGCGAACCCGTCCTCGACGACGAACACCCCCGCAACCACAATCCGGTCGACCTCGTCGAAACCACCCCGATCACCGACCCGGTCACCCTCCAACTCCCCGCGCTCACCGAATCGAGACCAGACCCCTCCACCACAACCACTCACACGGGCAATCTCGCTCCCCCACGGCGCCAGCGCCCACGACCGCCACCCCGAACAGCCCGAGCCGACAGTGACGACCCCACGACACCGATCCAACGGTAACCGCTTCGAACCCTCACGAATCGTGACCGAAGCGCTTCAGCGTGCATGAATTCGGCCATCAATACAGCCGACCTCTGGCCACGCTGGTGAGTTCCGACTCGGTCATCGGGGGTTTCGTGGCGGATGTGTGGCCGGCGTCCGAACGCCTCGTCGCCTCGAGCGGACCGATAGAGCTGCGAAATGCAGACTCATGGATGCACTTGTGACCGCAACTTCGTTGCACTTGTAAGTGCAATCACCTACGCTGGCATCAACCCACTGGGGTGAAGCATGGAGACGAGAGGAGTCGACCGTGGCAACGCTACAGCGAGATGATCGCGCTACCGTGGCGGTCAGCTCTCGCGAAATCGAGCAGGCTCGAAACGTCGGAGCCTTCCTCGGCGACCACCGATCGACACCAGCGACGGTAACGGTCGGAACGGGCCCTGATCAACACCTCACAGTGCCACCGGAGTTGGCCGCAGTTATTTTCAAACTAGTTGACCTGGTGGGTCGGGGCTGCACGGTAACCATCGGGAGCATTCCTACCGAAGTCACGACCACAGTGGCTGCCGGCATGCTCGGCATATCGCGGCCGTCGCTGATGAAGCTTGTTCGCGAGGAACGGATTCCATCCCACAAGGTCGGATCGCACACGCGTTTGTACAGCAAGGACGTGTTGGTATTCCGCCGAGCACAGTTGGAACAACAGGGCAAGGCGTTCGAGGAGTTGCGCGCTCTCGAGGAGGAGTGGGGCGTTCTCGACTGAATTGGTCGCTGAGCGCTGAACTTTGGTGGGCCCGCCCGCTACTATGTCCGAATGGTCCGCGGGCGGGTGCAAAGGGTTCTTGTCGACGCAAACATCTTGTACTCGCGCACGCTACGAGACTGGCTTTCACTGTTGTACCTGCGGGGCGGTCACGAAATGTTCCAGATCTTCTGGACTGAAGACATCATGGCCGAGATGCTCTACTGGCGGCGGAAGAAGAACCCGTTTCTCTCCGAGGTTCAGGTCGGGGGGATCCGCCGCACTGTCGCCGCCACCTTCGGCGACGACAGTGTGATCACTGGGTACAAGATCGATGAAACCGTTTCCTACCCTGATGCTTTCGATGCCCACGTGCACTGTGCCGCTATCCACGGCCGCATCGACATCGTGTTGACCGCGAACCCTATCGACTTCGACTTCGACGATCTTCCCTACGAGATCTACAGCGCAGATGACTTTTTCCAGCTCATCGATGACTCCGAACCGGAACTCGTGCGGCGGGTCATGGAGGAGCAATTGAAATACTGGGTTCCTCGGAAAGGAAAGGCGTTGCCCGAAGCACTCCGTGCCGCCGATTCTCCCGGATTCGCCGAACGTGTCCGTATTTATCTTCATGCCGCTGACGTACAACAGATCTTGAATACCGCGGCCAGTATCTGACCGAAGATGACTTCCGATCTGCTGATCCGTAGGGAGATAAGGGCGAGGACTCGGCCCGCGCGTGTGGCGAGCGACCGCGGGACTGCGCCGGGGCGAGCAGAGGGGTCGGCGCCTCGTACCAAGTAGCCTCATGAACTTCGCACCGCTCGTACTCGAGCGATTACGTGCTTACCGAACCGCGCACGAGCCCCTGAACGGTGATCTACCTCACATAGCTGTCACGACAATCGACCACGCGGTGTCGCAGGGGCGTCGGGCCGGGCTGGTGTCGTTGGGTGGGGTGGCGGCTGGGTTCGGGGTCTATCTGGCGGCCGCTACTGCCGGGATCACGGCCGTGTTCGCGGTGGTGCCGGGGTTGTACCTGGCGGTGAAACTGGCCGGGGCGGACTATTTGGGATGGCTTGCGTGGCAGGCGTTGCGGCCGGGCGGGGTTTCGGTCTTCGCGCCCGCGGCGCTGTCGGCCGATCCGACGCGACGGCTGTTCACGATGGGACTGGTCACCAACCTGCTCAATCCGAAAATCGCGATCATGTACATGGCGTTGATTCCGCAATTCGTGACGCCGGAGCACGGCAAGGTGTGGTTGCAGAGCCTGTGCCTGGGCGCGGTGCAGATCGCGGTGGCGCTCACCGTGAACGGACTGATCGTCCTCGGCGCGGGAGGCCTCGCGACGTTCCTCACCGAACGCCCCTTGTGGCTGCGCACGCAGCGCTACATCACCGGCACCATGCTCGGCGCTATCGCTGCCCTTGTGGCTACCGACCGCACCCGCCCCGCGCCTGCCTGACCGGCGTCGAACCGCACTTCGCGTTGCTAAGTGTTCGGCCGCGGCTTCCCTTCCCTGACACGCGGCGGCGCGGTTCAGGGTGCTACCTCGGGTCGTCGGTCTGCTGGGGTGGCGGAATTGTTCCGCGTGTAAATGCCTTCCATCGAGGATGGTGGTCAGCCCTGATTCACCGGCGTGCGATGAGTGCGTGGACGAGGCGGCGGTTTTCGCGGGGTGCGGCGGCTGTTGAAGTTCAGCTGTCCGGGTCGGGTGCGGGTGGATCTTGTCGCGAGAGTTCGGCGTTGAGTTCGAGGGCTTCGGCGAGCTGGTCTTCGAGGACGATGATCCGGCACGCCGCCTCCAGCGGTGTGCCTTGGTCGACCAGCGCGCGGACCCGGGCGGCGATACGCAGTTGGTAGCGGGAGTAGCGCCGGTGCCCGCCCTGCGAGCGCTGGGGTGTCAGCAATTCGGCGGCGTCGAGGCCGCGTAGGAAGGCAGGGGTGACGCCGAGGATTTCCGCGGCCCGGCCCATGCTGTAGGCGGGGTAGTCCTCGTCATCGAGTCGGTCCGCGGCACTGAAGCCGCTGGCGGGGTTCGGATCGGGTTGTTGCACAACACCTCTCGGGGGTCAACGCCGCCAGGCCCCCGGCGCAATGTGCGCCCGGGGCCCGGGATCGAGGGGGTTTGATTTCAATTCCATCCGCCGACCCACAGAGTCGGCGTCGAACACCGCGCCCGACACTTCTTCCTGAGCGCGGAGGGTATAGGTAACTGTCTCAGCGACCACCTCCCGGATCGGCGGACATGCCTGCGGTATTTCGCCATCCCCTCCGGCGGCCCGGCCGACTGCACCAGGTTCTCTTCTCCGCCGGAGGGGATGGTGGATCTTGCTTCCGGGCAGTTCACCTGCCCGGCCAACCAGACTTTGCATCTCCAACGACAGCGACTGTATATCGCGTCTCCCAGAAAGTCTAGAGTCGACAGTGCAGAATTTCTGTCGATGGTGGAGGTCTTGCTGGGATGAGGTCGTCCCGCGCTGGTGTCTGCGGTCTGCCCGAGCCGGGACCAACCGGCACGTCCGGCCGGGGCGCAGATGAGTGCAGGGCGCCAGCCGGCCTGGAAAAGCAAGAAACCCGCGCCGTGGCGCGGGTTTCCGGTTTGTCAGCTCCTAGATGGCGCGAACGCTCTGGGCCTGCGGACCCTTCTGGCCCTGGCCGACCTCGAACTCGACACGCTGCCCCTCGTCGAGGGACTTGAATCCGGAGCCGGAAATCTCGGAGTAGTGAACGAAAACGTCGGGACCGCCAGCGTCTTGCGCGATGAACCCGAAGCCCTTTTCGCCGTTAAACCACTTCACAATGCCTTGCGTCATTTACTTTGTGTTGCTTTCTGTAGCAAGCCGAGCAATCACTTCAACAGCTCGTGCTCACCAGCAAGCATGTCACACTCCCGGCCCTCATGAGCAGAAGGTGAGGCAGCGCACGCCGGGATGTCCATCGAAAAGACAGTCACCGAGGCCGTGTACCAAGCGGTGAAGTCTCCCCACTCGCCCTGCGCTGAACACGCGCCTCGTCGAGACACCGGGCGCGAGAAAGGGGTGGGGTGGGATGTCGACCGTCGATCCGGTCTGGCGTTGTTCGACGCCTTCGCTTCGAAGGAGAAGACGTTGCACGCCAACGCGGGCGGGCATGGCGAGGTGCCCAGGTTCGAGGTCGACAGCGCGACCCGGTTCTTCGCTCGGCATCTGGGCCGGGTAGCCGCGTCATCAGCCGGACGCGACAAGTGCGGAATAGTCGGCACTCATGCCCGTGATCCAGTGCTGCGGCGGTAGTCCTGACAATTCCCGGCAGGTTCGGCGAATCATCCCAGACGCAACCGGCGGACGCCCTCCTCCAGCGTTTCGTCGCGCTTGCAGAAGGTGAAACGCACCAGGTGGTTCCAGGCGGCGGTGTCGTCGGCGAACACGCTGACCGGTACCGCCGCGACGCCGAGCCGCTTCGGCAGTTCCCGGCAGAACGCCAGACCGTCTGCGGCGCCCAGGGGCGTGATGTCGGCGCAGACGAAGTACCCGCCCGCGCTGGTCTGCACGCCGAGTCCGGTGTCGGCCAGCGCCGCGGAGAGGCGAAGCCGCTTCTCGGACAATGTCTCCCGCAACTTCGCGACCCAATCCAGCTCATGGTTGATCGCGTGCGCGACCGCGGGCTGGAACGGACCGCCCGCCACGAAGGTCAGGAACTGTTTGGCCGCGAGCACGCCGTCGATCAGGTCGGCGGGGCCGCACGCCCAGCCGGTCTTCCATCCTGTGACGCTGAAAGTCTTTGCCGCACTGGACACCACGATCGTGCGCTCGGCCATGCCCGGCAGGGTAGCCAAGCTGATGTGCTCGGCGCCGTCGTAGACCAGGTGCTCGTAGACCTCGTCGGTGAGCACGAGAATGTCGTGCTCACAGGCGATCTCGGCGATCGCCGCCAAGTCTTGGCGGCCCAGCACCGTGCCGGTCGGGTTGTGCGGCGAGTTGACGATCAGCATCCGGGTCGCCGGAGTGATCGCGGCGCGCAGGCTGTCCAGGTCGAGGACGAATCGGTCGCCATCAGCCACCAGTCTGGCCGTGCGCCGCCGCGCGCCTGCCAGTGCGACCGCGGCGGCGTAGGAGTCGTAGTACGGCTCGATCAGCACGACCTCCTCGCCGGGCTCGACCAGGCCGAGCACCGCGGCGCTGATCGCCTCCGTCGCGCCCACCGTCACCAGCACCTGCGTGTCCGGGTCGTAGACGGTGCCGTAGCGCCGGGCTCGGTCGTCGGCGACGGCCCGGCGCAGTACCGGCACCCCACGCCCGGGCGGGTACTGGTTGTGACCTTCCGCGATGGCGCGGCGGGCCACCTCCAGCATGCTCGCAGGCCCATCGGTGTCCGGGAAACCCTGGCCGAGGTTGACCGCGTCGTGCCGGATGGCGAGTTCGGTCATCTCGGCGAAGATCGTCGAGGCGAAGGGGCGCAGGCGGGCTACGGTCTGGGGTCGCGAGGGCATACCCGGAGACTAGCCCAGGAGTGACAATCGTTACCAAGCGATAGCCAGCATCCCGTTCGGGGGCTGACCAGGTCATTCACCGGCGAGATTGTCCATTGCTCCAACACAGCCGACCCCGCCATGATGCCAGTCCACAAGCCCTCCGGGGACATCTCGAAACGACACTTTTACAAATCTCCGCCCCGATCGGCCTGCTGGCCGTGCACCCTTGTGCCCGATCCGGCCGCGAGTTCGTCGATCGGTTCCGCGCCGACCGGCCACCGCGTGTCCCCAGGTAGATCCTGGAGTCGGCGCCGTCTCCGGCTCGCGTGTCTCAGCCCGGCGGGTGGCACTCAGCCCAGCCGAACACCACTCAGCTTGGCTGGGTTCGCCAGATCGTAAGAGCCCCAGACCACTCCGTCACGGACAGTGAACCCGACAACCCGAGTGGGATAACCCGCGCGACCGTCCTCAGCCGGACGCCCGGCGACCAGGAGGCCCAATTGCCCGTTGACCGAGGCGAATTCATAGAACGAGGACTCGTCCTGCAGCCCGTACCTGCGCACCAGCCCCAAGTAGAAGCGGGCGATCCGGTCCGCGCCGTGCAGGACGTTCACCGCGGTGGCCGTGGTGCCGTTGGCGTCGCCGATCATCACCGCGTCCGGGTGCAGCGCCGCCGTCACGGCGTTCACGTCACCGGAACCGAGCGCGGCGAGGAAACGCTGCACCGCCGCGTCGTGCTCGGCGTCCGGCACCGGCTGCGGCGTCCGCGCCACCGCCTTGCGGGCGCGCACGGCCAGCTGACGTGCGGCGTCGGCGGAGATGCCGAGGATCTCGGCGATCTCGTCGAACGGCACCGAAAGCCCGTCGTGCAGCACGAAGGCCACCCGCTGCGGTGGCGTCAGCGTGTCCAGCACGACCAGCGCCGCGAACCGGCACTCCTGCCTGCGCACCACCGCCTCCAGCGGGTCGGGCGCGAACGACGGCGTGCGGGCGGTGACCACGGGTTCGGGCAGCCACTGGCCGACATAGTTTTCCCGGCGGGCCGCCGCACTACGCAAACGGTCCAGGCAGATCCGGCTCACCACGGTGGTCAGCCAGGCCCGCAGATCCTCGATCTCGGACTGCCGCGCGCCCGCCAGCCGCAGCCAGCTTTCCTGGACCGCGTCCTCGGCATCGCCGACGCTGCCCGTCAGCCGATAGGCGACGGAGAGCAAATGCGCCCGATGTGACTCGAACAGGTCGGAAAGCAGCGCGGCAACCATCACGGGGAAGTCTACGGTCCGCCGATGGAGCGTTGCCGTGCGGTATCCGGGCGGCGGCTGATAACCGGATGATCCCGTGGGCCGTCCGTGACAGCATGGGCCGATGGACCATCACGTGCTGACGAACGGAACGATCTGGCTGTCGGCGCCGACGATGGACGACGTGGACACCATCACCGAATGCTGTCAGGACCCGTCCATCGGGGAATGGGTGACCATCCCGGTGCCGTACGTGCGCGAGAACGCGGTGACCTTCATCGAGGACATCGTCATCCCCGGCTGGGCGGCTCGCAGCCCGGTCTGGGCCATCCGGCTGCGCCCCGACGGACCGGTCGTCGGCACGATCGGGCTCGGGGAACGCGACCAGAGCGCGGCCGAGATCGGGTTCTGGCTCAGCGCAGCGCAGCGGTCGCGCGGCCTGATGACGCAGGCGGTGAACCTGGTGTGCGACTTCGGATTCCGCGCCGACGGGCTGGGCTTGGAGCGGATCGGCTGGCGTGCGTTCGTGGGCAACTACGTCTCCGCCGCGGTCGCCCGACGCGCCGGATTCCGGTACGAGGGTATGTCCCGGCTGGGCAGCATGCAGCGCGGCCGACGCCGCGACCACTGGTACGCCGCCCGGCTGCGCACCGATCCGCCTGGCCCGGCCGACGGCTGGCCCGCCGAGTTCTGTGCTTGATTTGCGGCGCC
>NZ_BDBA01000109.1 GCF_001612745.1 Nocardia amamiensis NBRC 102102 | reverse complement strand
GAGTCGCGCACACCCACGAAGCCGCTGCCAAGGAGTGCGACCTCGACGCATTCCTTGTCCGAGCTGCTGTAGCTGCTCTTGAACCACGAGGCAGCGGATAGATCGACGTTCACTCGGCGTACTCCTTTGCGATCTTGCGGAGGAGGGATCGGCTGTGCGCCTCATCAAGTGCCGATCGTTGGATGTCGGCCCACGCCTGTCGATATCCCCTTACCTCTTCGGGCTTCTCAAGATACAGGTCGCCGGTGAAGCCCTGCATGTAGATGATCGGCGGCTCGGTGAGATGTACTGTCCGGTGCTTGGGAAACTCGAGCATCACGAACGGGCCGACACGCAGGCCCGGGTATGCCTCCGACTTGAGCGGAACCACCAACACCGAAATGTTCGGGTGTTCGCTGACTCTGGCCAGGTGCTCGACCTGATCACCCATGACCGATTGGCCACCGATCGGTCTACGCAAAGCAGACTCATCAATGATCGCGTTGAGATTCAGCGGGTCGGAGTCGCTGTCCAAGCGTGCCTTTCGCCGGGTGAACACCTCGATGCGTCGCTCGACCTCTGGCCCGGGCATCATGGGGTAGTCGACCCATATCAGCGCCCGCCGGTATTCGTTGGTTTGCAGTAGTCCGGGCAGAAGGGTCGTTTGGTAGGAGAAGACACGGCGGGCAGCTGCCTCCAGTCCCACATAGTGGCTGAACCCCTTTGGGATGGCGTCGTCGTAGTGGTACCACCACTCCGTGTGCTCGGTCTCCTCGGTCAGGTCGAGCAGGATAGCGGTCTGTTCGTCGGATGCCCCGTACAGCCTGCACAGTCGCTCGATGAACAACGGATGCAGCCGGACTTGTTGTCCGGTCTCCATCCGCCACAGGGTTTGTTTGCTCACGCCGAGCACTTCTCGGGCGTACTCCGCGCTGACGCCCGAGTTGACGCGCAGCGTACGCAGCTGTCGGCCGAGCATGCGGCGGGGAGGCTGGAACCTGCTGGAGTCACGACGAATTCCTTTCGATAGCCAAACTAGTGGTCAGGTTGCTAACTGGAACCTTTTGGCGGGGGTCCTTGGAACCTGGGCGGTTTCCGCCCGATTCCACAACTGATTACGTTCCCGCCCAGCAATATCCGGTGCTCTACTGAACGAGCCCGGCACGAATCGAAGAAGTGCTGAAACCTTAACCGCGACAACGGTTCCAGGTCCAGCGATCGGGCATTTGTTCTCATCGGACTATATGAATCGAGGCTGGCGTATGAACCATGCGGCATACGCGGATACACCCGCGTCCCGCTGCGCCTTTTACCGCCGCACTTGCGGGCTCCCGGCCGGGATACATCCGGAGATCGGGCGGATCGTCGTGAAAGCGGGTGTGGTCGGAGGAATCACGATGCCCGACCGGTTGGGGCAGTGGGTGCGAGACGACATGCTTTTCCATGGCCATCCGCTGGGTCCGGTGGTCGCGCATATCCGTTCGCGCCGCTGGACTTTTCTGTGCCGACCGGATCTTCCCGACGACACCCGACTGTTCGCGGCCCTATTCCGGCTCGACGTCTCGGTCGTGCCATTCGGCAGCGAAATAGCGCTGCCGTCTCCCGCCGAGGCGAATGGTGGATTTCGCCACTGGGTGGTGGCGCCCCGCGATACCTTCCGCCCGTCCGGCGCGGTGATCGTGGATTGCGTGCTGGCCTGCGCGGGCCGGAGCGCCGTCGACGAGCGTCAGCGAGTGATCCGAGAACACCGAGCGCCATCGGCGGAGCCGGGTCCAGGGGAGGCGCGGTCGTGAGGATGCGTCATCGGGTGAACCGAGACCACGGTGCGCGGTCGCGCACGGCGAAGTCGAGCTCCGGGGAGGCGCGGTCGTGAGGATGCGTCATCGAGTGAACCGAGACCACGGTGCGCGGTCCTGTACGGCGAAGTCGAGCTCCGGGGAGGCGCGGTCGTGCGCAAGCGTCGGCGCGTGAACGGTGGGCACGGTACGGAGTCATGCCCAGCGGAGACCGGTCCCTGCGAGGCGCGGCCGTGAGCGATGCCCTGCCGACGAGAAGTCAACTGCTTCGAGCTTGCCGGGAGGGCGAGCCGCCACCGGATCATCCGGTGCTGCTACACGCCCGCGCGCTTGCCGACCTGCACGTTCGCCGCCTCGGCGCGGACCATCCAGCCGTGTGCGATATCGATGAGTGCCGTGCCCGGCTGGTCCGGGACATCGATCGCTGGGCCGAGCTGCGCTTGCCGTCCGCCCGCGGCGGAGCCTACCTCCACACCGAGTCGCTGGGCTCGGTGATCGACCGCCTCGCCCACCTCAGCACCACCGCATATGCGGCCTTGGCCGCCGACGCGGAATGGGACCTGTGGTTCGCCTGGGAGCGGCTGGCCGAACTGGCCATCGCTTATGAGGACCTGGCCATTGAACTGACCGCCGGACGTCGCCGCTTGCCGAACGCGTTCTAGTTCGCCAGGCGTGGATTCGATTGTGCAGGTCACGGTGGGCGATGCCCGGAACTATCGGTAATTGATTCGACAATGTCGAACAGCTCGGTGATCTTCGCCACATCGATAATCAGCGTGTGACCTGCATCATAAGAATCCCCTCGATCGTCGGATGGTAACGACGGGAGTGACCGTCCCAAGGGACTTCGGCATTGTCGAACTCGCCCGATGTTCGCCTCGGTAGTTCGTCCGTAACGTCCCGGTACATCACCGTCGCAACCTGGCGCGGTGGCCCGTACAAGTCCTCGACCCGGCACCGTCGGCAATCCGGACGAAACCGAAGGGGTGAGAGTGATCCAGCCGCTACCCGTGACGCGCCTCGTCGGACGCTGCTCACCTTGCTCGCGGTCGAACTCGTGCCGCGCGAGCCGTTGGTTCGGTTCGGCAGCAAGGGGGCGACCATGACCACTGGCACTTCGCCGAGGCCGCAGGAAGCGGACGTTCACCTGTCGGTCTTCTTGCACGGGCTGCGAATGGACTTCCGGGCATGCATGACCGCCGCGAGCGTGTTCGTCCAGGAGTGGCGAGAAAGGCACTGGCATGACCCGGTCCACGTCTCGACCGACGATGCCGACCGGTATCCGAGGCTGCCGTGTGAACGCCTGTACCTGGAGTCTCGGTGAAATGTTCCGGCGCTGACAGTCGTCGTCCAGCTCGTGTCCTGGCCGGTTGCGGTGCGGACGATCGGTGTTTCCCATGTGCAGGAACTGCTGGACATCGTCGCCCGTACCGAATTCCCTGCCGAACATGTCACCACCGTGCTCGCCGACGGGGATGATGCCCCGACGCCTAATGGGGCCACACCACCGAACTCGTCCTGCACCGGCGTCCGCTGGCAGCCAGGCCAGGACAGCAGAACGAGGACAGGTCACCGGCGGTCTGGATCGGTAAAGCGCGGCCGGAGCCCTGATACTCGATCGCCGAGGCGATTACGGTGCTCGGCCTCTGCCTGTGCGCCGACGGCGTTCCTCGGCGAGGCCGGAGTATCGGGCCGGGAGCAGCGGGGTCAGATACTCGGTCATGAGATTGCGCGTGCGTCGTACGCGCAAGCCCATGTCGGCAACGAGCTCATCGATGTGGTGCGCGAGGAAGGGGCCGAGCAGGTATCCCTGCGGCATCGCGGGCAGGGCGTCGGACAACCAGCTTTCGACACGGAGAACCTCGGCCCGCATCTCGTCGACGGCCGGAAGCGCGAGTTCGCCGCGGAAGCTCTGGGACAGCCAGTGGGCGGAAACTTCGGACGTGAGCGGGCAGGCGGGTGACGACGCGTAGCCGACGAATCCGAGTCGATGCTCGATCGGTGGGAGGATGCGACGGTAGAGCTGGAAGTGGCCGTCGCGCAGAGCGGATGCCTGCAATTCGGGGGCCAAGAAGGGAAGGGGTTGCCGCCAGCCGGTCGCGAAGATAACCACATCGGCGTCGATCCGTTCGCCGCCGGCCAACAGCAGTGCGTTGCCTTCCGGGAAGGCGGCAATGGTGTCACGTCGCATGAGTACACGGCCGGTGCGGGCCATCTGGTAGAACTCGGGCGCGACGCCGACGTACTCGATTCCCGCGGGCAAGGGTTTGTCGGGCACCATCGCCGCTGGCATCCTCATGTGCAGGCGAATCAGTCTCGACATCACTCGCCAGACCAGTCGCGTCAACGTCTTGCCTGGGCCGTGCAGGAACTGCTCGGTTCGGTTGAGACGGTGGTAGCGAAACAGCGCCTCGTTCACCCGGGTGGTCAGCAAGCGATCGGACGGGATCCGACCGAGCAGGTAGCGCGGAATCATCCAGTGGGGCTTACGGAAAACGAGCGTGCAGGTGCTCGCGTGCGACGCAGCCCAAGCCGCCAGGTCCAGCGCCGACTTCCCCGCGCCTACCACAACCACCCGCTGTCCTTCGAACAGCGCTGGATCGGTTGCCCGGCTCGAGTGAAGCAGCCTGCCGGCGAACCCGCGCATGCCCTCGATCTCCGGCACGTGCGGCTCGGAGAAGACACCGGCACACACGACCACGAAGTCGAAAAGCCACGTGGTGGTTTCGCTTCCGTTGCGGACTTCGACCTGGAATACCTGCCCCTGCCGGGACAATCCGACAACCTCGGCCGACAGTCTGAGGTGGGATGCCAGGCGGAAGCGATGGACGTAGGAGTTCAGATATTCACGTACCTGCGCAGCGGTCGGGAACATGTCCGCCGAAGTGCTGTAGGGGTGATCGGAGAAGGCGTATGTGTCGCGGGAATTGTTGGTGCGCAGGCCAGGGTACGTGCGTGATTCGATCCAAACACCACCAATCGCGGCTTCCTTTTCGAATACGACGACGTCGAATTCGTCGTCTCGCAAGACTTTTGCCGTCACCAGGCCGGACACGCCCGCACCGATCACGGCTACGCGTGCTGCGACGGTCACCTCAATCGCCGATCAACTCGGATACGCTGCGGCGCAGCACTTTGCGTACATATGACTTCATGAACACCCCTATTCCACGGTGACTACGCCCAAGGCGCTGCATGCCTCCAACATAAGTCGCCTCCAAGACCGGAGAGCATCGTGCGTGCGCTCTGAACAGTACCGAGTTCAGCGACGGTTCTTGCGGCGGAAGCAGAGTTGGTTCAGTTCGGTCTCGATCGCCCGGGCGGCGTGATGACATCCGGTAGCATGAAGCGAAGCGATCCGGGAGACCACGGCATCGAGCCCATAGGCGGCGACGACATCGAGGAGAGTGATCCGGTGGTCGGTCCCGCTCCGCATATTTGCTGGATTGAGTGTTTCGGATGGTACTTCCGGGCGATGCGCCGATCTCTCCCCTCCATACATTTCAGATCGGTGCACCGCCCGGAAGTACTGTTCCGCACATAAGAATTCTCATCGACAACTCCTGAGTACCGCCCCTGCCGAACGGTCGCTCGCCGAATACCGGCTGTGTCGGCTGCGCCTCGGCGGCGACAGCGAGGCGTCTCGTTCGCACCCGGGTCGGCCATCGTGTCCCGCAACCTGCTGGCTCCGTTGGTAGTCGCATCTCGTTCGCCCGAATCCGTCCTGCCGGTGGCCTACTCGTCGACGACAGCAGTCCCCTCGACACCGGTACGTGGTCGCGCCCATTTCGCGACGGGAGGCGACCTGTATTCATGCCCTGAATCTAGGGTGCATGGAAGCGCATGTCAACGCATCGGTGTGCATCCATGTGCATGATGCCCTTGCCTGCCCGCCGAGGCGTTACGATGCAAGCCATGGATGGGCGGTTCAGTCCGGAGCGTACCGATGGTTTCGGCGGGTCAGAGTCGGCTGGGCAACGGTTCGGGCGGTTGATGAAGGCATTCCGTCAGAGGAACCTCCCCGACGAGTTGATAACGCACCAGCGTATCCATGATCTCGGAGGTCCGACGCGGAATGTCCAGTCCCGCATCGAGGCCGGGCAGGTTCATTCGATCAGCGCCACCACCGAGTCGAAGTACAACCGGGCGCTCGTGGCTTTGGGATTGCCGCCGGACAGCGCATCCACAGCCCTGTATCACGGCAGCAACCTCGAACCGATCCCCGACGATGAACCGAAATCGGCCGTACCGGACGAGGTCGAAAGCGGTGTCAGGGCTTTGAAAAGACTCAACCGTGAGCACAAATCTGTAGCAGATCTCGTCACCGAGCTCGACCGGCTCGGCATCGAGTTGAAGCTGGCCCGCAGCCACGCAGACGGTTACCAACTGACATTTGCCAAATCGGCGATCGATCAACTGCTCCAGGCGTTGCAGAATGTGACTGAGGCTGCACGCAACTCCGATCAGGACGATGCGCCGCCGCGCTAAAGGACGTCGCGAGATGCTGCCCGAAAGGCGAATTCAGCTTCTTGCAGAAGCGATTTCGCGGGGTTCCACCACCGCAGCAAGGTATCCTGGTCGGGTACATCGGCCGCTTGCGCGGACGGCTTACCGGCCGATTCGCCCTTGCGGCTGTCGGCAAGCCGCTGAGCCGCCACTACCAGCTCGGTGACGAGCCGCGCGTGCTCCTGATCGTCCTCGGTGATGGTGCTTTCGATCAGTTCGTCGATGACAGCAGGCAGCGGCCGCGCGTACCTGGCGACGATCTCGGCAGCGTCACGTATCTCGATATGCAGACGTTCCACACGTTCCGCCGGGGTAGCACCCCACCGGTCACCCCAGCGCAGCGAAAACACGACCTCCGGTACGGCCGCGGTCAAGTCGCGCCACAGCGGATACAGCTGGGTCAACTGCCTCAGCCGCGCCGCCGCGCGCGCGCAGGATGGCACAACCACCAAGGTCAGAACTGCCGCGAACAGCAACTGCGGCTCACCTGAGGCGAGCCCGTCGGAGGTGAAGTCGTACATGTGGCGGGTGAAGTCGGTGCCGAGTCCCAGAGCACCGAGCGCCGCGAAGAGTACCAGCGAGCTCACCGGGACCACGCTGAGTACAGCGACAACGACGAGTATGCGGACGATGTTCGCTTCCCGAGGTGACGTCGCACGCAGTCGCAGCACGGGCAGGTTTCGGAGCATGTAGCCGGATACGAATACCGCTGGTGTCGAAAGCAGTCCGAGGTAGATTCCGTACCGTAAGCCCCCGTATTCCGCGATCGAAACGCCCTGTGCTCGTGCCGGACTGCTCAGCAATATGAGCGCCACACCGAGGCTTGCCGCCCCTCCGATCGCAATTCGGAATCGGGTCTTGTATCGGACCGGCCCGTACTCGCGCAGCAGCCACAGTCCCAGCCCCCACGTCCAGGTCAACACAGTCGTCCAGTGCCACACGTCGAACAGGGTCGGCAGTCCACCGGGTACGAACCCGGCGACCTGGCGTGCGACGGCCGGTTCACGCAGAAGGACCCCGAATGCGGTGATCCCGGCGATTACGTTGATCAGGTGGTCGGCCTCGGAAGCACGACGAACCAACGCAATCCGGGCAATGGCGAAACTGACGATGAATACCGTCGCCACGACGGTGACAGGGGTCGGCAACGTTTGCGGCCACATCAGAACACTTTCAGAAATCTGTCCCGGCGCGGACCACCCGCGCGGACCCGGGTCCTGATCATCGTCGCGAAAAGCTCGGCCTCGTACTCTTCCGGGCGGTCGTAGCTGGATGCTCCACGGAAGGCGCGGACCGTTGCCACGTCGTGGTCCAGCTCGACCCCGGGCAGCAGCGTCGCCAGCTCATCCGCCGGAGAATCCTGACCATGATCGAGCA
Source organism: Nocardia amamiensis NBRC 102102 (assembly GCF_001612745.1). GTDB lineage: Bacteria > Actinomycetota > Actinomycetes > Mycobacteriales > Mycobacteriaceae > Nocardia > Nocardia amamiensis. The sequence goes on along the minus strand of NZ_BDBA01000109.1, from coordinate 36,896 downwards.
GCATGTGGCCGAGTTCATGGAAGATGTCGTGCGGGTCCGACGATTTACGCAGAAAGAAGACGTCATAACCACTGCATGCGAGCCACATTCCGCATAACCCCACCGGCGACGCCGACGGCAGCGGCAGACGCACGATGCGTCTGCCCCGCAGGCGTTCGACCGAAGCGAAAAGCTCCTCCGCTGTCCAGTCTTCAGGCAAAGCTTCGTCGAGGTGATCGACAAGAGCTAGCAATCGGGCGCGCGTAGAACGCTTGCGCCACCAGCGTTTTCGCATGCCACCTCCTCGCATTCTCGCTCCAACGGAGACGAGAGTTCATGGGGCGGTGAGTCAATCATCATTGCCGTGTGCGAAAGGAACTCTGTGTCTGCACTCATCATGTTTCTGTTCGGTCGAGCCTGACTCCGAGCATGCGCTGAACGCGGGAATTCAGCATCGGCGCAACGCCTCCGAGGACTACGCCGAATCGAATCTCGAACGGCGCGACCACGATTTCGCCGATGTCATTCTCGATTGCGCGGATCACCGCATCGGCGACCTGCTTCGGAGACGAGGTGCGGAATCCCGGAGGTAGACGCACACCACTGTCGGCGAACATCCCGGCTTCGCGTACGAATCCGGGCTCGACCAACGACACGCCGACCCCACTGCCGCGGAAGTCCTCACGCATGCCGAGGGCGAACCCACGGAGGCCGAACTTCGTCGCGTTGTAGACCGCCGTGTCGCCGGATGCGGCACGACCACCGATGGACCCGATGAAAACGATGTGGCCTTCCCCCTTGGCTCGCATCGATCCAGCCACTTCCCGAGCCATCACGATCGGTGCACGCAGGTTCACCGCGATCGCGTCGTCCAGATCGGGGACACTGAAACCTAGCACAGGCCCGCCCGCCGGTAGACCAGCTCCGGCAACGAACACGTCGATCTGGTCGACCGCCTCCAACAGCTTCGTCACATCGTCGGCGGAACTGAGATCGGAGGCGATAGCTCGGGCCCCCAGCTCAGACGCCAAACGATCCAGCACGTCGAAGCGACGACCCGTCAGAATGAGCTCAGCCCCGCACGCTTTCAGTGATCTAGCGATCACATGGCCGAGGCCGCCCGTGGCACCGGTCAAAAGGACCTTTGCTCCCGACAACCGCGATTTCCGGCTCATGCAGCCATCCCCTCGAAGCTCAACCGGACGAAACCGACGTCACGCGCGCGTACAGCGGCATTCCGCAGACCACCCGATCGCCGCAGACGCGATCGCGATCCACTGCCCGACAGGCTAACGCAGATCTTTGGCGGGCGCGACGAACTCGATCGGTCGATGCCTCGACAACGAAAGTGACGGGCGCACTTCCAATTGCGGCACTTGCATGGCCGATCCAGTCACGATTGAATCGAGCGGTAAACCTTGACGATCTCGGCCGCAGCCGCACGGACTTGTAGGCGATGCTCGTGGAGAGCACGACCCGTTCCCGTTTCGACGTGCTGTGGGTGCACCCCGCTCCGGCAGCGGGCGCGCATGGCGGGACATGTCCGGCAATGCGGTGCTCTCGCCTGGCAGCGTCGCGTCTGAGGCCGCGCACCAGGCGCTGCCTCGGCGGTCGCCTGGCTGCACGCTCGACGGCACCGATCCCCGGCGCGCCGGGGATCGCGTTCAGTCGCGGCGCAAAGTGGCGGCGAGGTGATGCTGCAACGGCTCGCCGACCGCGGCCATGCGCAGGGTGTAGTCGATGGTGTCGCCGGACAGGTGGATGGAGCGGCCGAGGGCGGTGACGAGTTTCGCGGTGCTGCTGCGGCCGAGGCTGGTGGAGTCCAGTTCCAGGCGCAGGGTGCCGTCTTCGACGGTGAGCGAGCCCTCGCAGATTTCGGTGATCCCGGTGGGATGGGCGAGGATCAATTCGACGCGGTCGGGACGCGGGCAACGCAGATAGCCGGTTTCGGCGTGCAGCGGCCTGCCGTCGTCGCTGGCGCGGGTCTTCTGCTGGTAGGTGAGGAAGGGGCGGCCGAGGTGGCCGAACCGGATCTCCTCTACGTAGCCGAAGGGCTGGATGGTCGGGTATTCACCCTGGCCGTTGCCGCGCCAAGTGCCGAGCAGTGGAGCGAGCGGGGCGATATCAGGATGCGGAGCGATGGGGGGCTGGGGTTCGACCACGGCGAACAGACTAGACCCGCACTCCGGGCGCTGCTCGTATACTCCCCGAATTCGCCACGCTAAGGTTAGGGTCACCTAACGCCAGGTGGCGTGTTGCCGGAAAGGAAACAGGAAAGTTGAACGGACGTTGGAATGAGTCGTGGCGCGGTGGTGCGTCCCGGTCGCGGGGCAGAAGCGGTCTGCTGCGCGCATCGGCGCTGAGCGCCGCGCTGCTCGTCGCGGCCGCCTGCTCGGACTCGAAGTCCGATGAGGTGCCCGCCCTCGACGGCAACAAGTACGTCCAGACCAATCTGGCCGCCAACGACGCGGAGTACAAGGCGCAGTTCACCTTCCCCGACCTGGTGAACGCCTGGGGGCTCGCCGACCGGCCCAAGGGCGCGGGCGGGCACTTCTGGGTCGGCGCGGGCGGCAAGTCGTTCCAGTTCGTCGGTGACGTCACCAAGTCGTCGGACGACAAGGTGCAGAAGCTCTTCCAAGACGGGCTGAAGATCGTCACCATTCCCGGCGCCGACGCCGACACCTCGGACAACAGCGTGGGCAAGACCACCGGCGTGGTGTTCAACCCGGCGCCGATCACCTCGGATCTGTTCGTCGTGCACGACCAGCCGGTCGAGGCCGAAGGCGGCCCGCTGAACGGTTCGGCGCGGTTCATCTTCGCCACCGACTCCGGCAAGATCTCGGCGTGGACCGAGCAGGGCTTCGAGGGCCGCATCGTGCGCCACGACGGCCCGGCCAACCTGGTCTTCGACGGCCAGCCGCAGGGCATGCAGTTCTTCGGGATCGCGCTGACGCCATCGGGGGACAAGCTGCTCGCCGCCGATTTCGGCACCGACCCGCAGGTCCGGACGTTCGACCAGAACTGGCAGCTGATCCCGACCACCGGCTTCGCCAACCCGTTCGCCACCGGCGAGGCGATCGACCCGGCCGCGCCGGAGAAGGGCAAGAAGGCCAAGCCGGGCGATCCCGCGCCGTTCAACGTCGCGACCGTCGGCAACCGCGTGTTCGTCGCCTACGCCACCACCAAGCCGGACGAAGCGGAGGCGAGCAAATTCGACGCGGGCGAAGAGGATTCGCTCGACGCCGACCAGGAGAAGGAAGCGGGCGGCAAACCCGACAAGGGCAAGCTCGCCGAGTTCGACGCCGACGGCAAGCTGGTGCGCATCATCGACGACGGCAACCGCCTGAACGCGCCGTGGGCGGTGACCGTCGCGCCGGAGGGCTTCGGCCCACTCAGCGGCAAGCTGCTGGTCGGCAACTTCGGTGGCGCCGGACACGTGCTCGCCTACGACGACGCCACCGGCAAGTTCGCCGATTACCTGCGCGACGCCGACGGCAAGCCGGTGGCGATCGAAGGTCTGTGGGCGCTGATGTTCGGCAACGGTGAGAGCCTCGGCGACGCCGACTCGCTGTACTTCACAGCGGGACCCGACGACGAGAAGGACGGCCTGTTCGGCAAGCTCCGCTTGAAGTAGACCCATCTCGTAGCGGCCCGCGTTATCCGGCGCGGGCCGCTGCTGCGTTACCGGCCCGGTCAGGGCCGGCTCCCTAGTCCGGTGCCCCGCTCACGGATGGCCGACCGCTCTCCCGCACTGTCCCGGGCCGCGAACAGCTCGATCGCGATGACGCAGCAGCGGCGACGTCGCCTGGCCGGCCCGGCTGGCGCCGACCCGAAACTCCGCGGGCATGGTCACCGCAGCCGGGTTGGTGCAATGCGCCGGGCTTGGTGCAGGTGAACTGCGCGACGTCGATATAGCCGCGGTGGAAGTAGTCCGCCGACCCGGTCAGATACCTGACGTAAGCGTTGTAGGTGTCTCGCCCGGCGAGCTCGATCGCCCGGTCGCGGTGCTCGAGGAGAGCGGAGGCCCAGTGCTCCAGTGTGGTGGCGTAGTGCGGCCCGAGCTTCTGGATGCCGGTGACGGTGAACCCGGCGTCCTGCGCGTACTCGGTAATTCCTTTCGGAATGTGACCGGTCGGTGCAGTGAGCTGGCCACCGGTGAAGATGGTCCCACTCAGGAACCGCAGGAACGCGAAATCAGACCTTGTGAGGTGCGTCCCTTGTGCACGCAAGTGATCGCGGTCATAGCCGACGACGGTCTGCAACAGCAGCACCCCATCGGCAGGCATGAGCCGGTACGCGAAATCGAAGAATGCGCCATATCGGTCCCGGCTCATGTGCTCCAGCGCGCCGATGCACACGATCCGGTCCACTCGGCGGTCGAATTCCTCCCAGCCTTGCCGCCGCACCCCACCGTAGGGGCGGCCTCGGACCAGCCGGTCGACGAGCAGATCCCGCACATGCCGGTACTGGTTACGGCTGGAAGTCAGCCCGATCGCATTCACTCCGTAGGTGTCCATGGCGCGAACCATGGTCGAACCCCAGCCGCAACCGACATCCAACAAGGTCATCCCGGGCCGCAGATCGCACTTGGCCAAGGCGAGGTCGATCTTCGCCGACTGGGCTTGCTCCAGGGTGTCGTCCGGGTGGGTCCAGAACGCGCAACTGTAGGTGAGGGTGGGGCCGAGAAACAGCCTGAAGAATTCATCCGGCAGCTCGGCGCGGGACCGGACCTGTGCGAAGGTCGGCTCCGAGGACAGGCCGGTGATCTTCCGGGTGGCCTTGCTGAGGATCTGATGGGTCACACGTCTTCCTCCTGGTTTGCTGGGCGAGGCACACTTCCTGTGTTTATGACACAGCGGAAGCGATAAGCTGAGCGTGTCAATCTGAGACACGCCATTCACCAAGACGGCCGCCGCCATGGGCAGTGACAAGCGCCGAGGTCACGAGGAGATGCCGGTCCCTCGTGCCGGCACTCCTGTGAGCCTGGAGAAGGCACGCGAACAATTTCTCACCGCGGGTTCGCTCGATGTCCCGCGGGTACGGGACACCGTGCTCGACTCGTGGCACCGCTCGCGCGCCCTGCGGATCCACCCCGACCGCGTGGAGCTGTCCTATCTGCGGGATCCGAACCTCGACTCGCCGCTGGTGAACGCCGCGGCACCGGTGCTGCGGCGGCTCGCGAGCGACCTGGCCGACCATTCGGTCAGTGTCATCCTGACCTCGTCGGACGGGCTCTTGCTCGAGCGCTACGCCGACGATGCCTCGATCATGCGCACGCTCGACGGTGTGCAACTCGCTCCCGGCTACAGCTATGCCGAGGACTTCGTCGGAACCAACGGAATCGGCACCACGCTGGAGACGGCCACCCCCACATTCATTCGCGGCGGTGAGCACTATCTCGGCACCCTCGGCCGGCTCGCTTGTGCAGGCTCGCCCATTCGCCACCCGATGACAGGCTCGATGCTCGGCGTCATCGATCTCACCTGTTGGGCCAGCAGGTCCGATCCGCTGCTGCTTGCCCTCGCCAACAGCGCGAGCAGCCAGATCCAGGACCGGCTCCGTACGCTGGCGAGCGAAGCCGAGGGTGCGCTGCTCGAGACGTATCGGCGTCAATGCCGCCGGTACCCGCTCGGCGTGCTCGCGATCGGTCGCGACGTGGTGCTGATGAACCAGTACCTGCGCCGAGGACTCGACCCGCACGACCAAGTGGCGTTGCTGCAACATGCGGCCGACCTGGGCCGCCCCGGGGCGGTCGACACCCTCCTGGCCCCGCTACCGAGCGGTCGGCTCGCACGAGTGACAGCAGTCGAACGTATGTCGATCCGTGGCGGCAGCCTCAACATGGTCCTGCACGTCCAGTTCGCCACCGATCGGGCCGTGCAACACCCGATCGCCCACGGTGCGCCCGCATTGCCCGGTGTCGCCGGTAGGAGCAGCTCATGGCGGCACAGCTGCCAGCAGGTCGAGCGCTGCTGCCGGGATCGCGAATGGGTGCTGATCGATGGCGAAAAGGGTTCCGGCCGAACAAAACTCGCGAGATCTGTGGTCGCGTACGTCAGCCCGGGCGCAATGGCAAGGGTGCTGCGGATGGCCGACTTCGCCGACGCCGACGGCTTGCTGGCCGCGCTGAGAGTCGAAACCAGCGACAGCGATTTCAACGTGGTGATCACCGATGTGGACCGCCTGCCGAAGGAGGCGATCAGGCCTCTCGCGAACATTCTCCAGGCCTGTGCCGGTCGTGGCTGGATCGCGGCGACAACGCATTCCGCCACGTCCACCGGCGCGCTGCTGCCGCTGTTCACCCACACCGTCGGCGTGCCCGCACTCCGGCACCGCATCGAGGACCTCGAGGACCTGGTCCCCTTCCTGCTGCGCGAGCTGACCAAGGGCTCCGACGTCCGGCTCGCCCCGGACGCGATGCGCCAGCTGCGCAAACTATCGTGGGCGGGCAATATCGCCGAACTGCGGAGTGTTCTGGCTGAAACCGTTTCCCGGCAACGATCCGGTCTGATCCACGTCGACAACCTGCCGCCGCAATGCCGGTCCGTGACCCGGCGTCGCCTGAGCCGGATCGAGGCGCTGGAACGCGACGCGATCGTGCGCAGCCTGGCGGAGAACGGCGGCAATAAGGCCGAAGCCGCAGCGGCGCTGGGGATGTCGCGGGCCACCATCTACCGCCGGATCAAGGACTTCGGCATCTCGTAGTCGAACCGACTTTCTCGATTGCTGAAACACGCCGGTCACTGTCCTACACCTGATCCCGCCCGGCCCCCGGTCGGTGCTGATGCCCGGCGTTCTGTGCGCCGCTCGCGGATAGCCGCCTCGACGTCCGCTACCGCCATGCGAATGAGGGTGCCGTAGCCGTCGTCGCCGAGGGTGTGCAGACGGGAGCGGGCGGCGTCGATCTCGCGTTGCGCGGCCGCGAACGAGCCGAGCCTTCGGTAGTTGTCGGCGAGGTTGAGATGCAATGACGGGTAGAACGCCACCACCCGCAGCGATGCGTCATAGCTCTTGGCGCGATCGTTCGTGAGGCTGTCCGCGGCGTCCAGCGCGCGGACGTCCCAGGTGAGCGCCTCGGCGGCATCGTCGTACAGGTCGGCCAGATAGTGGGCGAGGGTGCAACGATGCAGCGGATCGCCCTGCGGCCCGAGCGAGGACCAGAGGGCGAGCAGAGCCTCGCGCGCGTCATCCGGACGGCCGTCGTGGCCGAGTGCGACCGCGTGGGTGATCACGGCCATGGTCTGGTCTGGGGTGGTCATCGTTCTCCTACGGGGGTGGCGGGGCGCAGCCCCGCGTGGTCCCGGTTGTCGGCGGATCGGGTGGGCATTGCCAGCGTCGTGAGGTCGCCGTCGGTGGCGGATCGCAGGACCACCGGCTGATCGGTACTGGTGATGTCGACCATCAGGTCAGGGCCGAGTGCGGTGTGCACGGCGGGCAGCAGGGTCGCGGGGTCGAACGACAGGGTGATATCCGACCCCGTGACGGTGGCGGCAAGACGGTGCGCCGCGTCGCCGGCCGATACCTGGACGCCGGTTGAGTCGATTACGAATCGCACTGTGGTAGTGGCCGTTTCGAGCAGGGAACGCAGGGCGTCGCGGGCGGTGATCACCCTGGTGCCTGCCGGTCCGAGGGCGGCCAGCACGGCGCGGTGATCCGGGAAGGGCTCATCGATGACGGCGGACCGATGCTCGGTGCCGTCCCCCGCCAGGACCAAGCCGTCTTCGATCGGCGTGGCAACGACCTCGTCCACGGTGCGCAACCAAGCGGTGATCGAGCCGAGCCCGTCCGGGGCGAGTACTCGGGACCAGTAGCCGCCGTGCCGCCTGCCGGCCACCACAGTGCACGTGGACAGCCGGTAGCGATCGGTTGCCGTGAGAGTCAGCGCGTTTCCGCTCGCCTCCAGCAGAACGCCTGCCAGTACCGGGATCTCGCGGGTGCGTGCCGCGGCGGCGCGAACCCGCTCGAGAGCCTGGGCCAGGACCGCCGCGGAGACCGCCACGTGCGGCCCGAGTGACCGCTTGACCATCGCGGTGACGCGGGCGGCCTCGCTCGCCCGCCGCGCGAGCTCGTCCACATGACGGTCGAGCAGGTCCCGTGCCCGCCCGGCGTCGCAGGAGAGGATCTCCGCGATCGTCTCGAGCGGCAGATCGATCGCGCGCAGTTGCCGGATGAGCGTCGCCGGGCCGCGCTGCTCCTCGGTGTAGTAGCGGTATCCGGTGAGCGGGTCGACCCGTGCCGGGACCAGCAGCCCGCAGTCGTCATAGAACCGCAGCGCACTCGCCGTGAGCCCGCTTGCCCGTGCCAGCACGCCGATCGTGATCATCCCTGCCGATTCCGAACTTGTCACCCGGCCATCATGGAGTCTCAACCAGCTCGAAGGTCAAACGCGGGCTTGGATGCAGGACATCGCGCCGAATACCCGCGGCAGTCAATTCGTACGATCTGTCAGGGTTCTTCGCGATCAGCTCCGCGGACTACAGGTGTTGCGGTCGCACCGAGAGCATGCTCGCGGTTGCTCCGAAGTTGTCGGGCCGTGGAATTCCCGGCCCGACTGGCATGCCACAAGCACCTGCCTCGTGAGTGTGCAACGAGGGGAAGCTGTCCCGACACTGCGCCCCGAGCGGCCCTCGGAGTAGCGGCAACCAGACTGACAGGTCAGCTTGTGCCCGTAGCAGATCGGTGCCATCGGCTTCGCCGCGCTGGGTGCTGCTCCACTGCAGGCACAGCCGCACCCACACTACGCTCGTGATATTCCGATACCTGCCGTAATGATCAAGTCCTGCACAGGTATCCACGCCGACGCCGCAATGTTCGGTCATGAGTGGGACGTCGGCACCGTGACGATGCCGGCGACGGCGGTCCGGTGCCTCGGGCGAAAACGGACAAAATCGGATCTGGCGATCCATTGCCAAAGTGTCGCTGGTGAGAGTTACTGGATGGAGCGAGGTCGACACCGCTGTAGGAGAACCCTTTCCATTCATCAGCATTGGAGTGAGACCCATGCCTACTATCACTTCGCTTTCACCGACTTTCGGGCCCACCACGGGCGGGAACTCTGTGATCATCACCGGTTCCGGATTCGCTAATGTTGGTCCGCTGGAGGTGAAGTTCGGTGCGAACGCCACCACTTTCACCATCAATTCCGATACCCAGATCACGGCCATTGCGCCCGCTGGGACGGGCACGGTGAGCGTCACCGTGCGAGCGCTGCTGGGCGGCATAAGCAACCCGGCGTCCTACACCTATGGCGGCCCAGGTCTTGTCTTCGTCACCGATTCCACCACCGGTTTCGTGTATTCGGTACCGGCAGGCGGCGGCACCCCGACCAACCTCAACCCAGGAGCGCCCCTGACCAGTCCTTCGGGTCTCGCCATCTCCGGTAGCACCCTCTTCATCGCCGACTTCGGTGGCAGCGCGGTGTTTACGCTGCCGACAACCGGCGGCACGCCAACCCTTCTGGTGGGCGGACTGTCGGGCCCTGCTGATGTCGCTGTCCTCGGCAGCACGCTGTACATCACCGAATCGACAGCGGTCCCGTCGAGGGTGGTGTCGGTGCCGGTAACCGGTGGTGTCCCCACGCCTGTCGACACGCCGCCGGGCAGCTTCACGTTCGTATTCGGTATCACGGCCTGAGCTCAGGAGGCTGCTGAACAGTTCGCGCGTTGTCCCCGGTCGGCCTGTGGTCGACCGGGGACAATCGTGTGATGCGGGTGCGATGAACTCGTCGGCGATCCGTTGGACGGTATTGCGGCATCTGCCGGATCGGTCGTGTTCCAATCTCCGGGCCGGACAACATGTTGCGGCGGCCGGAGCCTCGCACAGTTCCGGAATCGTGGGTGGGCTGCGCATTGTTCAGTCAGCCTGTGGGTCGGTCGCGGTCACGCGCCAGCGGCGGGACCAGTCCCAGATCGGGCGCAGTGCCGCGCCGAGTTCGACGCCGGCGGTGGTCAATTCGTACGACTTGTCGGGGTTCTTCGCGATCAGGCCCGCGGATTGCAGGTGTTGCAGTCGCACCGAGAGCATGCTCGACGAGCAGTTGCCCATGCGGCGGCGCAATTCGAGGAAGCCGAGGCGGTCGGGTTCCAGCTCCCACAGGATGCGCAGCATCCAGCGTTGGCCGAGAAGGTCCATCGTGGCCAGCAGCGGCGCGTTCGCCGGGTCGTCCCGGCCGCGCGGTGGCTTCGGTTCGTTTGCGCTTCTCATTTAGAACCAGCATAGTGATTCTGAATTAGAAGCGGGGCTGGAGTGGCCCGGTACGACGACCGAAAGGATGACGGTGGACGACACGACCGGACGGCGAATCGTTCTGATCACGGGCGCGTCCCGGGGTATCGGCGCGGCGACCGCACGGGTGCTCGCCGCGCGAGGCGACCACGTGGTCATCAACTACCGGGAGAAGGCCAAGCGGGCCGAGCGTCTGGCCGACTCGATCCGGCAGGCGGGCGGCAGTGCGTCGACGGCGGGCGCCGACATCGCGGACCCGGATTCCGCCCACGCGCTGATCGCCGGAATCGCCGAGCAGTTCGGTCGCCTGGACGTGCTGGTACTCAACGCCTCCGGCGGTCTCGAGTTGCACGCCGGGCCCGGGTACGCGATGGCGCTCAACCGCGACGCACAGGAACAGCTCGTGCGACTTGCCCTGCCGCACATGCCATCCGGTTCCCGGATCGTCTTCGTGACCAGCCATCAGGCGCACTTCTACGGGCGCAAGCCGGTTCCCGCCGACTACGAGCCCATCGCCGCGAGCAAACGCGCAGGCGAGGACGCCCTGCGCGCCATCATCCCCGAACTCACCGACCGCGGCGTCACCTTGCACGTCGTCTCCGGCGACATGATCGACGGCACGATCATCGTTCAACTTCTGGAACGCCGGAACCCAGACGCCGTCAACGCCCGCCGAGACCAGGGCACCTTGCCCACCGTCACGGAGTTCGCCACCGCGGTCGCCCTGGCCACCACCAGCCCGGCCGATCCGGGACACACCACCTACATCGGCGGCCAGGACTACCTCGACGAGCGAGAACCCACCTCCTGAGCGGCTCGGCAGGCTGCCTCGATCCATCTGCCGCCGTCGGGGCCTGCGTATTTCCCCTCATGCCATGTGGCGCTGTGCTACGCGAACCACCGATCAGGACCTGCCATGGTGGCGCGGCGGTGTGCCGCTCGAACGGCGGGCCGAGCGCCGTGAGTTACTAATGCTGGGAATATTCGATACTCAGTGGTGCATAGAGGGTATGCCGCCACGGCGTCCGGCGGTCATGGGCTAGTGAGGTTGCGGATGCTGTTTGTCGGCGAGCGGAGACCGGCTGTGTGGGCCGCACCGGGTGGAGCGCGTGCATGACCACAACCTTCCAAGACATAGAAATCAATCTCGACCCTCCCGCCTACGCCAGTGCCGGTCTCGCAGCGGTCGTCGAGGCGGCGGAAGAATATATGCAGCGCTCGATCGTGCTGTTCGCGTCCGGTTGGAACGGCGGACAACAGGACATGATCGCTTGGCTGGCGGACAACGATCTGCTCAGCGAGGAAGGGCGTGAGCTCACCAAGGACGGTGCTCAGAAGCTCGACGCGAAATCGTCGGCGATGACCGGTAACTACGACGACAAGCGCGGCTTGTTCCTGGACAAGGCAACGCAACTGCGATCGCAGAACAACGGTGTCAAGGCAAGCGCCATCGCGAGTTTCGACACGTCGAACAAGGCGTTCCAGGACGTGTTGGGGATAGTAGACGGGCTGAAAGCCGAGCTGGGTGGGCAGCATCAGCTGACCCAGTCGCCCGATGGCAGCTGGCACCTGGCCGCCGCCGAGGAAGTCCGGTTGCTGCGCCTGATTCTGGAGGCCGTGGACCGTGTGCACGACAGGATCGAGGATGCGGACAGCGGCATGCAGAGGGACGCCGAGAGTATCTACCAAATGATGCCGGACCTCCCCCGCAACCCCTACGGCAGCGCGCCGGATGCCGGGAACCTGGCTCCGTGGGCGCCGACCGCGAGCAGCGCCAGCTGGGCCCCCGGTAGCGGAAACAGGGACGATATCGTCGCGAAGGCGCAAGAGCAGCTGAAGCTCGGTGTTTCCGAAAGCGGCGGCAACAATGTCCCGATGTTCCGCGGCCCGGACGGCAAACTCTACAAGGCCCCCTACAACATCAACGACGCATGGTGCGCGGCCTTCTCCACCTGGGTGTGGGACCAGGCCGGTTACAACGTCGACTGGACCAACCAGAACTACGTGCCCGCCATCTGGAACGACGCCAAGCACATGGGGTTGGCGGCGAATATAGCGAATGCCCAGAAAGGTGACATGATCATCTTCGACTGGGAGGGCGATGGAACCCCGGACCATGTGGGAATCGTGGAATCCGTCGACCCCAGAACCGGCCGGATCAACACCATCGAAGGCAATTCCGGTGATGCTTTGCGGAACCAGAGTTATGCCATGAACGCAGGATCGCTCGTCGGCGTCGTCAAGCCGCCACAGTCCTAGCCGGGAAACATCGCTGTATGCTCGGACTCCGCCAGCGCCGATCGTCAGGCTATCGCCATCATGAGCCCGATCTCGCGCGACTCCCGGCCGATCAGCTCGCGTAAGCGTTCGTAGTCCGGGCAGACCAAGGGGTGCATCGTAATTCGATGGTGCTCAGGGGCCCGACCTTCGACCATGGTCTGATGGTGGATTACCAGGGCACCGCGTGCCGGACCCGGTGGGCGGAGCTGCCGGGCGCTGTGCATGCGGGAATAGACCGACTGGTGGGGGACGCAGTGAGTGCGGCAGTGGATCAGCGCGGCGGATTCAGTCATGGTGTGGCGGCGCGAGTAAGGACGGTAGGTGGTGCCGCCATGTTCGTCAAAGCGATCGAGGCGCAGGACGCGCTCGCGCCGGTGTACCGGGCGGAGGCCAGTGTCGCCGGGCGGCTGCCCGTGACCGCGCCCGCGCCGCGGTGCCGGTTCGCAGAGGAGATCGAGGGCTGGTTCGTCGCGGGGTTCGACGATGTGGCGGGAGCGTTTCCGCGGCTGGACGAGCCAGAAGAGTTGCGGGACACCCTCGATCTGGTGGCGCGGTTGGCCACGGAGTTGACGCCGAGTCCGTTGCCGGATGTGCCGACCATGGCCGAGGTCTATGGGCCGGCGCTGGTCGGCTGGCGGGAGTTCGCGGCGGACGGGCCGCCACCGGACCTGGATAGCTGGTCCGTCCGCCACCTGACGGCGCTGGCCGAGCTGGAAGCGACGTGGTTGGTGTACGCGGCGGGAGATACATTGCTGCACACCGATCTTCGCCCGGACAACCTGCTGCGGCGGGCGGACGGGGTGGTGCTGGCGGTCGACTGGGCGTGGGCCTGCCGGGGCGCTGCCTGGATCGACCTCGTCGCGCTGGCGCCGTCGATCGCGGCTGCCGGTGTGGACCCGGACCCGATTCTCGCTACCCATCCGGTGATGTGCGACGTCGATCCCGCGGCGGTCGACGCCTTCGTCTGCGCGCTCGCCGGTTACTGGGCGGCCGCCTGCCGTAGGCCGGGGCCGCCGCGTTCGCCGCGCCTGCGCGCCCATCAAGCGGCATATGCCCGACTCGCCGGAGATTGGCTGGCGTGTCGACTCGGCGGCGAGTAGTCGCCGGAAAACCGGACCTGTCTTTGAAAAAAGCGAGGTCACTGGATGTTTGCCACGGCTTGTAGCAGGCGCTAGGGCGCCGGGAATCCGGTCGATGGGCGTGTCGTGTGAGCGGAACCGCGTGAAATGGGCGCGGAGCACGCCGGTCTCGGTCACGCTGGGCACATGTGGATGTTCGGGCAGTGCCGGAACACCGGCGCGACAAGGCATCGAGGACGCGATCGCACCGCGTCAGCCCTGGTCGGAATGGGGGTGCTGAGGATGAATCAGACGTCCGAAGATCGGGCGATTCCCGGAAAAGAACTGCTGCTGGCGGCTTTTCGCGGCCTGCCACACATAGACCACCCGATGCTGGAGGCGGCCGGTGAATTGGCTCAGCTGCACCAGACTCGCGAGCGCACTCCGCACAGCCGGTGCGACAAACTCGACCGGCGACGGGCGCAATTGGTGCGCGGGATCGACCGCTGGGTCACCTTGGCGGCGCCGATCCCGCGTCCCGCCGCGCCCGAACACACCGAGACCGTGGGCAGAATGGTGGACCGGCTGGCCATGCTCGCCGCGCAGGCGTTCGTAGCCCTCGCTCACGCGCCCGACGCCGTCTTCTACGATGCCTGGGTCCGGATCGACGAATTGGCCGACGGCTACCAGGATCTCATCGACGACCTGCGCACCGGTGCCAGGCGACTACCCGAGGCGCACTACGACAGCTGGTAGCTACTTCCCCCGGCCGAACAGCCGGAACGACCGAGAGCGCCGTTGCGGCAAAGTCGAGTAGACCATGGTCATGTCGGCGAACACTTCCGCTTCCCGCTCCCGGTCGGCGCCGAATTCGGCACGGCCGAGCACATGTTCGATGGAGTGCGGCGAGATCGAGGGCAGGATGACGGCCAGCGTGCGCGGCAACGGATCGCCACGCTCGGCGTCCTTGTGATGCCCCAGCAGCATGTGACCGATTTCGTGCAGGATGATGTGATCGGCGTTGCGGCCGGTCGCCGCGGCGTCGTACACGATGATGTCGTCGTGCTTGCGTGCCACCCATAGACCGCCGCCGCCGCAGCCCGTTTCGGCCAGCATCGCTTTCGGGACGGGGTGCAGGCTGATCGAGCGGCCGCGGTGCGCGGCCACCGCGGCCAGATAGACGGTCAGGTTCCACGGACTGGGGAGCGGCACGCTTCGGGTCGCATCACCCAAGCGCGCTTCCATGCTGGTCATCGGCGCCAACCTTACCTACATCGCGGCCACTCGTCATCCGCGGAACCGGACATACCGGCGGTAGGTAATGCGCTGCGGGAGCCCGCGATTGGTCACTCCGCGGGCGGCTCGGTGGCCAGGGGTTGCGCCCGCATGGCACGGATGGCCAGGTAGTTCAGGCCCCACAGCGCGACGCCGATGGCCAGCAGCACGCCGGCGATGGCGTACTGCGCCGGATTGCGGTCGGTGAACGGTGTGACGAGGAAGCCGCAGCTCAGCGCGCCAAGGATCGGCAGTGGCGTCGGCGTGTGGAAGTGCTTGTGTGCCACTTTGTCTCGCCGCAGGACCAGCACGGCGATGTTAACCACGGTAAACACCGCCAGCAGCAGCAAGGCCGTCGTGCCACCGAGTTCGGGCACCTCGCCGACGAACAGGATGAGGCCGAGCGCGAGCAGCGTGGTGAAGATGATCGCGTTGTAGGGGGTTCGGCGCCGCTCGCCGACGTGGCCGAACGGTCGCGGCAGCACATTCTGCCTGGCCATGCCGTAGATCAGGCGGCTGGCCATCAGCATGTTGATCAGCGCCGAATTCGCCACCGCGAACATGGTGATGTAAGCGAAGATGTGCGTCGGGAAGGCAGGAGCGCCGACCTCGACCACCTTCAGCAGCGGCGTATCGCCCTGGCCGAGCTCGCCGGCGGGGACGAGCGCGATCGCGCTGATGGACACCAGCACGTAGATGAGCCCCGTGATCAACAGTCCGGCGAGCAGAACCTTCGGGAAGATCCGGCTCGGTTCCTTGCACTCCTCGGCCATGTTCACCGAGTCCTCGAACCCGACCATGGCGAAGAACGCGAGCGTGGTGGCCACGATGACGCCGCCGACCGCGGTGCGCTCACCGGTGTCGAATTCCACGATGCGGGAGAAATCGCCGTCGCCGAAGCCCAGCGCCCAGAGGCCGATCGCGATGACGATCAGCAGTCCGGTCAGCTCCACGCAGGTGAGCAGCACGTTGAGCTTTACGCCCTCGCTCACCCCGCGCAGGTTGACCGCCGCAACCACCGTCATGAACACCAGCGCGATCGCCGTCACGGCGATGCCGTTGCCGATATCCAGGTCGAAGGCTTCGGCGAAGTTGGCCGCGAAGGCTCGCGAGGCGGTGGATGCGGAGGTGATTCCGGAGCTCATCACCGCGAAGGCGACCATGAACGTGAGGAAGTGGATGCCGAACGCCTTGTGCGTGTACAGCGCGGCGCCCGCGGCATGCGGGTACTTGGTGACCAGTTCCAGGTAGCTGAAGCCGGTGATGAGCGCGACCAGGAACGCGACCAGGAACGGCACCCACACGGCGCCGCCGACTTCGTTGGCCACCTTGCCGGTGAGCGCGTAGATGCCGGTGCCCAGAATGTCACCGACGACGAACAGCAGCAGCAACCCCGGCCCCATCACCCGTTTCAGTTCGGGCTCGGAGTGGGCTGGTGGATTCACGGTGACGTCGGACATGCGTCCTCCCCTCGGCAGTAAGGCCGAGAGTACCCACTCCGTGCGGAAATAGTCGTGAGCCGGGCCGATTACCTGGGACGAATTACGGCGGTGCGGCCGGGTCCCTCAGTCCATCCGGCGGGCGGCTTCCACGATCATGGTCGCGGAGTCGCGCGGGCTCAACGCCATGGCGCGCAGCTGGTCGAAGATGACGCCGAAGCGCCGGATCTCGTTGTGGCCCTCGATGAGCTCGTCACCCGCGATGCCCTCGACATAGACCAATTCGGGGTCGGCGGGATCGGGGAAATCCAGCAGCGTGAACGGGCCGGCCATGCCCGGATGCGCGCCCGCGTCGAACGGCAGGATCTGCAGGATCACGTTCTTTCGCTTGGTCTCCTGCAGCAGCCGCTCGAGCTGGCCGCGCATCACCGAGGGGCCGCCGACCGTGCGCCGGATCGCGGCCTCGTCCATCACCACCCAGAGCTCGAGCGGCTCCTCTTTGGCGAGGTTGGCGGCCCGATCCATCCTGGCCTTCGCCCTGCTCTCCATCACCGACGCCTCCAGCTTCGGCATCGAGGTGTCGATCACCGCCGTCGCGTACTCGTAGGTCTGCAAAAGCCCTGGGATGATGGAGGTTTGGTAGTGGCGGGCGGACAGCGCCTCGGACTCGAAGTTGATGTAGGCGGCGTACACCTCCGACACGCTGCCCTCGTAGGCGCGCGACATCCCGGGTTTCAACGCGTCCGATAGTAGTTCCAGGGCGTCTTCGCGCTGATCGTCGCCGATCTTGTAGAGGTCGAGCATCGCCATGAGGGTGCGGCGCTGTGGGCGGGCCTGCGCGGTCTCGATCCGGTACAGCGTGGTGACGTTGATCCCGGTCTTCGCGCTGACCTCCTCCTTGCTGAGCTGTGCGTTCTCGCGCATCTCGTGCAGCATTGCCGCCAGACGACGCAACCGGACGGTCAGTACGGTGCGCTTGCCTGCCATCAGAACAACCCTTTCGGTCTTGCGCACTTGCTGGAACGCGTTACGGCGTTCTCCCGTGAATTCGGCCTTCACGCAGCGGATCTGCGACGAAAGCGGGGCACAGCAACAGAGACTACCTCCAGTGATCCGCATTATGGTCAGTGTTTTCCTGGACGCGGACGATTGCGGGGAAGCCAGGGGCCAAACCAGGCCCGAGGGTAGGCCGCACCGCGGTACCGATACTCGTGGGATGATCGGCGCCATTCTTCCCACCAAGGGGAATGTCGCCGACTGGCGGCGCCCGGGCGCCCGGCGGGCCGCAGTATCGGATGCTGCGCCACCGGTCCGTTGCGAGCTAGTTGCCAACGGGGTGCGCGCTGCGCCGAATCCCCTCTTTTTCTCGGAAATAGTCCCACACTCAAGGGATGCGAAAAGTTTGCTACAGTTCGATTTCGGATTGCGTTCCGCGCTGATTCGAGGGTGGGACGGTTGGATAATGACCCGCGTGACGAGGATGGATGACCTCGCGCTGACAAGCGCCTCCGCGGTCGAGAGTGTCGTCGCGGGCACGCCGCAGAGCGTGGGTAGCTTCCGTTTCTGGTTCGCGGATCAGCGATGGGAATGGTCGGATGCAGTCGCGGCTCTCTATGGCTACGCCGCCGGAAGTGCGCAACCCAGCACCGAGCTGCTGTTGGCGCACAAGCACCCCGACGACCGCGCGCTGGTCGCCCGGTCCATCGACGTCGCCATGCGTACCGGGGAGCCGTTGTGCGGCCGCCACCGCGTCATCGATACCTCCGGGCGGATCCATCACGTGCTCGTCGTCGCCGACCGCATGCTCGACGAGCGGGGCCTGGTGGCCGGCACGAGCGGCTATTTCATCGACGTGTCCGGCACTCTCGAGGAGCACCGGCAGGAAGTCCTCGACGACACCCTGCCCGAGCTGGTCGAATCACGTGCGGTGATCGAACAGGCCAAAGGGGTGCTCATGGTGGTCTACGGCATCAACGCCGAACAGGCGTTCCGGGTCCTGCAGTGGCGTTCTCAGGAGACCAACGTCAAACTGCGCACGCTGGCGCAGCGGCTGGTCACCGAGATTCCCGCCATGGGTGGCGGTCCGGCCTCGCAACGAGCCCGCTTCGATCATCTGCTGCTGACCATGCACGGCGACGTCATGGCGACGGAGTGAGAGCCTCGCTCGACTTTGGTCATTCGACCAGTCCCACTGGTGATAAGCCGAGAGAATCTTAGGCGAAGTAACCAGGTGTGGGACGGAGTCGTTGTGGTCAGTGAGTACACATCGGCGCTCGAGCGGGACATCGTGAACATGCGCGGGCAGCACGAGGAGTTGCTGCGGACCGGTCGGCAGTGGTCGTTGCGCGCGATGTTCAGCACGCCCGACTGGGACATAGCCGACTACTGCCGCGACTTCCGGCCGAACCGGTTCGGGGCGCAGGCCTGTGCGGAGGTCGAACGATTCTGCCGCGCTCATGAGATCTGGCTCGAGCCGGGCGGCGAGCACTACAACAGCATGACGCCCTATCTGCACCCCGGCGCCATCAGCGCCGAGCGCATGACGGTCATCGGCCTGTACAACGCAATCTTGTTCTGGCTCAACGATACTGTGGGCCGGGAGAAGTTCGGGCACCTGGACCACGACGAGCAGCGACGAGCGCGCGTCGCGGTCGACCGGTTGTGCTCGCTATTGCGCACCCGCGCGGCGCCGGACGATCCGACCCCGCTGGAGGCCGCGACGTCGGTCTTCCTTGCCATGCTGTCCGCCCTCGCGGATCCGGCCTGGCTCGATCGGTTCATCGAGGCCACCATCGATCACCTGCGGCCGGCGATCCAGGACCAGAATGCCCGCACACGCGGTGGATTGCTCAGCGTCGCGGAGTACATCGACCTGCGCGCCCGGGTGTCGGGCATGTATCCGGCCATCGCGCTGTGCGAGTTCGGTCGCGACGACTATCTGCCCTGGGACCGGATCCGGCGCGCGGGACTGGCCAGGGACCTGTGCCGGTTGCGGGTGCTGACCGTCGAGATCGGGGCGTTGATGAACGACGTGTTCTCTTTCGAAAAGGAGTGCATCGTCGATCTCGCGGACTTCAACCTGATTCCGGCGGTGCTGCTGAACCAGCGCGGATCGTCTTCCGGGGACGGATTGTCTTTGCCGGATGCCGTGCACTCCGCCGCCGAGATCGTTCGGGCTCGGCTCGCGGAATTCCGGCAGGTCGGCGCGGTCACCGCCGAACGATGCGATCTCCTGGGAGCGGATGATGCCGCGCTGGCGGCAACCGTCTCGACCCATATCGCCGATCTGATCGCCTGTGTCCAGGCGACCTGGGCCTGGCAGATCACGACGTTGCGGTATAAAGGCGCCTCGATATTCACCGAGAACGGCGTGGGTTAGGACCGCGCATCCTCTCCAGCAGTGGGAATAGTCCCGCGCGAGAGTACTCGACGGTATCGAACAAATGTGGATACGATGCGTCGGGGGCTATCTCCGGCCTGAATGGTGAGGGGGTTGCGGTGGAGCAGATCGAATTCGCCAGGCTGGCGAACTCGTGGTGGCGGGCATTGCGGGCCGTCACCGGTGAGTCCGTGTCCGTGCCAGCTCCCGAGGTCCTCCTGCACGGCCTGGTCGAGGAGCTGGTTTCCGGGCTCGAAGCCGAACCGTTCGACCCCGGTGCCGGTGCCCGCGTCGGCGCCGCACTGGCCGCCGCCGGGGTGATCGCCCCGGCTGTACCCAGCGTGTCCGCCGAGGTGCTGTTCGAATTGGCCGACCGCGCCGCGCACCCGAGCGGCGGCCGACGGCTCGCGGCGCTGCTCGCCGCGGTCGGGCAAGGGTACGAAGCGCACCTGCGCCCGCAGGAGCAGGGGCACCCGGATCCGCTGGGTGAGGCGACTCGAGCGGCCGACGAGCGGTTCCGCGTCGTCTTCGACAACGCCGCCATCGCCATCGCCATCGGCGACACCGACGGGACGCTGCTGGACGCCAACCGCGGCTTGGCCGACATGATCGGAGTCCCGGTCGAGGCCCTGCGCGGGGTGTCGGTCTACGACTTCGCGCACCCCAACGACCGTGACGGCATCCGCACGATGGTCTATGAGCAGCTGGTCCCGGCCGGGCACGGCACCGTGAAACTGGAGCAGCGGGTTCGTCGCGCGGACGACAGCTACGGGTGGGCGGCGTTCGCCATCACCTTCGTCAAGGGCGTGGATGGGCAGAGCGACTATCTGCTCGCGGTCGGCGAAGACGTGACCGAGCAGCACCGGATGCGCGAAGAGCTGCACCGGCAGGCCCGCCACGACCCGCTGACCGGCTTGCCCAACCGGCGGCACCTCATCGAACGGATCGACGAGATGATCGCGGGCGCAGGCAATGGCGACCGCGCGGGGTTGTGTTTCGTCGACATCGATCGCTTCAAACACGTCAACGACCGCTACGGCCACGGAACGGGCGATCAGATCCTCACCGCGGTCGCCGCGCGTTTGCAGGACAGCGTGCGCGGCTCCGGGTGCCTGATCGCCCGCATCGGCGGTGACGAGTTCGTCGCACTGATCCCGCCGCCCGCCAGCGACCACCGGGTGGCCGCCGTGGCGAACAGCCTGCTGGAGGCGTTGGTCGATCCGATCGTCGCGGGCGACCGGCGACTACGCATGTCCATCAGCATCGGCGCGGTCGTCACCGCGGTCGCGGGCGCGGACGCCGAATCGCTGCTCGATGCCGCCGACACCGGCCTCTACCGCGCCAAAGCCGACGGCAAGGGCCGGTGGGTGCTGCACATCCTCGACACGGATTCTTCTCGGGGACCGCAGCCTGTGCGGTGAGCCCGGCTGGAAAGTCAGCCTGCGGCAAAGTCTTTCAGCGTTCCAGCAACCTGTGCAGGAAAGCGGGAGGGACGATCGGCCATTCGTCTTTCCAGAGTCCTTCGCGCAGGTCGTAATTCAGGGTGTGCAGCAGTGACGTGATCCACGTCCCCTCGTCGAGCAGCGGCCGGATGAGGCCCACGTCGGCGTGTTTGGCCACCACCGGGACCAAGGCGTCCTTCGCCGCGTCGGTCCTCCCGGCCGCCGCGAGGCAGGAGGCGAGCAGCAGCTGTGCCTGCGCCGCGGCCCGTGGGCGGCGCGCGGTGTCGATCCCGTCGCGTAACTGCTGGGCGCGGGCGACCGCGGCGGCCGCCCGTTTCGCGGCTCCTGAGCGCAACAGCATCCGGATCGCCGAATCCTCGCGCATTTCCGCGGCCATCGCCGCGATGCCGTCTTCCCCAGCAGGCGGTTCGGTGGCGTAAGTCGCGGTGAGTCCGAGCCGGACCTGCTCGTTGGTTATCCGGGTGGCCAGGCGCGGCAGCTTCAGCGCACGCGCGGCCTCGGCGCCTTCGGCCAGGCGCCGCGCGGCGGCCGCGTGGTCGCCTCGCAGGGCCTTGATCCGCGCCCCCGTGGCGTAGGCGGCCATCATGAATTCGACCGGCCCGCCCTCGGTGCCCAGCCGCCCCGCCTCGTCCAGCAGCCGTTCCGCGGCGGCGAGCTGGTCGCGTTCGTAGAGCAATTCGCCGAGCAGAGCGCCGGCCAACCGGGCGGCGTAGGACTGCGGGCCAGCGGAGGTGCTGGCGATGTGCAGGGCGGTGCGGAAGCTGCGTTCCGCCGCGGCGATATCGAGCTGCTCCCGCGCCGCGATGCCGACCAGGCTGTTGCTGTACATCAAGCTGAACGTGTTGCGGGTCTCCCGGTAGTACGGGGCCGCCCAGTCGTGCCATTCGCGGGCTCGGTCGTAGTCGAATTGGCAGCTGGCGGAGAACGCGGCGAGGTTCGCGGCCGCGCTGAGCGCCCACGGCCCCAGCGTGTCGGCTCGGTTGAGGCACGCGGCGACCACGGCGTCCACGCCTTCCGGGCGATCGGCGAACACGTGCTCCACACACTCGATGAGGTCGGCCTCCACCGCGATGTCGGGGTCGGGCTCCGCGGATTTCTCCAGTGACGCCCGGATCAGTCGCAACGCGGCGTGCATGTCGGTGGTGCGACGCAGCAGGGCATTCGTCCACGCGACACCGATCTGCAGTTGCGGGCGCGCACAGGCTTCGGCCGTTGGCAGTTTGGCGACCAAGCCCAGGAACGTCGCGAGCTGGCCGCCTTGCACCATGGCGCGGGCCTTCGCCTCGACGACGTCGACGGCCTTCTTCTCGTCGCCGCAGGCGAGCGCGTGATCGATGGCTTCGCTGAGCATTTCGTGCTCGGCGAACCAGGCCGCCGCCGCACGGTGCAGTTCGGGCACTCGCTCGGGATGGTCGCGTTCGAGTCGCTGCCGGAGGAACTCCACGAACAGATGGTGGTAGCGGAACCATTCACCGCCTTCGTCGATCCGGCGCAGGAACAGATTGCGCCGTTCGAGGTTCTCCAGTACTGCCTGACCGTGCGGCCGGCCGGTCAGCGCGGTCGCCAGGCTGCCGCAGATCCGTTCGGGTAGCGAGGTTTTGAGCAGAACATCGAGCAGATCCGGCTCGACGGTGTCGAGCACGTTCTCGGCCAGGTATTCGCCGATGGTGTGATGACGCCCGGACAGGTGAGAGATCAGCGTCGCGGGGTCGGGGTGCTCACGCAGCGACAGCGAAGCCAGCTGCAATCCGGCCGCCCAGCCTTCGGTGCAGTCGCGCAGCTCGGCGCTCTCCTTGTCGGCCAGCGCGACACCGCTCTGCTCGGCGAAGAACGCGCGCGCTTCATCGGCGTCGAAACGCAATGCCGCAGCATCGATTTCGACTATCTCATGGCGAACGCGCATGGTGCCAAGCGGCAGACTCTCCACCGATCGGCTGGTCAGAATGATCTGCAGGTGCTGCGAGCCCTGCTCGACGAGGTAATGCAAGGCGTCGACGGCGGCCGGGTCGGTGACTCGATCCCAGTCGTCGATGACGAGCGCGAAACGATCGCCGCGTTTGTGGATGGTGCTGACCAACGTGGTGAGCACATAGCGAGCGGCGCTGTCGTCACCCTCTTCGAGTACCCGCGCCAACTGCGGCGCCAACTCCGGGACCACCCGGTTGAACGCCTCGATCAGGTGGGTGAGGAACCACACGACGTTGTTGTCGTCCCGGTCGGCGTTCAACCACGCCACCTTGACGCCATCGGTTTCGGCCAGACGCTTCGCCCACTGGGCCGCCAGTGTGCTCTTGCCGAATCCGGCGGGGGCATGGATGACGGCAAGCCGCGGTCGCGGCTCGGTTTGCAACGCGTCCATCAGCCGGTCGCGGCGGACCAGCGGCCGGGAGGACATCGCCGGGCGGAACTTCGTCTCTGGGGTGGGCGGCGTCTTGGGGTGGGCCGAGGGGTGTCGTGCCGTGGCCGTCATGGGCCGGGTACTGAGGTCTTCCTTGATCGAGATCGCCTGGTCCACGGTAGGCAGCGTCATGCTCTGGATCGGCAGGCCGTTGGCGCGCTGGATATCGCGCAGCGATTCGCCGAACGCGGCGGCGGAGCGCGGACGGTTCGCCGGATCGTGCGACATGCTGGACTCGATGGCGGCGCACACGTCGTCGGGGATGCCGTCGGGGCGCAGATCCGGGAGCGGATCGGAGGCGATCCGCAGGAACTGAGTGACGATCTGCTCGCCGGAGCGACGTTCGTACGCCGCGTGACCGGTGATCATGGCGAACAGCGTCGCGCCGAGTCCATAGACGTCGGAGGCCACCGACGGAACACCCGAGCGCAGGACCTCGGGCGCGGTGAACGCCGGGGAACCGGTTACCACTCCGGCCGCGGTCTCGAAACCCCCTTCGACACGGGCGATCCCGAAGTCGGTGAGCTGCGGCTCGCCGTAGTCGGTGAGCAGGACGTTGTCCGGTTTGATGTCGCGATGCAGGATCCCCGCGCGATGCGCGGTCTCCAGTGCCCCGGCCAGCTTGATGATGATCCCGATGGACTCCTGCCACGGCAGGAAATTCTCCCGGCGGATGCGGTTGGCCAAGGAACCCTGCGAGTGATACGGCATCACCAGATAGGGGCGTCCGCTGTCGGTCGTCCCCACATGCAGGATGGGCACGATGTTGGGGTGCCCCGACAGCGCGCCCATTGCCTGCTGCTCGCGCAGGAACCGCTCGACATTCTCCGGCTCCAGATCCGGCCGCCCGGTGAGGACCTTGACCGCGACGCTGCGATTCAGCGCGCGCTGCCGGCAGCGGTAGACCACGCCGAACCCGCCCTTGCCGACCACCTGGGGGTCGTCGAGACCTGCGCCCTCCAGTTCCTGCTCTATACCTGAAGGCCGATCGCGTTGTGTGGCGAACGGGTCCGAACCAGCCATTGCCCTGCTCTGCCTCGGGTGTCTACGGTCCTGCGATAGATACCCAGTTTATGCCTGGCGAACCTTCCGGTTCGGTTATTGCGACCGGTACGGCTGGGAGGCGATCCATCCGATGCGACGAACAGGATCACGCACATGACCATCGACGTCTGGGCGCAACACCCCACCCAGAGGTTCCTCGCCCACGACATGTTCGCCTCGCTCCGGCGCTGGACCGGCGACACGATCCCGACCGGTGAGATCCCGCTGGCGGTCACCTTGGCCGCGATGGACGCCGCAGGCGTCGACCAGGCGCTGATATCGGCCTGGCACGCGCCGGACGGTGTTCTCATCTCCAACGACGAGGTCGCGGCATGGGCCGCCGAGGTGCCGGAGCGCCTGTTTGCGCTCGCCTCGGTGGATCTGCGCAGGCCGATGGATGCGGTCCGGGAACTGCGCCGCCGCGCCGGACAAGGATTCAGGGGCCTGCGGGTGCTGCCGTGGTTGTGGGAGCTTCCGCCGACCGACCGGCGCTTCTACCCGCTGTTCGCGGCCTGTGTCGACCTGGGGCTCCCGTTCTGTACGCAGGTGGGGCACACCGGTCCGCTGCGGCCGTCGGAGACCGGCCGTCCCATCCCGTACATCGATCAGGTCGCGCTCGACTTCCCTGAACTGACGATCGTGTGCGGACATGTCGGCTATCCGTGGACGGAGGAAATGATCGCCGTCGCGCGCAAACACGAGAACGTCGTCATCGACACGTCGGCGTATACGACGAAACGTCTTCCGGCGGAGCTGGTCTCGTACCTGAAGTCCGGCAGCGGCCGTCGCAAGGTGTTGTTCGGTACGAACTACCCGATGATCTTCCCGCAGCACGCGCTCGACGGCATCGACGCTCTCGGCCTCGACGAAGAAACACGCGAGCTGTACCTCGACGGCAACGCGCGTCGCGTGTTCGGGCTGCCGGGGTGACCTGAGCCACGGCGTGTCGAGGCGTGCGTTGCGGTGGGCGACGCGGGCCGGGCCATAGGATGCGCGTCGGCATACCGGAGTCGCCCAGGCCGTCCGCGTCGGCTCGCCGCATGATCCGCGATCGCCGCCGACGTCCTCCGGCCGGTTCACTGCGTGAGGAGGTCACATGCTGTGGGTTGTCCAGGCACTGGCGGTCGCGGCCGCCTTGCTACACGTCGGCATCTTCGTCCTGGAGTCCGTGCGGTTCACCGATCCCAAGGTGTACAAGGGGATCTTTCAGGTGTCCGAAGGCGAGCTGCCCGCAGCGCGGCCGTGGGCCTTCAATCAAGGCTTCTACAACCTGTTCCTCGCGGTGACGACGCTGGTGGGCGTGGCGCTGCTGCGGCCGGTCCCGGAGGCGGGCTGGGCGCTGGTGTCGACGGGGTGCGGCTCGATGCTGGCCGCCGCGGTCGTCCTGGTGGCCCACGACCGCCGGTTCGCCAGGGGCGCCGTAATACAGGGCACGCTGCCCGTGCTGACGTTGCTGGCCGCGCTGACCCAGCTCTGAGCATCGCCGCCCATCGGGGCGCCGAAATCGATTGCGCTCGATGGGCTCTGGGCATCCCGTGCGGTCAGGAGCCTTGACTGCAGAAGGGCGGACGCAATCTTGCGTTCTTGCACCTGTGCGTGCATGATCCAGCTAACCTAGTTGTGATAACCGATCCGATGACCGGGATAACCGAATCGAGAGCCAATCATGTTGGTACAAAGAGCGTTGGTGTCGGGTGAACTCGGAGTAGGGCGGTGAGCGCGCCGACGGTTGGCGCATTGCCGACCGCGCCGCAATTATTGTGTGCTTTCCAAGGACGCCGTTTCCAAGATCGGGAACTGCTACGGTCCGCACACGCGCTCGCCGAGCTACATCAGCGTCGCGCCCAGCTGAAGGACATCGCCCTGATCGCCGAAATAGACTGTCGTCGTAGCGAACTCGTCGACGACATCAATGACTGGGTGGCGCAGGAGATGCCGCAGCACCGCAACGGGGCCTCACTGCACACCGAAAGCCTCGGCGCGGTGGTGGACCGGATGGCGCGTAGCTGGGTGGACGCGAATCAGGTCATCGACAGCGAAGGCGCGCGCAGCGACAACACCCATAAGCATTGGTACCAGCTGGCCGAACTCGTCGACGGATACACTGATCTGGTAACCGACGTTGCCGGTGGCCGCCGACGCCTGCCCGAGCAGTGATCAGCTCACCGGCACGGTGACGGCGGGCGCAACGGGGCGCCGTGCCCGGCGTGCCGCGTGGTCGACTGGCGCGGCACGCCCGCCACTCCCGTTGCGCGGCAATCACTCCGCTATGGCAGCGAGACGCGGGGCGACCTTCGCGCCGAGCAGTTCGATGGTGTGCAAGACCTTCTCGTGTGGCAGTGTGCCCACGCTGGTGTGCAGCATGAAGCGGTCCAGCCCGAGCGTTTCGCCGACCGCGGCGACCTTGTCGGCGACGTAGTCGGGCGTACCGACGAACAGCGAACCTCCTGGTGCGCGCAATGCGTCGAACTGGGCGCGGGTCATCGGACCCCATCCCCGCTCGCGTCCGATGGTGCTCATCGCCAGCGCGTACGGCTCGTAGAAGTCGGCAACGGCCTGTGCGTCGGTATCCGCGACATAGCCGTGCGCGTGCACCGCGACCGCCTGTCTCGGGTGGCCGCCCTGTTCCAGTGCGCGGTGGTAGAGCTCGACCAGCGGCTTGAACCGAGTGGGTTGTCCGCCGATGATCGCGATGGCCAGCGGAAGACCGAGTAGTCCGGCACGGATCACCGACTCCGGGCTGCCGCCCACCGCGATCCAGACCGGCAGCGGCCGATGGTCGGTGCGCGGGTAGACGACGGTGTCGCGCAGCGGCGGACGGAACTTGCCGCTCCAGGTGACCGGCTCGTCCTGGCGAATGCGCAGCAGCAGCGCCAGCTTCTCGTCGAACAGTTCGTCGTAGTCGGCCAGGTCGTAGCCGAACAGCGGGAACGATTCGGTGAACGAGCCGCGTCCGGCCATCAGCTCCGCGCGGCCCGCGGACAGGCCGTCCAGCGTGGCGAAGTCCTGGTACACCCGGACCGGATCGTCCGAGCTCAACACGCTGACCGCGCTGGTGAGCCGGATCCGCTCGGTGCGGGCCGCGATCGCCGCGAGCACGACCGCGGGGGAGGAGGCGGCGAAGTCCTTGCGGTGGTGCTCGCCGACGCCGTACACGTCGAGTCCGGCGCGCTCGGTGGCGAAGGCCTCCTCGACCACCTCGCGCAGCCGCTGGGCCGCCGTCGGTGCGGGCCGGTCGCCGACCGGGTAGAGCTCGGCGAACGTCGTGAGTCCCAGTTCCACGGTTCGAGCCTCTTTCCGAGTTGTTTCGATGTCAACCAATACAGTAAACGGACCGTGGTCCGAAACTATTCCGGCTGGCCTTCGGCGTCGGCCCGACCGGCCGATTACGCTGTTCGCTATGTCTGTCCGCACCCGCAAGCCGCTCGTTCCCGGCACGCTGTCGCCCACCCGTGAAGTCCCGCGCGCGATCGAGCGCCCGGAGTACGCGTGGAAGAAGACCGCCAACGAGGGGCGCGAGCCCTGGGTGCAGACGGCGGAGACGATCGAGAAGATGCGGATCGCGGGCAAGATCGCCGCACAGGCCCTGGCGGAGGCGGGCAAGGCGGTCGCGCCGGGCGTCACCACCGACGAACTGGACCGCATCGCGCACGAGTACCTGTGCGACCACGGCGCGTATCCGTCGACCCTGGGCTACAAGGGATTTCCGAAGTCCTGCTGCACCTCGCTGAACGAGGTGATCTGCCACGGCATCCCGGACTCCACCGTGATCGAGGACGGCGACATCGTCAATATCGATGTCACGGCCTATATCGACGGCGTGCACGGCGACACCAACAAGACCTTCCTGGCCGGTGACGTCGACGAGGAGGTGCGCTTGCTCGTCGAGCGGACCGAAGAGGCCACCATGCGGGCCATCAAGGCGGTCCGGCCGGGCCGCGCACTGAATGTGATCGGGCGGGTCATCGAGTCCTACGCCAACCGTTTCGGCTACGGCGTGGTGCGCGACTTCACCGGCCACGGCGTCGGACCCACATTCCACAGCGGCTTGGTCGTGCTGCACTACGACCAGCCCGCGGTGGAGACCGTCATCGAACCGGGCATGACGTTCACCATCGAGCCGATGATCAACCTCGGCGGCATCGATTACGAGATCTGGGACGACGGCTGGACCGTCGTCACCAAGGACCGCAAATGGACCGCACAGTTCGAACACACCCTGGTCGTGACCGAGTCGGGGGCCGAGATCCTGACCCTGCCGTGATGCACGGCCTTGCCGGATTCCGCGTCGGGCCGTTGCCGGTGAGTGCCCTTGCCCCGCTACCGTATTCGGCGGATTGTGCGACTCCGTCGGCGATCGGGCCCGTGCGATGAAGGGCGCGCTGCTGGTCGCAGGTACGACATCGGACGCGGGTAAGAGCGTCGTGGTGGCCGGGATCTGCCGGATGCTGGCCCGGCGCGGTGTGCGTGTCGCGCCGTTCAAGGCGCAGAACATGTCCAACAACTCCGTGGTCACGCTCGACGGCGGGGAGATCGGCCGGGCGCAGGCGTTGCAGGCGCAGGCATGCGGGCTCGAACCGAGCGTCCGCTTCAACCCGGTCCTGCTCAAGCCCGGCAGCGACCGCCGTTCGCAACTCGTGGTGCGGGGGACGGCTGTCGGCACGGTCGGCGCCGAGGACTACTTCCGGCACCGCAGGGAACTGCGCGCCGTCGTGGCCGCCGAACTCGCTGCGCTGCGCGCCGAATTCGATGTGGTGATCTGCGAGGGCGCCGGATCGCCCGCCGAAATCAACCTGCGTGCAACGGATCTGGCGAACATGGGCCTCGCGCGGGCCGCACGGTTGCCGGTGCTGCTCGTCGGCGACATCGACCGCGGCGGCGTGCTGGCCCACCTGTTCGGCACTTTGGCGATCCTGGAGCCCGAGGACCAGCAGTTGATCTCGGGCTTCATCGTGAACAAGTTCCGCGGTGCCCAGGAGCTGCTGCGGCCGGGTTTGGACCGGCTCACCGAGCTCACCGGTCGCCCCACCCTCGGGGTGCTCCCGTACGCCGAGGACCTGTGGATCGATGCCGAGGACTCGCTCGGCACTCTCGCCGATGCGCCGGTGGGCCGCCCGCGCCCGCCGATCGGCACCGAATGGCTGACCGCCGCCGCGATCCGGCTGCCGCGCATCTCCAACTCCACCGACATCGAGGCGCTTGCCTGCGAACCGGGCATCGCGGTGCGCTGGGTGAGCGAGCCTTCCCGGCTCGCGGGTGCGGATCTGGTGATCGTGCCGGGCAGCAAGGCGACGGTGTCGGACCTGGGGTGGTTGCGGCGCACCGGTATTGCCGATGCGCTGCGCGCACGCGCCGCCGCGGGTGGTCCGATCCTGGGGATCTGCGGCGGGTACCAGATGCTCGGTACCCGGATCCTGGACCGGGTGGAGTCCGGCGAGGGCGAGGTGGACGGACTCGGGCTGCTCGACCTCACCATCGAATTCGCCGAGCCGAAGGTCTTGCGCCGCAGCGAAGGACATGCCGCGGGAATTCCCGTGCGTGGCTACGAGATCCACCACGGCCGCGTGACGCACCGGGGCGACTCGCCGTGGCTCACGGTCGGCGGCGAGCCGGAGGGCAGCGTGCGCGGGGCGGTGTGGGGCACCCATCTGCACGGGCTGCTGGAATCGGACGAATTGCGGCGCGGCTGGCTGCGCACGGTCGCCGCGGCCGCTGGGCGAACGGGTTTCCTTGTGGCCGAGGATGTTTCGGTCGCCGCCGTGCGGGCCGCGCAGCTCGATCTCGTGGCCGGGTTGGTCGAAGACCATCTCGACGTCGCGGCGATCGAGCGACTCCTCACCGAGGGTGCGACCGCCGATCTGCCGGTCTTGTCCACCGGCGCTGTTCTCGCTGGTGACCGTATCGGTTGACGCCGCGCACCCCGCGCCTTACCTTGCCGTAAGGAATCCGGCCCCAGGTAAGGCGGGCCGATCGCAGCGAACGATGACGGTCGGGTGAGGAATATGGCGACGGACAAGAAGCCCAACAGCCGAGGGGGAAGCATCGTGTCGGCGACCGTGACCAGCAAAGGGCAGATCACCATCCCGATCGACGTGCGTGTCGCGATGGGGCTGCGCGCCGGTGTGCGGGTCGCCTTCGTGCCCACGCCGACCGGCACCTACGAGCTGGTGCCGGAGACGCGCACGATCAAGTCGCTGAAGGGCATCGTCGGCTGGTCCGGCTCGCCGATCGGCCTCGCCGAGATGAACGAGGCGATCGCGGGCAACGTGGTGGAGGGCAAGCGGTGATGATCGGTCTGGACGCGAACGTGCTCATCCGCTACCTCACCCAGGACGACCCGGAACAGTCCGCGCGGGCCAACCAGGTGATCGACGGGCTCAGTGAGAGCAGGCCCGGCTACGTCACGATGATCGTGCTCGCCGAGATCCACTGGGTGCTGCGCCGCGGCTACAAACAGGACCCCGAAGCCGTCACCGACGTGCTGCTCGGCCTGCTCGACTCCAGCGAGATCGTGGTCGAGCGCGCCGACACCGTGCGCCAGGCGCTGCGCCGGGCCGCCGACGGCGCGGACTTCGCCGACGCGCTGATCCAGCAGCTCGGTCAGGAAGCGGGTTGTGAGCTGACCGTCACCTTCGATCACAACGCAGGTGAGCGGGCCGGAATGCGGCTGCTCGCCTGAGTGCGGCCCCCAACGCGCGCCCGCGGCCCGATCATCCGTGTAGCGTGATTCGGCATGGAATCTCGGCGGATCACGGTAGATGACCGGGCGTGGACCGTGCGGATCGACGGGCCGCAGTCCCGGCACAGCGTGCTGCTGCTGCCCGACGCGGGTGATCCGGCGGACGTCTACGACCAGGTCTGCGCCCGCCTGCACACCTCGGACCTGCACACCTTCGCGGTGGAGTCGATCGACGGCCTGAACGCGGCCGGTGTGACCGCGATCCTGGACCAGCTCGGGCTGCCGTGGGTGAACGTCGCCGGACGCGGTGCGGGCGCCGTGCTGGCCTGGCAGGCGTGCGCACGCGGCTTCGGCCGGTTCCAGAGCCTCGTGGTCGCCGACCGCGGCCATCCGGCCGCTGCCGGCGCCGACGGCGCGGTGCTGGACGCGACCACGGGTCCGGTGGAGGTGCCGACGACGCTGCTGGTCACCAAGAGCCTGCCGCGCTCGGTGGCCGACGCATCCGGGCGGTTTGTCTACGGCGAGTTCCGGGTGATCGAGATCGACGTCACCAACGTCGCGACCGAAGCCGACCACGAGCTGGCCACCGAGATCGTGCTACGCACCAGCCTCTGGTGACTGCTGCCGGATGGCGGCCTGGTAGCCGGCCAGCCAGTCCAGCCAGCTGTCCATCTCGGCGAACGCCTGAGTCAGTGCCGTGGGGCCGGACAGGAACACGTCGTGCTTGGCGCCGTCGATCGGCACCATGTTGGTGCGGTCGCCCAGGCAGCCCGACCAGCGCTGGATCTGCTTGACGTCGAGCACCGCGTCGGCCACGTCCACCGCGGGACCGTACCGCCGGGCGAACTTGGTCATCCGGGAGCGCAGGATCAGCGACGGCACGCCGATGTCGAGGCCCGCGTGCAGCCGTGCGTGGCCGTTGCGGATCGCGCGCAGCCATCCGAGCCGGACCGGGAAGCCCTCCAATGGCTTCCAGTCCAGGTTGTAATCCCACTCGCCGGACGCCGACCGGTGCAGGCTGTCGCCGTAAGTGCTGATCTTGCCCCCGGGTAACTGGACCATCCTCCGGAACCGCCCCACGGTTTTGATGACCCGCGTTCCGATGGTCCGGTAATACGCCGGCCCTTGCAGGTCGAACCACGGGCTGTTGAGCACCACTCCGGTGATCCCCGCGGCGGCCGTACCCCGGCTGCGGTTGAGCCGGTCCAGCCACAGCGACGCGACCAAGCCCCCGGTGGAATGCGCATTGATGACCACCGGCGCACCGGTCTCGGCACGCACGATCCGCAGCGACTCGTCCAGTTCCCGGTCGTAGAAAGCGAGATCGGTCACATAGTGCGGCGTGTGCCCGTCGCGCAGCGAGCGGCCGCACTTGCGCAGATCGAGCGCGTAGAACTGGAACCCGCGCTCGGCGAAGTGCTCGGCGAGGTGCTCCTGGAAGAAGTAATCGGTGAATCCGTGGACGTAGAGCACCGCGCCCGCGGTCTGCTCGACGGCACCGGAAGGCACGTAGCGCACCAGCGTGGCGACCACGTCGGCTTCGCCGTCGGGATCGGGGCCCAGCGGGAGCGTGCGCTGCTGGTAGTGCTGGCCTAGGACGTCGGGGCGCCAGCCCCCGCCATCCGGAGAGGTGCTGACCGGCTCGGCAAGCGACTGTTCGTTCGTCACGCGACCAATGTATCGGCCGGTGCCGCGCGCCGACAGACCGTTGCGGTCTCCCCGCCGCGGAAGTGACGACGATCTCTGTCGCATTCCGCACATTCGGCAGGCTGGTCGCGTGTCGCGAGGGTGGTGAGGTGCACAATTGGGCCTAGGTGAACGGCGGGTAACCTGACTCCCGCCATGCAGTTCGGGAACGGCGGAGCCGGACCCGAGTGACAACCACACACCGTGCCCAGGCAGGTCCACCCACCCGGTGGGCCCGCGCAGAAGGACAAGGAAGTCGATCTACCCGTGCCGAACGCTGCCCTCACTGAAAAGACCGATGTAGTACTCATCGGTGCCGGCATCATGAGCGCCACCCTCGGCGCGCTGCTGCGGCAGCTGCAGCCGGACTGGTCGATCTCCCTGTTCGAGCGGCTCGACGCCGCCGCGGCGGAGAGTAGCGACCCATGGAACAACGCGGGCACCGGACATTCCGCTCTGTGTGAGCTGAACTACAGTCCGCAGAACCCCGACGGTTCGGTGGACATCACCAAGGCCGTCGACATCAACGAGCGCTTCCAGGTCTCGCGCCAGTTCTGGTCCTACGGCGTGGAGAACGGCATCCTCGGCGATCCGTCCGCCTTCATCAACCCGATTCCGCACGTCAGCTTCGTGCACGGCGCCGACAACGTGGAGTACCTGCGCAAGCGGTACGAGGCGCTGGCGCCGCACCCGCTGTTCGAGGGCATGGAGTACATCGACAGCCCCGACGAGTTCGCCCGGCGCCTGCCGCTGATGACGCGCGGCCGGGACTTCTCCGATCCGGTGGCGCTGAACTGGACCGACGGCGGCACGGACATCGACTTCGGCGCGCTCACCAAGGATTTGCTCGCCTACCTCGGCGCCACCGGCGCCGACCTGGCCTTCGGCCACGAGGTCCGCGACCTGTCCAAATTGCGCGACGGATCCTGGCTGGTCACCGTCCGCAACGTCCGCACCCGGGAAACCCGCACGCTGATCAGCAAATTCGTGTTCGTCGGCGCGGGCGGCGGCGCGCTGCCCCTGCTGCAGAAGGCCGATATCAGGGAAGCCAAGGGATTCGGCGGATTCCCGGTCAGTGGCCAGTTCTTCCGCTGCGTCAACCCGGCGCTGATCCGGCAGCACGAGGCCAAGGTATACGGCAAGGCCGCGGTCGGCGCGCCGCCGATGTCGGTGCCGCACTTGGACACTCGCGTGATCAAGGGCAGGCCGGGCCTGCTGTTCGGGCCCTACGCGGGCTGGACGCCGAAATTCCTCAAGGACGGCAAGAACACCGACTTGTTCAAGTCGGTGCGGCCGAACAACATCTTCTCCCTGCTCGGTGTCGGCGTCACCGAGCTGGGTCTGACCAAGTACCTGGTCAGCGAGCTGCTGAAGTCCGAGGCGGGCAAGGTGATCACGCTGTCGGAGTTCATCCCGCGCGCCGAGGCCAGGGACTGGGAGCTGATCACCGCCGGCCAGCGCGTGCAGGTGATCCGGCGCAAGGGCGTCGGCGGCGTGCTCGAGTTCGGCACCGCCGTGATCGCCGCGAAGGACGGCTCCATCGCCGGTCTGCTCGGCGCATCGCCGGGCGCCTCGACCTGCGTCACCGCCATGCTCGACGTCTTGGAGCGCTGCTTCCCGCGGGAGTACGCCGAGTGGACGCCGAAGCTGAAGGAAATGGTGCCCTCCCTGGGCGTGAAGCTCTCGGACAACCCGGCGCTGTTCCACGAAGTGTGGGATTGGACCTCCAAGACGCTGAACCTCGTCGGCGGTGGCGAGAACACGCCGAGGCACGCGGGGGTCGCGGCGAACGCCTAGGTTGTGATAGCAACGGGCGATGATGTCAACGGTTGCTCTCAAACGGTCATGGGCGCAGGATCTCGACACCGCGACGCTCTACCAGCTGTTGAAACTTCGCGTCGAAGTCTTCGTCGTCGAACAGAAATGCGCCTACCCGGAATTGGACGGGCAGGACCTGCTGCCCGAGACCAGGCACTTCTGGCTCGATGACGAGGGCGAGGTGATCGCGACGCTGCGCCTGTGCGAGGAGCACCAGGACGGGGTGAAGAGCTTCCGCATCGGCAGGCTCTGTACCGCGGCGCCCGCGCGGGGGCACGGCTACACCACGCGACTGCTGCAGGCGGCGCTGGCCGAGGTCGGTTCGGCGACGGTGCGGTTGTTCGCGCAGAGCTACCTGATCGACCTGTACACCAAGCACGGCTTCAAGGTCGACGGCGAGGAATTCGACGAGGACGGCATCGCGCACGTGCCGATGCGCAGGGGATAAGAAGCGCCTCGTACCGCCATTCGCACCCGCTCCGGTTTTCCGGGGCGGGTGCGGGCGTTCACGGCCCGTTGGGTGCGGTAGCGGTGGGCCTTGGGCGCGGTCCGCGCCGCGGACGCTGCTCATAGGGCTCGCTCTGTGTTCGCGGGACGCGGGAGCGATCGCGGCGATGCGGTGGCTGCGGGTGTTGACGGCCCCGTTGGGTGCGGTAGCGGAGGGCCTTAGGCGCGAACCAGGCCGCAAATGTTGCTCGTAAGGCTCGCTCCACGGTGTTCGAGCGACGGGTGCGGGTGTGGCCGCAAGACACGCGGTGGGTTCGGTGGGGATGGAGGGCGGCGATCGGCAACTGACGCGTCGTGCCTAGAGTTGGAGCATGCCCGTGTCCCACGCCGAAACCGCGCATATGTCCGAACAGCACGCCCGAACGCGTCCGGGTTCGGACGGTGAGGCCGGGTTTCCCTTCTCGGCCGTCGTCGGACAGGAGCGGCTGCAACTGGCGCTGATCCTGTGCGCGGTGCATCCCGGCATCGGCGGCGTGCTGGTTCGCGGCGAGAAGGGCACCGCCAAGTCGACCGTGGTGCGCGCGCTGGCCCAGTTGCTGCCGCCGGTGGTGGACGAGACCGGGGCACGGCCTGCCCGGCTGGTGGAGCTGCCGGTGGGCGCGACCGAGGACCGCGTGGTCGGTTCCCTCGACCTGGAGCGGGTTCTCCGC
Organism: Nocardia amamiensis NBRC 102102; assembly: GCF_001612745.1. GTDB lineage: Bacteria > Actinomycetota > Actinomycetes > Mycobacteriales > Mycobacteriaceae > Nocardia > Nocardia amamiensis. The sequence continues at coordinate 1,017 of NZ_BDBA01000109.1, read as the reverse complement.
GACGGGGAGCAGGCGTTCCGTCCCGGCCTGCTGGCCGCCGCGCACCATGGTGTGCTCTACGTGGACGAGGTCAACCTGCTGCACGACCATCTGGTGGACGTGCTGCTCGACGCGGCGGCGATGGGCCGGGTGCACATCGAACGCGACGGCATCTCGCACTCGCATCCGGCGCGTTTCGTGCTGGTCGGGACGATGAACCCGGAAGAAGGCGAGCTGCGCCCACAGCTGCTTGACCGGTTCGGGCTGACCGTGGACGTGGCCGCATCCCGGGATGTGGACGTGCGGATGGCGGTGGTGCGCCGCAGGCTGGACTACGAGGCCGATCCGGCCGGGTTCGTGGCGCGGTACGCCGAGGCAGATCGCGCGGTGGCCGAGCGGATCCTCGCCGCTCGGGAACGGGTCGGCCTGGTGGAACTCGACGACGTGGAGTTGCGCCGGATCGCCGCGCTGTGCGCCGCGTTCGACGTCGACGGGATGCGCGCCGACCTGGTCGTCGCGCGGGCCGCGACCGCGCATGCCGCTTGGCGCGGGGGCGACGCGGTGACCGAGGACGACGTGCGCATCGCCGCGGAACTGGCGCTACCGCACCGACGCAGGCGTGATCCGTTCGACGAGCCCGGTATCAGCGAACAGCAGCTCGACGACGCCATGCGCGACGCGGCGGCGCAGGCGCGGCGCGAGGAGCAATCGCGTACGCAGACGCAGGAATTAGGACCGCCCGACGCGGAACCGGACGGCGTTTCCGGCGAGAACACCGACGGGGGACCCGAGGACCGTTCGTCACCGGACGGGCCGGGCGGCAAAACGGGCGAGGACCCCGATCGCGGACCTGAGGACCTTTCGCCGCCGGACGGGCCAGGCGGCGGATCGGGTGAGGACCCCGATGGCGGACCTGAGGACCCTTCGCCTCCGGACGGGCCGGGCGGCGGATCGGGCGAAGGACGCAGTGGCGCACCGGTTTCCGCGGCGGCACGACCGCCGCGCTGGGAGGTGCCGGGCGTCGGCGAGGGCGCGCCG
>NZ_BDBA01000108.1 GCF_001612745.1 Nocardia amamiensis NBRC 102102 | reverse complement strand
CGCGCGGCGCCTGGCGCGCGGGAGGGGTCCGCGACGGCGTGGCGGGCACGCTGGTACCGGGTGCTCCCGCGTCCTACGCGATCTGGGACGCCGAAGAACTCGTCGTCGCCGCTGCCGCCGACTCGGTCCAGCGCTGGTCCACCGACCCGCGGTCGCGTGTCCCGGGATTGCCTGCGCTGGAACCTGATTCACCGCTGCCGGCGTGCCTGCGCACCGTTCACCGGGGAGTGACGATCTATGCGGCATAACCGGCTCGGCGGCCGGCCGACGCCGGAATTCGCCGGTCGCCGGGTGGTCGAAGTGGCACAGGTTGGTGGAGTGGCTGTTGAGGTTGCTGCGACTCCTGTTCACCGGTCCACAGACGTTCGGCGACATGCTGACGGCCACTACGCAGCGGAGGTCGGTGGGACCGCGGACCGTGGCGGGCGCCATCAGAGCGCAGACATCCATCTTTGGTGTTCTACCGGAGTTCGGCCGAACGCTGGCCGATTCGGCATGCGTGAGGCCGGGTGGCGTACGTCTGCCGGGTGGCGTACGTCTGCCGGGTGGCGTACGTCTGCCGAGTGGCGTACGGAGGCCGAATGGCGGACGGTAGCGGGGTGATGGTGCGCGAGCGGGTAGCGGAATGGATGCGGTCGTTGTCGGCCGCGGTGCGCAGGCATCCGGTGCCGGCGCGCTCGGCGGCGGCGATCCTCGCCGGACTGCTGCTGTTCGGCAGCTTTCCGCCGCGGCCGTGGTGGTTTCTCGCGCCGGTGGGCATGGCCGTGCTCACGCTGGTGGTCCGAAGTGCTGGGCGCCTGCGCGCGGGCTTCGGTTACGGATTCCTGGCCGGCTTGGCGTTCTTCCTTCCGTTGCTGCCATGGACCGGCATCTACGTCGGGCCGGTGCCGTGGCTTGCGCTGTCCACCGCGTGCGCGGTCCACGTGGGCGTCTTCGGTCTGCTCGCCCGGCTCGTCGGCACGCTGCCCGGCTGGCCCCTGTGGGTGGCGCTGGCCTGGACCACCGCCGAGTTGGGTCGCTCCAGCTTTCCCTTCGGCGGATTTCCCTGGGGCCGCTTGGCATTCGGCCAAGCCGACGGCTGGTTCCTGTCGCTGGCCGCGGTCGGCGGCGCACCGCTGGTCGGGTTCGCGGTGGCCCTCACCGGCACCGGCGCCGCGGCACTGGTGTCTTTGCTGTGGTCGCGTCGTGCATCCAGAAGGGCCGACGCATCGATCTCCGACGCCGAGCCCGGAATCGCCGCGGCCCCGGCGGCCCGGCTCGGGTATGTCGCGGCGGTGCTCACCCTGGCCGTCATGCCTGTCGCCGGACTACTGCTCCGCTCCGCCCTGCCGGACCCGGACTCGGGCGACCGAACGGTCACCGTCGCCGCGATCCAAGGGAGCGTGCCGCGCCTCGGGCTGGATTTCAACGAACAACGGCGCGCCGTGCTGGACAACCACGTGCGGCGTACCGAGGAACTGGCCGCGGACGTCGCGGCGGGCCGCGCGCCGCGACCGGATGTGGTGATCTGGCCGGAGAACTCCTCGGACATCGATCCGCTGCGCAACGGCGACGCCGCCGCCTTGATCACCGCGGCCTCCGAGCGGATCGGCGCACCGATCCTGGTCGGCGCGGTGCTGGTCAATTCGGATCGGACGACCACCAACTCGGTGATGGTGTGGAACGGTGCGGCGGGCCCGGGGGAGCGGCACGACAAGAAGATCATCCAGCCCTTCGGCGAGTACCTGCCGATGCGCGGCTTCTTCCGGCTGTTCTCCGAATACGCCGATCGGGCAGGATATTTCGTGCCCGGTCACGGCGACGGCGTAGTACAGGCCGCAGGCATCGACATCGGCGTCGCCACCTGCTACGAGGTGGCCTTCGACAGGGCGTTCGAAGACGCGCTGCGCGCGGGCGCCGAGCTGCTCACCGTGCCCACCAACAACGCTACCTTCGGCGACAGCGAGATGACCTATCAGCAGCTGGCCATGTCCCGTATCCGTGCCGTCGAACACGGGAGGGCGCTGGTCGTCGCGGCAACCTCGGGTGTGAGCGCGATCATCGCCGCCGATGGCAGCGTGCGGCAGGAAACGGCGCTGTTCGTGCCCGCCGCCTTGGTCGCGGAGCTTCCGCTGCGCGACGACAACACGCTGGCCACGCGAATTGGCCCGGCCCCGGAGCGAATTTTCGCTATCCTGACCGCTGCCGCCGTACTTGCCGCGATCTTCCGGCGGCGATCCACCCGCGAGGACGACTCGACCGACAACGCCGATGTGACCGCTCGACCGGTAGTCCAACCAAACCAGAAATAACGAACACTCGGTATGTTCTTGCCCCCAACTTCGCTCGGAGTAATGGGGCAGTGTTGCGTTGCGCGGCGTTAGCTCGATAACTCCACTGAGCGTCGGAGTAGCATTGGACGGTCTGGTCAGGTGGTGTTTCCTTTTGGCTCAACCTCGTCGAGTTGCAATGTTTGCGGAAATGTAACCAACCAAAGTGGCCTTCTGCCAAGGGCGTTGGATGTGAAACAAATCCAAAACGCTGGCAATCCGGCTGATGTGATGCTCCGAATCATAGGGCGTGGATCACGTCCCGGCTGGCGCGCGTGCGCTTGCTGTGATGGTGCTCGGGGAGTTGCGTCAATAGCGGCAGAACGGAGTGATTGATGAGTTCATTGGCCACGGATCGCGTCGACCAATGTTCATCCGGCGAATTTTCGGCACAACCGTTTGCTCTGTCACCCGCACAGACGGCTCTCTGGTATGCACAGCGCATCCGCCCCGACGTACCGCTGACGATCTCGCAGTATGTCGAGATCCACGGTGATCTGGACGAGGGGCGGCTGCTGTACTCGATCGAGCGGTTCGGCGCCGAGACCCAGGTCGGCCAGGTTCGCCTGGCAGAGATCGACGGCACTCCGTACCAGCTCGTCGATCCGGTACACCGGCCCGGCTGGGCCCGCATCGACCTGCGCTCGGAGCCCGATCCGCACGCGGCCGCGCTGCGCTGGATGCATGAGCACACGAATGCGCCGATCGATCTGGAGCGCGACCCGCTGACCTCCAACGCGGTGCTGCGGATCGGGGAGTCCGACTACATCTGGTATTCCTACGCCCACCACATCGCCATCGACGGCTACGGCGCGATGAACGCGCTCACCCGTACGGCGGAGATCTACACGGCATTGGAGAACCAGACCGAGCCGATTGCCTCGCGTGCGAACGCGCTGGCCGAGATCTACGCCGACGAGGCGCGCTACCACAGTTCCAGCCGATTCCACAACGATCGCGAGTACTGGCTCGAGCAGCTGTCCGGGGCCGGCGAGCCGGTGACCCTGGGTGGCGCCCGGCTCACGGGCACCGCGCACGACGCGGGCCGCAGACTCGCCACCGCCGTGCTCGACGACGAGCGTCACGCCGCGCTCGAAGCGGCCACCGCCTCGAACGACACGACCGACTCAGCGATGTTCGTCGCGGCGCTGGCCGCCTATGTGCGATCGGTGACCGGAAACCGCGATGTGGTCTTGAGCCTGCCCGTCTCGGCACGCACCACCGTGTCGCTGCGCCGCTCGGCGGGCGTGGTGTCCAACGTCGTGCCGATCCGGTTGCGGATGGACGATTCCATCACGGTCGCCGACCTGGTGAAAGCCGCCGAACTGCAGATCACCGGCGCCCTGCGCCATCAGCGCTACCGCCACGAGGACATCCGGCGCGACAGCGGCTACTCCCGCGACGCGCGCGGATTCTTCGGACCGATGGTCAACCTCATGCTGTTTCACAACGAGCTGCGCTTCGGCGACCTGGTCGGCTCGATCTACGTGCTGGCCACCGGGCCGGTCGAGGATCTGTCGGTCAACGTCTATAACGGAGCAGGCGATCGCCTCCGTGTCGACTTCGAAGCCAATCCCCGGCTCTACAGTGACGCCGAGGTCGGCGTGCATCACGCGCGCTATCTGGACTTTCTCGGCCGGTTCCTGGCGGCGGATCCGCAGACGCCCGCCGGGTCGCTCGTCGCGATCACCGACATCGAGCGGGAACAGGTCCTGCGGGGGTGGAACGCCACCGAGACGGCCCGGCAGGACGGCACCCTCGCGAGCCTGTTCGCCGAGCGTGCCGCGGCCGACCCGGACACGATCGCGCTCGAGTTCGGCGACGAGGCGCTGACCTACGCCGAACTGGACGCGCGCGCCAACCGCCTGGCCCGGCTGCTCATCGCCCGCGGCGCCGGTCCGGACACCACGGTCGCGTTGTGCCTGCGCCGCAGCGCCGATCTGGTCATCGGCATGTACGCGATCGTCAAGGCGGGCGCGGCCTACCTGCCGCTGGACCCGGAGCATCCCGCCGAGCGGATCGGGCAGATCCTTCGGCACGCGGAACCACTGTGCGTGCTCACCGCGGCGCGCGACGATCTCGGCCTGCCGAAGGTCGCACCGAGGGTGGACATCGACACCGTGCGGGTATCCGGTTTCGACGACGCACCGATCACCGACGCCGACCGCCGCGGTGAGCTGCGCCCCGACCACCTCGCGTACGTGATCTTCACCTCCGGCTCGACCGGAAAACCCAAGGGCGTCGGCGTCACGCATGCCGCGATCGTCAACCGCCTGCGCTGGATGCAGCACGAGTACCCGCTCGACCGCACCGACGCCGTCCTACAGAAGACACCCGCGACCTTCGATGTCTCGGTGTGGGAGTTCTTCTGGCCCTTGCAGATCGGCGCACGCCTGGTCGTCGCCGCACCCGACGGTCACCGTGACCCGGCCTACCTCGCCCGCGTTATCGCGGAAAAGGGCATCACCACAGCGCATTTCGTGCCGTCGATGCTGTCGGTGTTCGTCACCGAGGCCGACCTGAGCGGCTGCACCGGCCTGCGCCGGGTGTTCTGCAGCGGCGAGGCCTTACCCGCCGCCGCCGTCCGGGAGTTCTACGCGGCACTACCCACCTGCGAGCTGCACAACCTGTACGGTCCCACCGAAGCCGCCGTGGATGTCACCTACTGGCCTTGCGCACCCGACGCGAGCGGCGTGCCGATCGGCTCGCCGGTGTGGAACACCCAGACCTACGTATTGGATTCGCGGCTGCAACCGGTCCCGCCCGGCGCGGTCGGCGAACTGTACCTCGCCGGTGTTCAATTGGCCCGCGGCTACCTGCGGCAACCGCGGCTGACCGCGGACCGGTTCGTGGCCAGCCCGTTCACGCCCGGCGCGCGGATGTATCGCACCGGCGACCTGGCGCGCTGGCAGGTCGGCCGCGCCGGCGACGAGCCCGGCGTGCTGGAATACCTGGGGCGCAGCGACTTCCAGGTCAAGATTCGCGGTTTGCGCATCGAACTCGGGGAGATCGAGGCGGCGCTGCTGGACGACCCGGGAGTGGCCCGGGCGGTCTGCGTGGCACATAGCGGGCGTACCGGCGACGAGCTGGTCGCCTACGTCGTCGCGGCCAAGAACGCGGACAGCGATGTCCGCTTGGACACCGCCGCGCTGCTGACCGGCTTGCGGCGCACGCTGCCGGGGTACATGGTGCCTTCGGCGCTGATGCAGCTCGACGAGCTGCCGCTGAACGCCAACGGCAAGATCGATCGCAAAGCGTTGCCTGCGCCTGCACTCGGCACCCGTCCGATCCGGCCGGTGGCCGAGCCGCGCACCGAGGTGGAGCGGGTGCTGGCCGGCATCTTCGCGGAGGTCTTGGAGACCGAGATCGGCGTCGAGGACAGCTTTTTCGAGATGGGCGGCAACTCGCTCATCGCCGCGCGTGCGGTGGCGAGGATCAACGCTGCGCTCGGCACCGCGCTGACCATTCGCGATCTGTTCGAGGCCGCGACCATCGCGGCGCTCACCCAGCGTTTCGCCATGGAGACCTCCGACGCGTCGTCGCCGCGGTTGACGCCCGCCGAGCGGCCGGACCGCATCCCGCTGTCCCAGGCACAGCAGCGTTTGTGGATTCTCAACCGGTTCTCCGAGCACGCCGCCGCGTACAACATGCCGCTGGCCGTCGAGATCGACGGTCCGCTGGACGTGGCGGCGCTGCGCGCGGGTCTGGTCGATGTCATCGAGCGGCACGAGAGCCTGCGCACCACCTTTCCGGAGTCACCAGAGGGGCCCTACCAGCTGATTCATCCGGCCGACGCGATTCCGCTGATGCTCGACCCGATCGAGGCCATCGGTGCCGATGTGGCCGCGCTGGCCACCGAATACGCCGGTTACGGTTTCGATCTGCGCAGCCAGGCGCCGATCCGGGTCGCGCTGTACCGCACCGGAGCGCAGCAGCACGTGTTCCTCGTGGTGCTGCATCACATCTGCGGCGACGGCTGGTCCATCGCGCCACTGGCCCGGGACTTGATGACCGCGGTGTCCGCGCGTGCCAACGGCGTCGCGCCGCAGTGGACGGATCTGCCGGTGCAGTACGCCGACTTTGCGCTCTGGCAGCGTGAACTGCTCGGCGAGGAGTCCGATCCGGCCAGTGCGCTCAGTCGTCAGCTGACGCATTGGCGCTCGGCGCTGGCCGGGTTGCCCGACCAGCTCGACCTACCGCTGGACCGGCCGCGCCCGCTGCGGAGATCCACCGTCGGCGGCCGGGTCGAGTTCACCATTCCGGCCGAGATCCGCCGCGCCGCAGTGGAATTGGCGGCCAGTCGCGGCGTGAGCATGTTCATGGTGCTGCACGCGGCCCTGGCCACGTTGCTGTCGAGGCTGTGCGCGAGCGGGGACATCGCGATCGGCACGCCCATCGCGGGCCGTTCGGACCCGGCGCTGGACGATCTGGTCGGCATGTTCGTCAACACGCTGGTGCTGCGCACCGAGGTCGACCCGGCCGCGGGCTTCGACCGGATGCTCGACGCGGTGCGCGAGACCGACCTCAACGCCTTCGCCAACGCCGACGTGCCGTTCGAGCGGCTGGTCGAGGTGGTCAACCCGGAGCGCTCGCCGTCCCGTCATCCGCTGTTCCAGGTGATGCTGTCCTACGATCACGCGCCGGATCTGCGCATCGCCCTGCCCGGTGTGCGCGCGAAGGTGCTGCCGATCGCCACGGACGTCGCGAAGTTCGACCTGCAACTTGTCGTGCACGACGACACCGGCGACGGGCCGCTTTCAGCCGAATTCGGCTATGCCACCGACGTTTTCGATCAGAACACGGTGCGGTCGTTCGCCCGCCGGTTCGTCGCGGTGCTGAGCGGGGGTGTGGCCGCGCCCGAGCTTCCGGTGGGCGACGTGCCGATCCTGGACCGCAAGGAAACCGAGAACCTGGTGCCCCTCGGGGGCGCGCCGGCCGAGTCGCCGATCACCCTGGCCACGTTGCTCACCGGCACCGCCATGCGGCTGCCGGACGCGGTGGCGGTGCGCTACCTGGGCGCCGACACCACCTACCGGGAACTCGACGAGCGGTCGAACACCCTGGCACGCGCACTCATCGAACACGGTGCCGGTCCCGAGATGGTCGTCGCGATCGCACTGCCCCGCGGCCTGGACGCGATCACCGCGGTGTGGGCCGTCGCCAAGACCGGTGCGGCCTATGTGCCGATCGACCCGAGCTACCCCGGTGAACGGATCGCGCACATGATCGGTGACTCCGGTGTCATGGTCGGCCTGACCGACGCCGCGAGCCTGGCCGCCATGCCCGCCGGGTCGCAGGCGCAGGGCAGGCACCGTAGGTCCCAGGTCGACTGGCTGGTGCTCGGCTCCGACGAGCTGGCGGCCGAACTCGCCTGCTATCCGGCGGATCCGATCACCGACGCCGAACGGCACCACCCGATGCGGGTGAGCCAACCGGCCTACCTCATCTACACCTCCGGTTCCACCGGCACACCCAAAGCGGTCGTCGTCACGCACGGGGGTATCGCCTCGCTCGCCGCCGAGCAGACCTACCTGTTCGGCCTCTCGGATTCGGCGCGCACGCTGCACTTCTCCTCGCCCAGCTTCGATGCGTCGGTGCTGGAGATGCTGCTCGGCTTCGCCGCGGGCGCCACCATGGTGATCGCGCCCCCTGGCATGTATGGCGGCGCCGAACTGGCCGGGCTGCTGCGCGAGGAGCGGGTGACGCACGCGTTCGTGACGCCCGCTGCGCTGGCCACCGTGCCGGACGAGGGACTCGGCGACCTCCAGGTGGTCATCGTCGGCGGTGACGCCTGCTCCGAGGAACTGGTCGAGACCTGGACCGCCGGGCGTCGCATGCACAACATGTACGGCCCGTCCGAGGCCACCGTCGCCGCGACCGCGTCCGGGCCGATGGTGCCGGGCCGCCCGGTGCCGCTCGGCATGCCGGTGCGCGGCATGCGGCTGTTCGTGCTGGACAACCGTCTGCACCCGGTGCCGCCGGGCACGCCGGGCGAACTGTACGTGTCCGGCCCCGGCGTGGCCCGCGGCTACCTCGGCCGCTTCGGTCTGACCGCGCAACGGTTCGTGGCCAACCCGCACGGCAGGCGCGGCGAGCGGATGTACCGGACCGGTGATCTGGTGGTCCTGGAGCGGTCGGGGCAGCTGCGCTTCCTCGGACGCGCCGACGACCAGATCAAGATCCGTGGTTTCCGCATCGAACTGCGCGAGGTCGACCACGCGCTGCGACTGCATCCCGGCGTCCGCTTCGCGCTGACCGTGGTGCACACCGACGAGCACGGCCAGGTGCGGCTCGCCTCCTACGTGACGGCCGACCGGCCGGTCGAGCCGAGGGCGGTTCTGGACACCGCGCGCCAGCTGTTGCCCGGCTACATGGTGCCCGCGTCGATCGCCGTGCTGGACAAGGTTCCGGTCACCCCGGCGGGCAAGCTGGACCGGAAGGCGTTGCCGGAGCCGGTGTTCGTGGCTTCCGGCACCTCCCGTGCGCCGAGCACCGAGCTGGAGTTGCAGGTCGCGGGCGTGTTCGGTGATATCCTCGGCCGCCCGGTCACCGGCGCCGAGGACAGCTTCTTCGATCTCGGCGGCAACTCGCTGCTGGCCACCAGGCTGGCCGCCGCGATCCACGCGAAGTTCGCCGTGGAGCTGCCGGTGCGGTCGATCTTCGAGATGCCCACCGTCGCCGGGGTCGCCGAGCAGCTGGCCGCGGCGCCCCGGACGCGGCGGCCGGCGCTGGCGGTGCAGACGCCGCGTCCGGGACGTATCCCATTGTCGCTGCCGCAGCAGCGGTTGTGGTTCCTCAACAGATATGCGCCCGAATCGAGCGCGTACAACATCGCTTTCGTGATCCGCATCGCCGGTGAGCTGGATGTGCCTGCCTTGCGGACCGCGATCGCCGACCTGGTGCGGCGGCACGAAGTGCTGCGAACCGTCTTCCCGGAGGACGCCGAAGGCGCGCAGCAGGTGGTGCTGCCGGTCGAGCGGGCGGTGCCGGACGTGGTGGCGACCGACATCGACGATTCGGGAGCAAGGGCCGCGCTGGAAGCCTTGGCGCACACCGGTTTCGACCTCACCAGGCAGACGCCGGTGCGGCTGTCGCTGCTGCGCACCTCGCCCGAGCGCTATCTGCTCGGCATCGTGCTGCACCACATCGCCGCCGACGGTTGGTCGCTCGGTCCGCTGACCAAGGATCTGGCGGCTGCGTATGCGGCACGGCACGAAGGCGATTCGCCGTCCTGGGCTCCGCTTCCGGTGCAGTACGCCGACTTCGGGCTTTGGCAGCGCGCCTGCCTCGGCGCGGAGGACGACCCGGCCAGTGTGGCGAGCACCCAATTGGAGTACTGGCGCACCGCGCTGGCGGACATTCCCGGCCAACTGCCGCTGCCCTACGACCGGCCACGGCCCATGGAGCCGACCCAGCGGGCCGGCACCGTGCGATTCACGGTGCCGGAGCCGGTGCAGCGCAGGCTTTCCGAGATCGCCCGCGATCAGGGCGTGAGCAAGTTCATGGTGCTGCGTTCGGCCTTCGCGGTGCTGCTGCGTTGCGTCACCGGCGGCCGCGACATCGTGATCGGCACCCCGGTGGCTGGCCGGACCGACACCAAGCTCGACGAGCTGGTCGGCATGTTCGTGAACACGCTGGTGCTGCGCTCGGACGTGGACCCCGACCGTGGCTTCGCCGACTTGCTGCGCGCCGACCGCGACACCGAGCTGGCCGCGATGGCGCACGCCGACATCCCGTTCGAGCGCATCGTCGAGGAACTCGGCCGTGAGTCCCGCTCGTCGGGCAGGCACCCCTTGTTCCAGGTGGCGCTGAGCGTGCAGGACGGTCCCGTGCCGACGCTGGAGCTGCCCGGCCTCGCGCTGCGCGCGGAGCCCCTGGACATCGCGCTGGCGAAATTCGACCTGGAGCTGCGCGTGGCGAACATCGGCTTCGACACCGTAGCCCACCTCGGTGATTCGGGCAGCTTCGAATTCGTCTATGCCGCTGAGCTTTTCGACGAGGCGACGATCGAGACGCTGGCCGACCGGTTCCTGCGGGTGCTCAGCGCCGTCACCGCCGACCCGCACGTGCCGGTGCGCGACGTCGACGCGCGCACCGAACACGAGCGCCGCACGCTCGCCCCGGCGAAGGGCGGGCCGGTTGCCCCGCCGTGCACGCTGGGCGACTTCTTCACCGCCGCCGCGCGCAGGTATCCGGACCACCCGGCCCTGCGCTCGGGTGCAACGTCGCTGACATACGCCGAGGTAGAGCAGCGCTCGAACCGTTTGGCGCGCGCACTGATCGCGCGCGGCCTCGGGACCGAAGACCGCGTCGCGCTCGGCCTCACCCGATCGATCGACTCGGTTGTCGCGATGCTCGCCGTGGCCAAGTCCGGCGCCGCGTTCGTACCGGTCGACCCGAAGTATCCGGCCGATCGCGTTCGGCACATGCTCAGCGACTCGGGGTGCTCGATCGGCATCACGGCCGACGAGCACGCCGAACGTCTGCGCGGCAGCTCCCCTGCGGTCCTGGACACCGAGTGGCTGCTGCTGGACGACGCCGAATTCGTCGACGAATTGGGTGGATACGAGGGAGCGCCGATCGGTGACACGGAGCGCGTGCGCGCCACCCATGTGTCCGACCTCGCCTACGTGATCTACACCTCCGGATCGACCGGAGTCCCCAAGGGAGTCGCGGTCACCCACGCCGGCCTGTCCAACTTCGCCGACGAGGTCCGCGACCGCACCGGCGTCGATGAGCACTCGCACACGCTGCACTTCTCCACACCGAGCTTCGACGCGGCGGTGTTCGACCTGGTGCTGGCGGTGGGCGCTGGTGCAGCCATGGTGATCTGCCCGCCGGACATCTACGGCGGCGACGAGCTGGCCGCACTGCTGGAACGCGAGCGGGTCACCCACACCTTCATGACCACCGCCGCCCTGGCCACCATCGATCACGGGCGCTGGTCGCTGCCGCATCTGCGTGCACTGATGATCGGTGGCGAGGCGTTGCCGCCGGAGCTGGTGACCAGGTGGGCGCCCGACCGCGACTTGTACAACGTGTACGGGCCCACCGAGACCACGATTGTCGTGAGCGGGACCAGCCCGATGCGGATCGGCGAGCCGATCACCATCGGCACCCTGGTGCGAGGCGCCACGGCGTTGGTGCTCGACGAGCGGTTGCGTCCGGTGCCGGTCGGTGTGCCGGGCGAGCTGTACCTCGGCGGCCTGGGCGTGGCACGCGGATACTTCGACCGATTCGGGCTCACCGCCGCGCGTTTCGTGGCCGACCCGTACGGCCCCGCCGGCGCCAGGATGTACCGAACCGGTGACGTCGTGCGCTGGAACGCGGCCGGCGAGCTGGTCTACCTGGGCCGCAGCGATCACCAGGTGAAGATGCGCGGGTTCCGTATCGAACTCGGCGAGATCACCGTCGCACTCTTCGACCACCCGGCGGTCCGGTTCGCGCACACCGAAGTACGCCGCATCGCCGGTGCCGACCGGATCGTGGCGTACATCCAGCCCACCGACCGGAAAGCCGGCGTCGACGTCGGGGCGGTGCGTGCCGCTCTCGCGCGGCGTCTGCCCGCGCACATGGTGCCCGCGAGCATCACCGTGCTGGACACCATCCCGCTGACGCCGGTCGGCAAGCTGGACACCAAGGCGCTGCCGGAACCGCGGCTCGTCGCCGATACCGCGAGCCGCGAGCCGCGGACCGACACCGAGCGTCTGGTCGCGCAGGTCATGGGCGAGCTGGTCGGTGTGCCGAGCGTGGGCGCCGAGGACAGCTTCTTCGACATCGGCGGAAACTCGCTGCTGGCAACGCAACTCGTGGCCCGGCTAGCCGCCGCGACGAACGTGCGGCTCGCCGTGCGCACGGTGTTCGCGACGCCGACGGTCGCGGCTCTCGCCGAACTGCTGGACGCGGGCGCGCACTCCGCGGAGGGACGTCCGCCGCTGGTGCGCCGGAGCCGTCCGGAGCGGATCCCGCTATCGGCCGCACAGCGGCGGCTGTGGTTCCTCAACCGATTCAACGCCGTCGGCGCCTCGGGCGCGGATCGGTCGGCGGGCGCGTACAACATCCCGCTCGTGCTGCGCATGACCGGCCGGCTGAACGTCGACGCGCTCGCCTCCGCGCTGCACGCGGTGCAGGCCAGGCACGAAACGTTGCGGACGGTGTTCCCGGAGGTCGGCGGTTCACCCGTCCAGGTGGTCCTCGACCCGGACGAGGCGGCGATCTCGCTGGACCGCGCGACGGTGCCGCCCGACCAGATAGAGGCCGCCGTACGCCGTTTCGCCGCACCGGGATTCGACCTCGCCACCACGGTCCCGATCCGGGCGGCGCTGCTCTCGGTGTCGACCGGCGTCGCCGCCGTATCCGAAGAGCACGTCCTGGTGCTGGTCGTGCACCACATCGCGATGGACGGCTGGTCGCTCGAGCCGATGGCCGCCGACGTCGCCGTCGCCTACCGCGCGGCCTGCGCGGGCGTCGCGCCGGACTGGGCCGAGCCCGATGTCCACTACGCCGATTACACCTTGTGGCAGCAGGACCTGCTCGGCACCGAGGACGACCCGGACTCGCTGGTCAGCAGGCAGCTCGACTACTGGCGGCGCACGCTGGACGGCATCCCCGAGTTGCTGACCGTGCCGGCCGACCGCCCGCGCCCGCCCACGCCGTCCTATCGGGGTGGCATCGTGGAGTGCACGGTGGACCCGGTCACCCACCGCGAATTGCAGGCGATCGCAGGCAGTAACAATGTCAGCCTGTTCATGGTGCTGCACGCCGCGCTCGCGGTCCTGCTGCACCGGATGACCGCCACCGACGACATCGCGATCGGCTCGCCGATCGCGGGCCGCGGTCACCCCGCGCTGGACCGGATGGTCGGCATGTTCGTCAACACGCTCGTGTTGCGCACGCGGATCGATCCGAGCGCCCGGTTCACCGATCTGCTGCACACCGTGCGCGAGACCGACCTGGACGCGTTCGCCCACGGCGAGCTGCCGTTCGAGCGTCTCGTGGAGGTGCTCAACCCGGCCAGATCCCAAGCGCACCACCCGATGTTCCAGGTGATGCTGTCGGTCCGCAACGAGCCGGTCGGCGGGGTCGACCTGCCGCGGCTGCGGATCGAGGCGGCCGACTTGGACACCGGAGTCGCCAAGTTCGACCTCCAATTCACGCTGACCGAAACGCAGACCGAGCACCGCGATCCGGCCGGTATCACCGTCGCGGTGAACTACGCGACGGATCTGTTCGACGTGTCCACCGCACAGCGCCTCGGCAAACGACTGACCCGGCTGCTCGCGGCCATCGCCGCCAACCCGACCACCGCCGTCGGCGATCTGGAACTGCTCGATCCCGCCGAATGGTCGGGACTGGCTCCGGTGCGCGGTGCGAAGCCGGACCGGCCGGTCACCTTCCCCGAGGTGTTCGAGCAGGCGGCCGACGTCGACCGCGCCGCGGTCGCGCTGGTCTCCGACGGCACCGAGGTGACCTACGGTGCGCTGGACCGCTGGACCAACCGGCTGGCGCGAGTCCTCATCCGTCGCGGCGTAGGCCCGGAAACGCTGGTGGCGCTGGGTATTCCGCGGTCGATCGAGTCGGTGGCGACGGTGCTCGCGGTGGCCAAGGCCGGGGCGGCGTTCGTGCCGGTCGACCCGCTGTACCCGCGCCGGCGCATCGCGCACATGCTGTCGGATTCCGGTGCGGCGCTCGGCATCACGCTGTCGGGCTATCGCGACGAGCTGCCGGAGGGCGCGGAGTGGATCGTGCTGGACGACCCGCAGTTCCGCGGGCTCGTGCTCGATGCGCCCGACGCGCCGATCACCGACGCCGACCGCCCCGCGCCGCTGCGGATCGACAACCCGGCGTACGTGGTCTACACCTCGGGTTCGACCGGCACACCGAAGGGCGTCGTGGTCACGCACGGCGGGTTGTCCAACTTCGCCGCCGAGACCGCGCAGCGGTTCGATGTCGAGCCGGGGTGCCGCGTGCTGCACTTCGCCACACCGAGCTTCGACGCCGCGATGCTCGATCTGCTGCTGGCCCTCGGCGGCGCCGCGACCCTGGTGATCACGCCCCCGGGCGTGGTCGGCGGCGACGACCTGCGGCGGGTGCTCATCCAGGAGCGGATCACGCACGCATTCATCACCACCTCGGCGCTCGGCACGGTCGATCCCACCGGGGTCACCGAGTTCCAGCACGTGCTGGTCGGCGGCGAAGCGTTGCCGCCGGACCTGGTGTCCAGGTGGGCGCCCGGCCGCAACCTGTACAACGTGTACGGGCCGACCGAGACCACCATCGTCACGGTGATCTCGCAGCCGATGGAGCCCGGCGGGCCGATCACCATCGGCGGGCCGATCCGCGGCGTCAACGCGACCATCCTCGACGCGCGCCTGCATCCCGCTCCGGTCGGCGTCACCGGTGAATTGCACCTCGCGGGAGACGCGCTGGCGCGCGGCTACCTGAACCGGCCTGGCCTGACCGCGCAGCGGTTCGTCGCCAATCCGTTCGGGAAGCCGGGGGAACGGATGTACCGGACCGGTGACCTGGTGCGGTGGTGGACCGGATCGAGGAACAACGGGCCTGCCGCGGATTCGGCGCAGGAGATCGAGTACGTCGGCCGCACCGATCACCAGGTGAAGATCCGCGGCTTCCGTATCGAGCTCGGCGAGATCGACGCCGCGCTCGCGCGCCACGGCGCGGTGGCATTCTCCACCACCATCGGGCACCGCACCCCGGCGGGCGCGACGGCACTGGTGTCGTATGTGAAGCCGCGGGACGGCGTCACGCTCACCGCGTCCGAGCTGACCGAGCATGTGGCCGGGCAGGTGCCGAACTACATGGTCCCGCAGTCGATCATGCTGCTCGACGAGGTTCCGCTGAGCCCGGTGGGCAAACTGGATCGCGCCAAGCTTCCCGAGCCGGTCTTCACCGCGACCAAGGGCTACCGTGCACCGTCCACCCCGACGGAGACGGCGCTGTGCGCGGCCTTCGCCGAGGCGCTCGGCACGGGGTCGGTCGGCGCGGACGACGGGTTCTTCGAACTCGGGGGCAACTCGCTGCTGGCCACGAAAGTGGTTGCCCACCTTCGGGAAAGGGGCATCGACCTGCCGGTGCAGCTGATGTTCGGTGATGCGACCCCCGCAGCCATCGCCGCACGTATCGACCGCGCAGGCGCGACCTCGGGTGCGGCGGTCGCCTCGGTGCTGGAGCCGGTGCTGCCGATCCGGCCGCGCACGGCGCCGGACCAGGCGCCACTGTTCTGCGTCCACCCGGCGATCGGGTTGGCCTGGTGCTACTCCGGGCTGCTCGCGCATCTGACGCCGGACCGCCCGGTGTACGGGTTGCAGGCTCCGCACGTCGCGGGGGAGGAAGGCTACGGGTCGATCGCCGAGGCCGCGAGCCACTACGTGGACGCGATCAAGACGATCCAGCCCGAGGGGCCCTACCACCTGCTCGGCTGGTCGCTGGGCGGCCTGATCGCGCACGAGATGGCGGTGCAGTTGCAGGAGGCCGGTGACGAGGTCGCGTTGCTGTCGATGATGGACAGCTACCTGCTGTCGGAGGAGTTGCTCGAGCACGCGACCCCGAGTGTCGCCGAGATCGTCGGCGAGCTCGGGAGCGATGAGCTCGGCGCCGAGATCGATCCGGAGATGAGCCTGCGCGACGCGGCCGAACTACTGCGTGCCCGGTCCGGACCGTTCGCGGCGCTGACCGTCGAGCATCTGGAGCGGCTCTACACCGGCTACCACGACGGTGCGGTGCAGGCGAGCGGCTTCGAGCCCGGCGTCTTCGACGGCGACGTGGTGTTCTTCACCGCGGGCGACGACGAGATCAACCGGTCCCACCCGGACCGGCGGGCCGGTGCATGGCAGCCGTACGTCACCGGGGCCATCCACGATCACGAGTTGCGCTGCGAGCACTCTGCGATGACCACGCCGGAGGCGCTGTCGGTGATCGGACCGGTGTTGCGGACCTGGCTGGACGCGACGAAGCCGAGCGCAGGCGAGGTGACGTCGTGAGTTTCGCGGTGGAAGTCACCGGCCTGGTGAAGAACTATGGCCGGGTCCGGGTACTGGACGAGGTCGACCTGCAGATCCCGGCCGGCACGGTGATGGGCCTGCTCGGACCGAACGGCGCGGGCAAGACGACGACCGTGCGGATCGTCACCACCCTGCTGAAGCCGTGCGCCGGATCGGTGCGGGTGGCGGGTATCGACGTGCTGCACGATCCCGCCGCGGCACGCAAACGGATCGGTTTGTCCGGCCAGTACGCCGCCGTCGACGCCAACCTCTCCGGCTACGAGAACTTGCGCATGGTCGCGCGGCTGTACGGGATGTCGCCGCGGCAGGCGTCCGCTCGGGCGGAAGAGTTGCTCAGCGCGCTCGGGCTCGACTACGCCGCACACCGCAGGGCGGGCACCTACTCCGGAGGCATGGCCCGTCGCCTCGACCTCGCCGGCGCGCTGGTCGCCCGGCCCGCCGTAGTAGTGCTGGACGAGCCGACCACCGGTCTGGACCCGCGCGGCAGGCTGGACGTGTGGAGCGTCATCGGCGATCTGGTCGACGACGGCACCACGGTGCTGCTCACGACGCAATATCTGGAAGAGGCCGATCTGCTGGCCGACCGCATCACCGTCATCGACCACGGGCGGGTGATCGCACGCGGCTCGGCGGACGAGCTGAAGACCTCCATCGGCGGCGACCGGCTCACCGTGACGCTGGCCGCGGGCCAGGAGGCCGAGCCCGCCCTCGCGGTGCTGGCGCAGATCGGCGTCGGCGAACCCGGTCACGAAGCCGGAACCGACGAGGTGTCGGTGGTGGTCGGCGACGGCTCGCGCACCATGGTGGAAGCGCTGCGCCGACTCGACGACGCGGGCGTCTGCGTGGTCGACGCGAACGTGCACCGGCCGAGCCTGGACGACGTCTTCCTTTCCATCACCGGCAAACCGGTCGGCTCGCTCGTCGCGGATCCGGAAACCGACGACGTACAAGAGGAGATCATGTCGTGAGTACCGCAGTGGTCGGGGAGGCATCCCCCAAGGCGGAGCCGGAGACGGAAAAGGCAGGGCGGCACCGGGATTCGGGTCCACGGCTGCGGTTGTTCCGGGACAGCGCGATCGTCGCGCACCGTAACCTGCTGACCATCCTGCGCGTGCCGACGCTGCTGGTGACCGCCACGATCCAGCCGCTGATGTTCGTGTTCCTGTTCGCCTACATCTTCGGCGCCTCGCTCGGCGGCGGCCAGTACCGGGAATTCCTGCTCGCCGGCATCTTCACCCAGACGGTTGCGTTCAACGCCGCGTTCACCACCGTCGGTCTGGCCGGGGACCTGCAGAAGGGCATCATCGACCGGATGCGGGCGCTGCCGATGTCGCGGCTGGCCGTGCTCATGGGCCGTACGCTCTCGGACCTCGTGGTCAACATCCTCAGCCTCGCCGTGATGGTCGGATGCGGATACGTCGTCGGTTGGCGCATCCACGGCGGTGTCGCCGAGGCCGTGCTGGCGTTCGCGGTGATCTTGTTGTTCGCGTTCGCGATGTCCTGGGTCGGCGCGCTGACCGGCCTGCTGTCGCCGACCGTCGAGGTGGCTCAGAGCGCCGGGCTGATCTGGCTTTTCCCGTTGACGTTCATCTCTTCGGCGTTCATCTCCGCCGAGACCCTCCCCGGTCCGCTGCGGACGATCGCGGAATGGAATCCGATCACCGCGGTGTCGGCGGCGGGGCGCAAGTTGTTCGACAACGGGGCTCCGCCCACCTTCGTCCCACCCACCGGTTGGGCGGCCGATCACTGCGTCGAGTACGCGGTGGCGTGCTCGGTGGCGATCCTCGTGGTGGCCGTGCCGCTGGCGCTGCTGCGCTACCGCAAGGTGGCGAGCCGCTGACCGCGACACCGCGACCCGACAGCGAACGGCCGCCGCATCGAACGATGCGGCGGCCGTGTCGTCTCGATGGACTTCTCAGGCGCGGCGGCGTGTCTTGAGCAGTTCGAGGCGCTCCTTGAGCAATTCCTCCAACTCCTCCTTGCTGCGCCGTTCCAGCAGCATGTCCCAATGGGTGCGCGGCGGCTTGACCTTCTTGGTCTCCTGGCTGGTGCCCTCGATCAGCACGCCTTCCTGACCGTTGCGGCACAGCCAGGTCGGCGGGATCTCGGCGTCGTCGGCGAACGGTACGTCGAATTCCTCGCCGTTGTCGGTCCGGTACCGGGCGATCCGACGCGGAGCCAGGTCGTGGTCGCGATCGGTCTCGTAGCTCACCGCTCCGAGCCGACTGCCTCGGAGTACGCGATCTGCCATGGTGTGCCTCTCCCTGTGTGCTCGAGTCTTCGTGCGCTGCGACCTTGTCCGCACGAGCGGGGACGCTCGCTGGACCTACTGTGCAACGATCGGGCCTGCGCCGATAGTTCCCGACGCGGCCGCGGTGAACCGTTCCATTGTAGTGCCACCGGCGTGCTGAGCCCGCCATGCCCGGCGCGGGCCGGTTCCGGGGGTCGCTGAGCGGATCGCCTGTCGCGAGCTATTAGTGTTCTGCTTCATGTCGCGCAGCCGCTTGCTGTCCTGTTTGTGGTGCGGACGGGAAATCGTTGAGTCGGAAGCCGGACGTCGCCGCCGGTACTGCCGTCAGTCCTGTCGCCAACGCGCCTACGAACATCGCAACAGCGTGAAGGGAACCGGGATTCCCGACGATTCGGTGGTGCTCAGCGCCCAGGAGGCCGCAGACCTGGCCGACCGCTGGTTCGCCGCCCGCTGCGCCGCCGAGGACGTCGCCACGGCTATCGCCGAGGGGGCGACGGCCGAGGAGCTGGCGGCGCTCGGCAAGACCGTCGTCGAGCTCACCCGCAACGCGGAACGCCTGCGCTGACCGATTCCGCGGCCGGTGGCCCGGCGCGGTGACGCCGATATACCGCGCCGAGCGCAGCCACGACCGTCGCCGCGAGTCCGGCGGCCGCGGCCGCTGTGACGCCGTCCGGGTGGACCAGTGGCTGAGCGCGCATCGCCTGCCAGAAGACGAGGGCGAGCAGGCCGGAGTAACCCGCCGCCAGCACACCGACGACGGCCGCGCGGGCGCGTTCGGAGCGCAGCCAGCGGTAGCGCGAAGCCAGCCAGGCCAGCGTGAACGAGACGGCCAACAGCACCTGGATGCCGTGCAGGCCGACGAAGTGCGGTATGCGCAGATCGCCGCCGACGGTGCTCCAGTGCGTGATCGGCATGCCCGCGAGGCCGTCCCGGGCATGCTCGGCGCGGGCGGGGTCGTCCAGCACCGTATGCCCGGCTATCAGTTCGACCACCCGGCCATCGGCGTCGCGTACGAGCTGCTTGCCGGTGTATCCCATGACGTACCCCAGTGCCATACCGGCCACGGCGAGGCCGAGCCCGGCGTGGATGGCGCGTGCCGTCGGACGGTCCGCGACGCGCTGCCAGGACAAGATCAGCACGATCAGCAGATTCGCGAAGAACAACCCCGGCACGCCGGACATGAAGATGGTCTGCCCGATCCGGTTCACCGGGTCGGGGTCGGCGTTGTTGAAGTGACTGAATGTGCCTCGGGCGGCCTGCACGGCGATGAAACCGACATCGAGAAGGCCGGTCACCGCGAACGCTGTTCCCAGCCACCAGGTGGCACGGCTTCCCTTGTGCGGCAACGACAGCAGCCACGCCAGCGTGAGGCTGTAGAGGGCAAAAGCGACGCCGAACTTGAACGGCTTGAGCCATACCGACTCGCCGAGCAGGATGCGGTCGTCGGCGAGCATGCCGCCGAGGGAGACCACCGCGAGCGCTGCCATGACGGCCGCGTTGACCAAGAGCGGCCGGTGCAGTCGGGATACGGCGGCGCGCGGCGGGTCCGGCGTGCGGCTGCGGAGTGACTCGGTCGTCGGCTTCGGCGCTGCCGCGGTGGCGAAATGTATCGGGGCCATGGATCGAACGTAGGAATCGTCGATCCCTGCGGGCGTCCCGCCAGAGCGCTATTCGTGTCTCGTACTCCGGTATCGAGGGTTGCGGTTTCAGCTACGCCAGAGGTGCCCTGTGCCGAGCGAAGACGCCGCCGGGCCGCGAACGCGGCGTTGCGTTCGCGGCCCGGCGGGCGATGGCTGGGGTCGCCGAATCGGTTCGCGAGCCCCTCATGTCTCGCGAAGGGGTCCGGTCAGCGCTGCGTGACGTCGATGCCGCGCGCGGCCAGCCAGGGGGCCGGATCGATCTTTACGCCGTTGGGCAGGTGAACCTCGTAGTGCAGGTGCGGGCCGGTGGATTGGCCGCGGTTGCCGACGGTCGCGATGGTGTCCCCGGCGCGGACCGGCTGGCCGACCGAAGCGAGGATCTCGTTGACGTGGCCGTAGACGCCCACGGTTCCGTCGTCCTGTTGCACCCGCACCCAGAGGCCGAAGCCGGAGGCGGGACCGGCCTCGATCACGACGCCGTCGGTGACCGAGGAGATCGGTGCGCCGAGCGGGTCGCCGAAGTCCAAGCCCGCGTGCATCGCGCCCCAGCGCGTGCCGAAGGAGGAGGTGAGCACCCCGGCGACGGGCCGGACCGTCTTCGGGCGAACGAATTCCTGCGCGGCGTGGTTCGCGTCCCACGGCGCAGGGGCCGGAACGGACTGCGGCGCGGGTGCTTCGTTCAGGGTGAAGGAAGCCAAGCGAGGCTGGCCCTGGGCCGGAGCGATCTCGCCCGAGGCGATCTTTCCTGCGACCAGGCGGGCGGAAGCGTCGGTGTCCTGGTCCTGTTGCGCTGCGGCGAGGACGCAGACCGAAGCGGTGACGATCGCGGAGACGGCGGCCATGCGGGTGGCGGCGCGGTTGCGGCGGAACCGGGTCACGCCGCGACGGATTGATAACGGGAAGGTCACGGGCATGAGACGAACGTAAGCGAGCCGAACCCGCCACTGGCAATCCTGTGGCAACTGTCACGGCCGGATAAACGCCCAGTTCATTGATTACGGAGAGATAACAGCGCGCCACCATTTGCGGATCGACCTGGGGAAATGCCGCAATGTCGGGAGTTGACCAGCAAAACGCTAGGCGATCACACTATGTGAGTGGCGACTAATGGAGTTCGCGCGCTTACCGCGTTGGCGGACCCGACCCGTCGCGCGATTTTCGAGGCGTTGCCGCAGGCGCGTTCGGTCGGTGAACTCGCGCAGGAGGTCGGCGTCAGCAGCTCGGCGGTATCGCAGCATCTGCGCGTGCTGCGTGAGGCCCGGCTGGTCATGGTGCGGCCGGAAGGCAATCGCCGACTGTATTCCCTGGACCCGCGGGGCCTCGCCGATGCGCGCGACTACCTCGAGCAGTTCTGGCCGAGCGCGATCGCCGCATACTCGGCGGCACTGCACACCGCGGCGACGGAGACCGCCTGACCGCCGCCGCGAGCTTTGTCAGCGGCTCCAGACGCCGGTCCGGTGCGGTCATCCTACGCGGCGGTAGGCAGCCCCTCGGCGGTCGGCGCCCACGCCGGGCGAGGTGCGTTTGCTCAGCTGGTTGTCGACGGCGTTGATCACCTCGGTGACGCCGATGCGCAGCAAGCCCGGGTCGGGGGTGTCGGCGTCCGGGTCACCGACTTGGCCTGCCCACAGCACGGCGTGCCTGCCCAGCAGGTGCGCCGGAGGGCCGCCCCACCGGGGCGGCGTGGGGCCGAAGAGCAGGACCGTGCGGGTGCCGAACGCGGTGGCAAGGTGCGCGACGCCGGTGTCGCCGCAGATCACGAGCGCGGCCTCGGCGATGGTGGCGGACAGTTCGATGAGGTTCTGTTCCCCGGCGAGCACCCGGCCGACGGGCAGCCCCGCCCGCGCGGCAATGCTCGATGCGAGTTCGCGTTCGTACTCGTCGCCGGTGATCACCACGTCCCGGCCGAGCACAAGCAGGTGCCGGACGACCGCGGCGAACCGGTCGGGCGGCCAGCGGCGGGCCGGGGCGCCCGCGCCGACGTGCACGACCACGCAGTCGCGGTGACTGGTCGTCGCGACCGGTGGAACCAGTCCGAGGTTGCGGCGATCCGCCCCGATGCCGTCGTATTCGAGCAGATGGCACCAGCGGTCGACGTCGTGCATGTCGGTCTGCCAGTCGGGGCCGGACAGCTCGGGGAACGCGGCGTTGCGATAGGTGAGGATGCGTCCGGGCTGCGTTTTGGCCAGCGTGACGATACTTTCGGCGCTCGGGCCGTGCAGGTTGATCGCCAGCTCGGGTGGCGGCGCGTCCCAGCGCAGGCTGCCCGGTTCGGCGGTCGGCACCAGGACATCGACCGAGGTGATGAGGTCGACGATCGGCTTGAGCCGCTGCGGTGCGGCGAGGACGATCCGGTCGTGCGGCTTGGCCCGGCGCAGCGCACGTAAAGCCGGGACCGCGGTGAGTAGGTCACCCAGCCCACATGCCCGCAGCACGAGCAGAACCGCCACCCTCGTCTCCTAGCCCCGAGCCTCACCGAACCCCGACCCACCCGCTCCACCCCAGGGGCGTACACGAAGAGTCACTCAGTGATGACTACCCGACCGCCCGGGCGATAAAACGTGCACTGCGAGCGTGGCCGCTTCGTTATCCCGTCTCGCCGACCGCCGAATCTTGTGGCAAATGTTCAGTAAACCGAATGGCGTGCGCTATAGCATCACGGCATGACGACAAACAGCGTGCTAGAGGGTCCTCTGCAGTCTGTTGCCCGCCGTGCGTGGCAAACCGTCTTGGTCGCTGGCATCCTCGCGGTGATCCTCGGTGTCCTGATCCTGGTCTGGCCGGACATCACGCTGCTGGCCGCAGGCATCATCTTCGGCGTGTACCTGGTGGTCACCGGCTTTCTGCAGCTGCTGGCGGCGTTCGGCGCGCCGGCGAGTGCCGGTGTGCGGGTGCTGTCCTTCATCGTCGGCCTGTTGTGCATCGTGATCGGCGTCTTCTGTTTCCGCGACGAGCTGGCATCGATCTTCTTGCTCGGGTTGTGGATCGGTATCGGCTGGCTGTTTCGCGGGATCGCGTTGCTGATGGCCGGGATCTCCGAGCCCGCGCTGCCAGGACGCTGGTGGCAGGTGTTCTTCGGCATCGTGACGGCTGCCGCCGGTGTCGTGCTGATCATCTGGCCGGTGCGATCGGTGGCCACGCTGGCCATCCTGGCGGGGGTGTGGCTGATCGTGCTCGGCGTCATGGAGATCATCGTGGCGTTCGGGATCCGCAAGGACGCCAAAGCCCTGCGCACCGCGGCCGCCTGACACCGATCTCGCGGGCCGGGAGCTGTGGGTCACCCGGGCCCGCACAGGCATGCCTGTCGACCAGCGCGGTCAGGTCCCGCTGGAACTCGAAACCGGGGTTACCTGCCCAGGGCGGCAGTATCTCCGTCGGATAGCCGGCCCCCGGGCCGGCTTCACCAGCGACTGGCGGACGGGTCCGAGCGGAGGTCGCCGTCCGGATCTCGAGGCCGGGCCGCATTGGGCGTGCTGTGCGCGGCGAGGATCCGATTGCGTTTGCGGGGCGCGATGTTGGCGCGGGTGACGTCGCCGTCGTAGTGGGCCAGGACCCGAGGGTCCATGACACGACGCCACAGCGGTGGCACGGCGGCGAGGACGATCATGGTGGCATACCCGGCGGGAAGTTGCGGCGCCTCCTGTGAACTGCGCAGCGTCTGGTAGCGCCGCCCGGGGTTGGCGTGGTGGTCGCTGTGTCGCTGCAAGTGGAACAAGACGACGTTGGTGAGCAGGCGGTCGGAGTTCCAGCTGTCGGCCGGTGCGCACCGTGCCCAGCGGCCGTTCGGCAGGCGCCGCCGCAGCAGCCCGTAGTGCTCGACATAGTTCACCGTCTCCAGCAGCGCGGCACCGATCACCGCCTGGACCAGCAGGTATGGCAGGATGGCCCAGCCGAAGACGGCGAGCAGGACGCCGAAGAGCACCAGCGTCATCGCCCACGCCTGCAGGATGTTGTTCTGGCTGCTCCACCAGCGCGATCCCTTGCGCCGCAGGCGCTGTTGTTCCAGTTGCAGTGCCGAGCGGAATCCGCCGACGACGGTGCGGGGGAGGAATGCCCACAGTGACTCGCCGAACCGCGCGCTGGCCGGGTCCTCGGGTGTGGCGACCCGGGTGTGGTGGCCCCGGTTGTGCTCGACGTAGAAGTGGCCGTAAGCGGATGGCGCGAGTGCGATTTTCGCCAGCCAGCGTTCGAGACGTTCGACCCGGTGGCCGAGTTCGTGCGCGGCGTTGATGCCGATCCCCGACATGAAGCCCATGGTGACCGCCAAACCCACCTTGTCGAAGACGGTCAGTTCCGCGCCGGCCCACAGGTAGGCCGCGATCATCAAAGCGATGAATTGGACGGGCAGGAACAGATACGTGCACCACCGGTAGTACCGGTCGTTGGAGAGCGACTCGTAGTCTTCCTCGCGCGGATTGGTGCCGTCCTCACCGATCATCCAGTCCAGCACCGGGATCACGATCAGAATGATGATCGGCTCGATCCACCAGAACACCGCGGCACCGGTGTGCAAC
>NZ_BDBA01000107.1 GCF_001612745.1 Nocardia amamiensis NBRC 102102 | reverse complement strand
GGGCATGCGAGATCCGTGTCGTCTGTCTATTGCCCCGGCCCGTCGCGCCGGCCGGCATCGGGAATGCGCACCGAGTCGATCTGACGGCAGGGTCACCGAAATCACGGTGGCGGTGAGCCAACTCCGACATTCGACCCTCCCTTCACAATTCCGAGCTAGCGAACGAACAACTGGAACAGTGCACCGAGGTCGATGCGATGGCACCGAGCCGACGGCTGCGACAACCGCGGAAACCTTCAGCAGAACAGTGGGTGAATCTCGCCGGCTTCGCACAGGGCTATGCGATCGGCTCGGCCAGTGCGGCCACCGGCGCGGGCTGGACCTGAGGCCGACCCGCGCCGGGCAGCGGCACCACCTCATCTGCGACGAGCCGTGCTCGGCTCGAGCGATGCGCGGGGCCGTACATCCGATTGGGATACTGACGGTATCGGAGCTGGTCGGCCCTGCGCAAACCGGGCCTGCCGGACTACGGCAGAGCCCCGCAGTTGCTCGGGGCGGGCTCGCCCGCGAGTCGAGCGGTTATCCAGTCCTGCGAGGTCCTCAGCGAGGGGAAGAAGGCCAGCACGTGCGTCGCCCGCAATCCCGTGATGATGCTGGGAATATCGGCGTTCGAATCCAGCTGGACCGTTGTCCCGCCGCCACACCACCGTGCGGCCATGTCGCGGACGGGCGGATACGGCGCTCCCTCGTCGTTCGGGCTCGAGGCGATGAGCACGGGCACCGACGGGGCGAGCGAGCCGACCCGCTGTTGGTCGAATGCCGCTTTCAGCGCCGGGGACCGATCGATCACGACGGTGAGAGGTTCTCCGCTCGTTGTCCATTGGGACGTGAACTGATGCAGCTGGGCGAGTCCGAGCGGAACGGCGCATTTGTCCTGGGCTTCGCGCAGGATCGCCTTGCCCGTGTCGTTGAGTTCGGCGTCGAGCACCGCGCGGGTTTCCGGGTAGTTGGCGGCGATGCCGTTGAGTATCCAGGCGAAGGCGGGCCCCATGGCGGCTCGGCCGTCGTTATGTCCGATGAAGTACTCGTCGTCCACCACCGGCCCGCCGACGTAAGCGCCACGCACGTTCAGTTCGGGGGCGTAGCTCGGTTGCAGTTCGGCCGCGCCCCCGGAGGCCATGCCGCCCTGCGAGTAGCCGTACAGAATGACCGGAGCATTGGCCCCTAGGCTGGTGCCGGGCAGCTGCAGCGCGGCACGCGCCCCGTCCAGTAGCGCGTGAGCTTGCGCTTTCCGGTTCAGAAAGTCGTGCACCGCGGGCGTGCCCAGGCCGTGGTAATCGGTCACCATGACCGACATGCCGCGGGCCAGGAGCGTATAGATCGCCAGCACGTCGTATTCGACGATCAGGTCGAGCGGCGGCTGATACTGGACGAACTGCGCCAGCAACTTCGAGGGCGCGCACTGATCGCCCTGTCCCTTCGTGCCGACCGCGTAGGAGACCAGGGGGCGTTCGCCCGGGCCGGTCCACGGCTGTGATGCCTCGAGATACGTTCCCACCACCGCGGTAGGTGCGTCGTGGGTATCGCTGCTGACGTACATGACCCGCGTCGCCGTCGCCGGGATCGCTCCGGGCCCTCCTGGGACCGACAGCGCCAGACGCGACGGTTCGGTGCGGATGATCGCGCCGGGCGCCGACGAAGGCAGCGGCACCGGCGGCAGGTAGAAATCAGCGGCGGCTTCCGCAGCCGGCTGCGTCCATGCGTGTGGTGCAGAGATCGCGCCGCCTCCGACCACGAGGAGGGTTCCCGTCAGAGCTGCGGCGACTTTGCCTATTCGGCTCCTCACGATTCGATCCTTCCTGCGATTTGGGATACCGCTGGCATCTACAATCGGATACTGAGAGTATCTGAAGGGATATCGGTTGTCTGCGAATCAGGATGAGAATCGGCGGCTTCACGCATATGGGCAGGTGGAACGGCCGACTCGAGCCCAGAGCCAGGCGCAGACGCGCGCGGTGTTGATCTCCACCGCCAAGCGCCTGTTCCTGGAGGAGGGCTATCAGGCCACGAGCATCGATAAAGTCGCCGAGGCCGCGGGTTTCACCAAAGGGGCGGTGTATTCGAACTTCCGCACCAAAGACGAGCTGTGTTTGGCCGTGCTCGACGAAATTCACGGCGAACGTGCGGCGGAGGTCGCCGACATTGTTGCCGCGCCCACGACCGCTGATCGTCTGCGACGGCTCGCGGAATGGGCCGAGCGGGTCATCGGTGATCCGAACTGGACCCAGCTGGAATTGGAGTTCACTGTGCAGGCGCGGCGCAACGGCCAGCTGCGCGGCGAACTCGCTACCCGGCTCGGTGCCATCGTCAGCATGATCGGCACGGCCCTGAAGACGACCGATGAAGTCGATACCCAGGTGCCGACGGCCGAAGCCGCCGTCGCTGTGCTGGCGCTCGGTGTCGGGCTCGGCCTGTTCCGGACGATCGATCCCGGCATTCCGGTCACCGGAATGATCTCCGCGCTGCGCGCGATCGCCGGACTGTCTCCGGACAGCTGACACCGCCACTGGATATCCGGGATCTCCGGCCTGAAACGCCAGGTGTGCTCGCGCCCGACGGTCAGCGCGCGAGCACGGCGCGATCAGCCGAGGATCAGAGCGACCTCCGTGGTGACGGCCGGGACGTGAGCACCGCGTCGAAGGCGTCGGTCACCGGCGTCGGCAGGGTTGGAGTGCCTGCATCCGCAGCGGCCGCCGCGTCGGCGCCGCAGTCAGTGCGAGTCGGTCGGCGCGACGATCACCTGACTGCGGCCTCGCACGCAGGGCGCCCGACGCAAATCAGGCCTCGAACAGCGGCTGGCCGAGATAGCCGCCCTGCGACGGTACCCCCGGCGGTATCGCGAACACCGCGGATCCGATCGGTGTGGTCCAGACATTGAGTGCGTCGAACTCCGCGAGACGGCGCTGGACCGGCAGGAACTGGGTGTCCAAGTCGCGTTGGTAGGCGGCGAAGAGCAAGCCCGAGTTGGAGATCCGGCCGGGCGCGGGCGCGTCGTCGTAGTTGTAGCCACGCCGGAGGAACCGTTCGCCGTCGTGCGTGTGATGGGCACGAGCGATGTGCGACGACGGCGGGATGACCGGAATGCCGTTCGCGTCCGCGGCCGTGAAATCCGGCTCGTCGAACTCGTCGGTCCCGGTCAGCGGTGCGCCGTTGGCGATGGTGCGCCCGACGGTGAGTTCCCTTTCCTCCTGGTCGATTTCGTCCCACGTGTCCAGCGTCATCGCGATCCGCCGCAGCACACACGAGGTGCCGCCGGCCAGCCACGCCAGGGTTGCGCCGTCATCCCACACCAGGCGCGTGAACTCGGGGGTGCCCGGCGCGAGATTCGCGGTGCCGTCCACCTGGCCCATGAGATTGCGCGGCGTCTTCCCGGGCGCGGCATCGCGGAATCCGCGCTGCACCCAGCGCACGCCGACCAAAGAGGACACGCTCCGGCACAGTACGCGCACCGCGTGCGACACCGTGGTCACCTCGTCGGCGCAGATCTGCAGCAGCAGATCGCCGCCGGTCCAGGCCGGTTCGAGCCGGTCGATCGCGAACGGCGGCAACGGCCGCAGCCAGGACGGCCGGTGCCGCTCGAGGCCCGACACTTCGAACACAGCGGGCCCGAAGCCCACTGTGACAGTGAGCCGCGCCGGACGCCGGGCGAGGTCTGGTTCGGTGTCGGCGAGGGCGGGGCGGCCCTGGGTGAGCCGGGCGGCGTCGTCGGTCCAGATCTTCAGCATCCCGACGATGTCGTCGCGCCGCGTGCCCGGCTTCAGATCGAACGCGACGAACGCCGCGTGCGACTGTGGGGCGGTGGCGATGCCCGCTTGGTGCGGTCCGTAGAACGGTACCGTCGCGACCTCGGGCGCCATTCCGGATTCTCGC
>NZ_BDBA01000106.1 GCF_001612745.1 Nocardia amamiensis NBRC 102102 | reverse complement strand
ATCCCGGCGGCGCCTGCCGCGGCGGCGCCGCCGCCCAGCAGACGCCGCCGGTTGATCCGTGCGGGTCGCGAACCGTTCCGATCAGCCACCGTGCGCGGGGGTCTGCGCGCCGGTATGCGACGCGCCGCTACCCTGATCCGGCACGTAATTCTCCTGGTTGCCGGAGAAGTCGCGCACCTGGGCGGTGAAGGTCGTGGTGGAGCCGTCGTCGAAGGTCAGCGTGAGCGACGTCGCCGAGCCGGTGCGCAGCGGTCCGTGCAGATCCATGAACATGATGTGGTCACCGCCGGGTCGCAGCCGTTTCTGGCCGTGCGCCGGAATCACGAAGCCGCCCGATTTGGGTCGCATCGTCTTCGTTCCGTTCGCGTCGGTGACCACTTCGTGCAACTCGATCCGGCCGGAGGCGGGGCTGGTCGCCGACACCACGGTACGTGGCGTGTCGCCGGTGTTGGTCAGGTCGCCGAACGCGGCCGACATCCCGCTGTCGGCCGCCTTGACCCATTGATCGGAAATGGTCACGGTGTCGGTGGAGGACGCGGCGTCCGTCTTGTCGTTCGACGAGCAGGCGACCAGGAGGACGGGCAGAGCCGCCGCGGCGGCCACTCCGCGCAGCAGGCGAGCGGTGCGCGACACGACGTGTGGTGGGTCGAAGGTGCTGGTAGGCATGGAAACTCCGAAGATGTGAGAGGTGGTGGTAGTTCCGCCGGGTTCACCGGAGCGGTCAGTGCGCTGTCCGCACAGTGGTATCGCGGGCCGCTCTATCGCCGAGTCGTTTACGTGCGTCTGATTCCGTTGGGCCGCAAGGGCTTTCGGTCATCCGCCGAACATGAACCCGACTCATCGCCGGTCCTGTGACGCGCACGCTCCGCAGGCCGCGATATCCGAAATGACGATCGAACCGCATGTCCGGGGTGCGGCAGCGTACGGGCTGGTTCTGGATACGAACGCAGTGCTCCGCCCGCCCACGAAAAGCATTGGGCGGCAAGGCCTGATGTGCACCGGCAGGGTAGGAAGTCAGCGGGGGAGTGGCGGGCCACGCAGGCCGGAGCCCGAACCGAGCAGCAGGCGCCGCGGACGGGCGAGAACGCAGTCGATCACGGGCGAGGAGAATCCGGCGGGCGTGGTGGGACCGACTGTCAGAAGGCGCACTGTGTGCTGGAGGTCGGATGCGGCTCGCAATGCCGCCCGCTCGGCGGCGTGGATGAGCAGCGCGCCGAGCGGGATGGCCGCCAGATGCGCACCGAGCATGACCGAGGACATACTCGCGTCGTGCTGATGCCCGGCGGGCAGAGTCAGCGCGAGATGCGCGACGGTCTGGCCGATCGCGAGCATCGCCGTGATCTCGCTGAGCCCGCGGCGGTGCGGCCGTGCTCCGACCAGGACGCCCACCGCCGCGCACGCAACGATCAACGCCGCGATCGGTGCAGCCCCCGGGGACATCGCTCCACCGCCGAGGGCATGCGCGGCAATGCTCACCGCCCCGGCCGCCGATCCGACGAACGCGCCGCGCAGCCGCGTCGCCACTTTCGCCGGATTTCGCACCGATTCATACTACTTCCTGTCGTAGCGGATGCCCGCATCGGATCGCGTCCACGACGGCGGCTGTGCGGCGCACCCCACGGTGAGTTGCGACCGATCGGGATCGCCGCCGCTGACACGAATCGAGGTGGAGTGCCGGACATCTCGGATTGACGGCCCGCTGGGCCGCGCACTCGGTTGCACCGGTCGATCCATCGTGATCGGCGGGTCGGCACATGTCGGGCTGACGAGCCCGAGTCGCTCACCCGCCTGTGACTCGCGCCGAAACCGCGAAGTGCAAGGGGTGCAACGTATTTTGCTCATCGATCCCGCTATTGCGCGTGAAGGGAACGCTCATATCGCGGCCTGCCCACCTACCGCCTCCGGTGGGGCAGGCCGGTGATGTGCCGGAGCCGAAGGACTCAGATCGTGACGGCCGCGCGGACGAGATTGTGATCGGACACCCCGCCCACGTCGTCGACCGACGCCGGCGTGACGGTCGCGCCGTGCACGACCACGTGATCGATGTACTGGGACTTCGACCCCGACGCGCGCGGGCGAGTCGGGAGCGCGCCTGCAACGCACTCGGCGACCACGAAGCCGTTGCCCAACCCGTCGGCGACCGTGTCGCGATCGGTATTGAAGTCGCCGAGTAGCACGGCGGCATGACCCGGTGCGGCGGTCGCGAGTTCGGACAGCCGGGTCAGCTGCTGCGCGCGCCGCCGGTCTCCGGTCACATGTGTGGCGATCACCACCAGTCCGCCCACGTCGACGACGAGCGCGCCCTTGCCCTGATCCTGCGCGAACGACTCGGCGGCGAGTTCCCTGCTCGGCTCGGCGGTGAGCACTACCAGGTACTCACCACCGTCGAGCAGTGAGCTGGGCATGCGGCGCGGCGTCGGCAGACGCTGGTACCGCATCGCGTGAAAGGTCCTGTCCGGTAAGGCCATTCTGAGGCCGGCCAGCTGGTCTCCGCTGACTTCTTGCAGTGCGATGATCCGCTCGGTGCGTTCGGCGACGCGCGCGGTGATCGCGGCGATCCGCGCGCCCTCGTCCGGCCACCGCGTCGCAACATCCTCGTACCAGTTCTCGGCATGGACGCGATGCAGAACGTTCCAACTGGCCACCGTGATCACCTTGGCGATGGTAGGTGACGGGTGAAACCGGTTGCGGCGTGGGCGGTAGTGACCAGCGCGGGTGCGGATCAGCGTGCGCCATCGAGGTCGATGCCCTGCTGCAGTGACGCCACCGCGCGATCGAGAACGCGGTGCAGAGCCGCGATCGAATGGTCCTCGCCCAGCATCCAGTGATCCAGGCCGACGCCGAATGCGGCGAAACAGGCGGCGGTGAGCTGCGGGCTCAGGTCGTCGGCGGACAGTCCGGCGCGCGCGGCGAAAGTTCGCGCCATCGCGCGCTGGCGGCCGAGTGCCCCGATGAAGTTCTCCCTGCGCGGCTCCGGATTGCCGACCAGCAGGTGCCTGGCCAGTATGTCTCGTTGAGACATCAAGACCGAGAGGCGGGCACTCATGTCGATGCGACGCGCAGGAATCACCATGGCCGCGGCGGCAGTGCTCGCCCTGGCGCCCTCGGCGGGATTTGCCGCAGCCGACCCGGCCGCGCGGAGTGAGGCGCCCGGCGCACTGGACGGCGGCTGACGTTGCCGCGTTCGCGGAGTTCCCGAAACGGTTCGACACCGATATCGAACGCCTCGACAAGTTGCCCTGGTCCGGCCGTGAGCGCGTCCGCCGCCGGACGGTGCACACGAAATCTCCACAATTGCCGACGGATTCCTCCACGGCTGGTGGCTAGGGTTCGGTGCATGGAACAGAGCACGGTGACCGCTCCGCAGCAGGCCACGCGGCGGATCCTGGTGGTGGATGACGAAATCACCATCGCGCAGTCGGTCGCGGCGCGACTGCGGGCGGAGGGATTCGCGGTCGATCTGGCGCACGACGGCCCTTCCGCCATCGCGGCCGTCGCGGCCGCCGAACCCGACCTGGTGGTGCTCGACGTCATGCTGCCCGGGTTCGACGGGCTGGAAGTGTGCCGGCGCATTCAGGCGCGCCGCCCGATTCCCGTGCTCATGCTCACCGCGCGTGCCGACGAAACAGACCAGCTGGTCGGTCTGGGTGTCGGTGCGGACGACTACCTCACCAAACCCTTCTCGCTCCGGGTGCTCGCCGCGCGAGTGCACGCACTGCTGCGTCGGATGGAGCGTGCCGCCGACCGCGACGGCGCGACAATTCTGGTCGGGGACCTGCGCATCGACGTCGACCAGCGCCGGGTATGGCGCGGCGACGTCGAGGCGCGGCTGACGCCGCTCGAATTCGATCTGCTCGCCCGCCTGGCCCGTCGCCCGCGCACGGTGCTCGCGCGCGAGCGTCTGCTCGAAGACGTCTGGGACTGGGCCGACGCGGCGGGAACCCGCGCAGTCGACAGTCACATCAAGGCTTTGCGACGCAAACTCGGCGCCGACCTCATCCGCACCGTCCGCGGTGTCGGGTACGCGCTGGAGGCTCGATGAGCGCCGAGTCCAGGCAGGATCCGATGCCTGCCCACGGTGGGCGGTTCGCCGCACCGAACGATGTCCGGAGGGAACAGACCGGCCGGGGGATGCCCGCCACGCGACGGTGGGTGCGCCGCATGAGCGACCGCCTGGCCGAGTTGTTGCCGCGGCCGCTGGACCCGGTCAGATCGATCAAGCTGAAACTGGCGATCCTCATGTTGTGTTCCGGCGGGGTCGCGTACGGGTTCTTCCGGTTCAAGATCGGCTGGGTGCCGCCGCGCACCACGCTCACCGCGCTGGTGGTCGCGCTGGCGACCTCGCAGGTCCTCGCGCATGGCATCACCAGGCCGCTCCGGGAGATGACCGCGGCGGCCAAACGGATGGCGCAGGGTGACTACACCCACCGGGTGCGGGCGAGCTCCCGCGACGAAGTCGGGCAATTGGCCGAGGCGTTCAACCAGATGGCCGCCGACCTGGCCGCGGCCGACCAGCAACGCCGCGACCTCATCGCGAACGTCTCGCACGAATTGCGCACGCCCGTCACGGCTTTGCGCGCGGTACTGGAGAACCTGGTCGATGGCGTCTCACAACCCGACCCGGCGACCCTGCGCACCGCTCTGGCCCAGACCGAGCGGCTGACTCTGCTGGTATCCGAACTCCTCGATCTCTCCAGCATCGAAGCCGGCGCCTTCCCGCTCGATCGCGAAGAACTGCCGCTCGCACCGCTGCTGGCGGACGTCGTCGCCGAGGCCGAAGTCATGACGGCCGCGCTCGGTCGCGGCGTGCGCTTCCGCACCGACGTCCTGCCCGGCACCGCCTGCGTGTACGCCGACCGTGCGCGATTGCATCAGGTGCTGCTGAACCTGCTCGACAACGCCGCGCGGCACGGACCCGCTGGTGGTGAGGTCCGCATCGCCGTGCGTGTCGCGCCGGGCGAGGTCGTCATCGATGTCGACGACGACGGACCGGGCATTCCGCCCGCCGAACGCGCCAGGGTCTTCGACCGGTTCACCAGGGGAGGCCGCACTTCGGGCGGCGGCACCGGACTCGGCCTCGCCATCTCGCGCTGGGTGGTCGACCTGCACGGCGGCACCATCGCCGTCGCCGACCCCGGCTCGCGCATCCGAGTGGTGCTGCCCGAGCACTGACCTGCCACGTCATCCAACCCGGACCTCACCTGGATCCGGGACGATTCCGCACGCCTACAGAAGGGAACTTCCATGCCCGAAGCAACCGAATCCACGTCGTCGGCCGAACCCACGCCGCCATCGTCACCGGCCGGAAGATCCGGTGATATAGGGGGTGATTCCGCAGATTCCACCGTGGAACTCGACCGAGACGCGTCAGCTCGGCGTGCGTCAGCGCCGAACACTCCAGAAGCAAAGGAAGAGCAGGCGTCGTCTGCACCGGGGCCGCAGCCGTTGGCGGAGCAGACGGCGCAACCGTTGGCGAAGCATGGAGAGCGGGCGTCGACATCGCGGGTCGGACAGGGCGAACATCGGCGGGCGATGCAGGGGCAGCAGCCGTCGGCGGAGCAGGTCTCCGAAAGTGCGGGAAATGAGCGGGACAGCAGTCCGGCGCCGCCGCGCCCGTCGGCGGCCGCGCCGCTGCCCCCGAACCGTGTGCCCAAGTGGCGGCGTGTCGTGTGCCCGCCGGGTGTTGCGCCCGCCGCATTGATCTCCGGATTGGCCGCTGCGGTCCTGATCCGGTGGGACCAGCCCGGCATCGGCTGGGTGATCGCCGCCGCCACCGCCGCGGTGGCGGTCTTTCTCGTCGACCGCAATGCGCGCCGGGGCGCGCGGGGTGCGATGTCGTCGGAAAACGGAAAATCCCGCCCGGCATCGACGGACGGCCAGGCGACAGCAACAACGGGTGTCCTTCGCCGCAGGCAGCACCTGGGGCGGCTCTGGTGGGCAGGCCTCACGCTTGCCCTGCTGGCGGTCGGGGCATTCCGCGCCGCGGGCTGGCTGTTCGCGTTGTGCGTGGTGGCGGCGGGTTTCGCCGGTTCGCTGGCTGTCGTCGGACGCCGATCGGCGAACGGCATCCTCTACGACACGCTCGCGGTACCGCTCGCAGCATTGGAGGCGGTGCCCTGGGTGTCTGCGGGCACGGCACGGGTCGGCGGCGCCGACACGACCCGCAGGTGGCGGCTCGCATTGTCGGCGGCGGTGACCGTCACGCTGCTCGCGGTGTTCGTGCCGCTGCTCGGCAGTGCGGACGCGATCTTCGCCGACCTGATCCACAGCGTGACGCCGGATCTCGATACTCCCGCGGTGGCGCGGTGGATCGTGTTGTTCGCACTGGCCGCCCTCGGCACGCTGGGAGCGATGTTCGCGCTCGCCGGTCCACCGCTGCCCGCCACCGTGACCGCCCGGCGACGAGGTCTGCGCCGGACCGAGTGGGCACTGCCCATCGGCGCGCTCGCGATTCTCTTCGCGGCGTTCGTCGGCACCCAGTTCCTCGTGCTCTTCGGCGGCGACGGATACGTCCAGCGCACCGCGGGCCTGACCTACGCCGAGTACGCGCGCACCGGATTCTGGCAACTCTCGGCGGTCACTGTCCTCACCCTCGCGGTGCTCATGATCGTGCTGCGCTGGGCGGCGCAGGACACCGCCGCCGACCGCATGTGGTTGCGTGGCCTGCTCACGGCGGTGAGCGTGCTCGCGCTGATCATCGTCGCCTCGGCACTCGGCCGCATGTGGACCTATCAGCAGGCCTACGGCTTCACGGTGCTGCGGCTGCTGGTCGAGGTCTGTGAGGTGTGGCTCGGCCTGGTCTATGTCCTGGTCGTGGTCGCCGTCGTGCGGTTGCGGCGAGACTGGCTGCCCCGCGCCGTGCTGGGCACGGCCATGGCGACGCTGCTCGCGCTCGCCGTCCTCGACCCGGAACGGTTGATCGCCGAGCAGAACATCGACCGCTGGCAGCAGGGCAAGTCGTTGGACACGGACTATCTGGGCACACTCTCGCCCGACATCCTGCCCGCGACCGATCGGCTTTCCGAGCCGCTGCGGAGCGAACTGCGCACCCGGCTGCGCGCCGATCTCGGCGCGGACACCTGGCAGAGCTGGAACCTGTCCCGCGCGCGAGCACGGTGAGCCCGGATGCAATACACTTGTATTATCGCTGATCGTGGGTTATAACTGGCCCGAGTGGGCACTGTTGTCGCTGGTGGGGATCGACCCTCGCGAAGTGCTGCAGGTGCTCATGGGTGCCCGCCGATGGCCTCGGCAGGCGCGTGGCCGGAACGAGCTCTCGGTGCTGACGGTCTGGGGCCGCACCGAGACGGGCCGGCCACTGATCGTCGCTGTCCGCCGCACCGAAGGCTGGCAGTGGGACATTCTGGGCGCGGTCGAGATGACCGAGTCCCAGGTGGCCGAACTCGAGCGCTGGGAGCACGCTGATGACTGACTACCCGACGAATCCGAAGGACGTCCCGGACTTCCTATCCGGCCTCGAATACACCGACGCGCCGGTGGATCCGGCCGAGCTGCCGCCGCCGCTGCGCGCCGAGGACACGGTCACCGTCACCACCTCGCTGCGCATCCCGTTCGACCTGCACCAGCGGGTGAAGATGGCCGCCGAGCAGCGCAACGTGACGATGTCCGCGTTGATTCGCGACTGGATCGAGCTGGAACTGGCCGCCCTGGAAAACGACCAGCCCATCTCGCGCGCCGACGCACTGCGCGCGCTCGCCGCCCTGCACCCACTGCGCCAGTCGGCGTAGTCACCGGCTCGGCGAGTCCCGGCCAGGCGACGGTCGGCGTCGCCGCGCGGTCTCCTCGGTGCGCCCCATCCAGTTCGCCACTGGAAGATCACTCCGTTTGCTCTGGCCGACCTCACCCATGTCGGTGGACAGCACCGCCGACGAACCAGGCAGATCACGCCGCGATCCCGACCCTCACGTCAGACGCGCCCGCAACGCGATGGCGTCGCGAGGCGCCATCACTTTCGCGTCGTTGTCGAAATAGGTGTACACATCACCGGATCGAGCCCAGGAGCGGATCTTCTCCGCCCACATGTCCAGGCCTTCGTCGGTGTAGCCGCTGACGTAGAGCTCGTCGTGCCCATGCAATCGGACATAGACGAAATCCGCGGTGACCTCCTCGATCAGCGGATACTTGCCCGCCGCGTCGGCGACGACGAGCGCCACCCCATGGCGGGTGAGCAGGTCGGTGAACGCCGGGGTCAGGAAGCTGGAGTGCCGGATCTCCAGGGCGTGCCGCATCGGCCGGTCGGCATCGGTGCTGGTGTGTGCGGGATCGACGCGGTGATCGTGCCGGCGCGCGATCTCGGCGGCCTGCTCGGTACTGCGGGGCAGACGGGAGAGGAAGGCGTCGAGCACGTCGACGTCGAAGGGGAAAGTGGGTGGCAGCTGCCACAGCATCGGACCCAGCTTGGGCCCGAGCGCCAAGGGGCCGGACGCGAGGAAGTTCGCCAGCGGCTCGTCGCCGTCCCGCAGCCTCTTCATGTGGGTGATGAAGCGACTGCCCTTCACCGCGAACACGAAGTCGTCCGGGGTCTGCTCCGCCCAGTTGCGATAGCTGGACGGGCGTTGCAGTGCATAGAACGAGCCGTTGATCTCGACGCTGTCGAGTCGCTCCGAGAGATAGGCCAGCTCGCGCTTGTGCTGCACGCCCGCCGGATAGAACGTCCCCCGCCAGGGCGGATATACCCATCCTGACGTGCCGATCCGGATCTGGCCCACCCCTCTATGGTGGCAAACCGTCCGCTCCGACCGAGGCGCGGATGGTCGGCGGCCGCATGGCCCGGCGCGGCTTCTAGGGTGGAGACCGATCGACGTGCGGAGGCGGTATGGGTGCAGAGGTAGTGGTGGTCGGCGCCGGAGTCGTGGGGGCTGCGGTGGCCTACCATCTCGCGGCGGCGGGACAGGAAGATGTGACGGTACTCGATACCCGGTCCCGTGACACCCTGCCGGGATCGACCGGCTTGGCACCCGGCTTCGTCGGACAGCTCAGCGCCACACCGGAACTCGCCGTGCTGGCGATAGATGGCGTCGCCACCTACCGCGCCCTGGCGCCCGCGGCGTTTCGCCAAGTCGGTTGCCTGGAGATCGCCACAACGCGGGCTCGGCTGGAGCAGGCGCACGCGGACGTCGAACACGGACGCGGTCTCGGCATCGAAGCACGAGTCCTCGACGCCGATGCGGCGGTCGCGCTCGCTCCGGCGCTGGTGAACGCCGAACGAGCGCTCGGCGCGTTGTACATTCCCTCCGACGGCGCCGCCGAACCGATCGCGCTGACCGACGCCCTGGTCGCGGCGGCCGCGGCGAACGGGGTGACCTTTCGGTGGGGTACCCGGGTGCGCGCCATCGAGACCGCGCACGGCCGGGTCGTGGGTGTCCGCACCGACGACGAGGTACTGACGGCGAAGGCCGTGGTGCTCGCGGCCGGTATCTGGGTCCGGCGCTGGCCGCGAGCGTCGGCGTGCGGTTGCCCATGGTCGCGGTCCAGCATCCGTATGTGCACACCATCGAACTGCCCGATCTCGACGACACTCCGATCGATGAGCCGATCGTGCGATACCCGGATCATGCCGTCTACACCCGCAGGCACGGACGCCGTTACGGGCTCGGCACCTACTCCCATGAGCCGATCCCGTTGGCCGCCGCGGCGGCGACGGCCGAAAGACCGTACCGGGAATCCGATTTCGGTGCGGCGCTCGCCGCGGCGACCGCCCTGGTGCCCGCCTTCCGGTCGGCCGGCATCGGATCTCGGCTCAACGGCGCCTTCGCGCTCACACCCGACGAATTGCCGCTCGTCGGCGCGGTCCCGGACCTCCCGGGCCTGTGGGTGGCCGAGGCATCCTGGGTGACCCACGCGGGCGGGGTCGGCCGTCATCTGACGAATCTGCTGCTGGGCACCGGCGATCCGGTCGTGGACCCGGCTCGTATGGCGCCGGATCGCTTCGCGCAGTGGAGCGATGAGCGGGTGCGCATCACCGCGCTGGCTCACTATCGCGGAATCTACGACGCGCACTGACCGCGACGCGGGTCGGCGATGGGGCCGAACCCGTCCCGCCGTTTCCATTGCCGGGCCGGGATGGTCAGCCCATCACGAACGAGGCGGCGAACCACGCCAGCAGGACCAGCACCGCGCCGACCAGTGCCCCGGGGAACAGTGCACGCCCGTGTCTGGCCGCCGTGGCGGACAGTGCCGCGCCGACGGCGAATCCGAAAACCCCACCGCCCACCATGATCCATACACCCGCGCTCGTGTCGACCCGGCACTCGGGCTTGGCCGCGCAGATGCCACCCGCCATCAGGAACCACGGCGCGAGGACCACCGACATCGTGGCCAGCGCCGCAGGCAGCAACCACAGCAGCGCGCTGACCACCAGATCCCCCTTGCGCGGCGGCTCGACCGCGCGGACTTCGGGTTCGCGCGTCGGATAGCCGGAGGGGGTGGTGCCGTGGGAGACCTGGTTCAGGTAACCGTGCATCGTTTCTCGCTATCGCTTGTCGGTGGAGTCGACCGGGCCGATGGAAGTTATACACCAGGCCTTACACGCGGAAGTGGTTGTGCTCCCTTCGATACGGGCTGTTCCGCCGCGCTTCACCCGCGGCATCGGACTCGTACCGGACCGGTGCGCCAGCCGACCTCGGCGCAGCGAATCGACAGCATCGTGCACGAATTGCGCTGTGTGCGAGGATCACTCCGCTCGGCCGATGCACTGGCCGTAGCGCAGGTGACGGTGTGGACCAGCCATCCCACTGGGTCCACGCGTTTGCCGCGGCAGCTCGCGAATCCCGGCGTGACGCACCCTGAGTGAGGTGCATAACCGCAGGTCATCCGCCGCTACCGATGCCGATGGCATACCTACCTGACCATCCTGTGTGTCGATCAGCACCGCGGTCGGGAGCTCATGTGGCGCTGGTGCACCGCAGAACCGGACGGCAGCGGCGTCGGACGGTCCGTGCCGAGTTCGCCCGACCGCCGAATTCGCTTCTACCGTGGGAGTCGCGCGTTGACCACGCCCCGAGATCTTGTCCCGGCCAGCAACGCTACTGGCGCACATCATGGTTCGCCGATCGATACCGACGTCGAACGGATACCGCTGCACTCCAAGGAGTTCGCGGCCGATCCGCATCGGGCGTACCGGGACATGCGGGCGCGCTACGGTTCGCTGGCACCGGTAGAGCTGGCGCGCGGCGTGCCCGCGACACTGGTGCTCAGTTATCGCACCGCTGTGCGAATCCTGCACGATCCACAGCATTTCCCGGCCGATCCGCGCGCCTGGCAGGCGAGCGTACCCGCCGACTGCCCGGTGCTGCCGGTGCTGGAATGGCGGCCCAACGCGATGCGCAGCGTGGGTGCCGAGCATGCCCGCTACCGAGAGGCCAATACCGCGGCCATCAATGCCGTGGACCTGCACGCGCTGCACGCCACCGTGGAGCGGATCGCCGTGCCGCTGATCAACACCTTCTGCACGACGGGCAGCGCCGATCTGGTCTCCCAGTACGCGTTACCGCTCGCCTTCGAGGTGATCAATGCGATGCTGGGGTGCCCTCCGTCGATCGGGAAAGAGGTCGCCGCCGCGACCGCCGCGGTGTTCGACGGCGTCGACGCCGAAGCGGGCAATCGCATGCTCAGCGCCGCGCTGCTGCGGCTGCTCGAACTCAAGCGCACCGAACCGGGCGACGACATCACCACCCGCCTGCTGCAGCACCCGGCCTGCCTCGACGACGCGGAGCTGATCCACCAGCTCGTCGTGCTCTACGGTGCGGGCATCGAGCCGCTACAGAACCTGATCGTCAACAGCCTCGTGCTGATCCTGACCGACGACCGTTTCGGCGGCCACGTCCTCGGCGGGAGCCTGTCCACCCGCGACGCCTTGGACGAGGTGTTGTTCACCGACCCGCCGATGGCCAACTTCTCCGTCACCTACCCGCGTCAGCCGATCCTGATCGACGATGTGTGGCTGCCCGCCCATCAACCGGTCGTCGTCAGCTTCGCGGCGTGCAACAACGATCCGGCGATCAGCGCCGAGAATCACAGCGGCAACCGGTCGCATCTGGCGTGGGGCGCCGGACCGCACGCCTGTCCCGCCCGCAGCCCCGCCTACGTGATCGGACAGAACGCGATCGACCAGCTGCTGGACGCGCTGCCGGAGCTGCGGCCTGCCGTCGCGGTGCACGAATTGACCTGGCGGCCAGGGCCTTTCCATCGAGCCCTGACCGCGCTTCCGGTCACATTCCCCGAGACCCCACCCTGGCAACCGTGACGCCGCGACGGCTCAGGATGGGGCAGCAGCCGCGAACCGCGCGATATTCGACGGCCGCGCGAAGGTGGCGGCGAACGCGTCGGCCAGCGTCGAATCGTGCTGCGCGGCCAGCATCAGCTCCTGCATCGCCGGAGGTGGGTCGAGCACGGTCGCGGTCCATCGTGCCGCGGGATGTGCGACGGCAGTGAGCCACGGCGCCGCCGCCCACTCCATCCAGTCCCTGTCGTAGCGTCCGTCGGACGTGTGCAGGATCGCCTCCGCATAGCGGATGGCGCAGTGCACGGCATTGTTGGCGCCCTGCGCGCCGCCCGGGTCCATCCGGCAGACGACGTCGCCGCCGCCGAGCACCGGCCTGCCCGAGGGCAAGGTGCCGACCGGCCTGCGCATGGCCGGTGCCACGGCCCCGACCAGCGTCGCTCCGGCGTCGGTGAGCTCGGCGTCGCGATACCGCTCGGCGAGCTCGGCGGGCAGGTGGTCGTCGATCAGCTGCTTGGCCTGGCGCAATCGTTGCGCCGGCGTGCCGTGCTGGTCGAAGACGTCGAGGGCGCCACCCGGCCGCGCCTCGAAAAGCGTGATCTCGCAGCGGCGTTCCTGGCCCGGTCGTCCGGTCAGCCCGGGATAGGAGATCACCTCACCGTGTTCGGGTAGCGCGGTGTAGGTGCCGAAGTGGTGCGGATCGGGCTGGACGCCGTC
Organism: Nocardia amamiensis NBRC 102102; assembly: GCF_001612745.1. Lineage (GTDB taxonomy): Bacteria > Actinomycetota > Actinomycetes > Mycobacteriales > Mycobacteriaceae > Nocardia > Nocardia amamiensis. The sequence continues at coordinate 3,332 of NZ_BDBA01000106.1, read as the reverse complement.
GAGGTACAGCACCGCGAGCCGCCGCTGGGGCGCGGCGGGTACGGTCCACGCCGGGTCGTCCTGGAAACAGGCGGCGAGTTCGCGTGACGCGCGGGTCACCACAGTGAGGTCGTAGTCGGCGGCGGCGCGGTCGACATCCGTCACCGAGGAATCAGCGATGCGCAGGTCCCCGCCCGCGGCCAGGAATTCGCTCAGCCAGCGTGCGAAGACGGTCCGCTGGTCCACGCTCTGCGCCGGCCGGGGCAAGCGTCCGGCCCAGGAGGCCACGGCCGTGCCCTCGACCGCCATGGTGAACCGGATGCCCTCGATATTCGGTGCGCTCGTCCGCCAGAAGCCCAGCCCCGCATCCGATTCGAGGTCGAGCGTCCGAGGGAACTTGACCTGCGTGCTGGTCACCGTCCCCGCGAGGATCGCTTCGGGGGCGCGGTCGGTGACGAGCGTGACCGAGCTACCGCCGCGCAGCAGACAATGGGCGAGGGGTAGCCCGCATTCGCCCGCTCCGAGTACCTGTACGTGTCCTACCATGGCGTCCCTTCGGTCGTGAGATCGATTGCGGCGATAGCGGAATCGTCGAGGAATAGGTGGGTGCGCCACATCGGTAGAGACCTCGCGGGCCGCCGGGACAGCACGACGGGCCGATCGGTGTGGGCTGATGCCCGCCCTGTCGCCTGCTCGTTTCCCGGAGCGCTCCGGCCCGCCGGCCGACTACGCTGCACTGCTGTGTCGGTAAGGAGTGCATCGGGTCCGGGTCTCCCACCCGCGACGACCAGCGATTTCGTCGGCCGCGAACGCGAGCTGGAGAAGATCGGGATGTCGCTGCTGGGCGCGACCCGCTTGGTCACCCTGATCGGCGCGGGCGGCATCGGCAAGACCAGGCTGGCGGCGGAGGCCGTGCACCGGGTCCACAAGGCGCGGCGGGTGCCGGTGCACTGGGTGCGGCTGGCCGTGCTGTCCCGCGGGGCGGACGCCGCCGCGGTGGAGGAGCAGGTCGCGCGGTCGCTGATCGACGCCGACTTCTCCGGACGGTCGGCGTGGGAGGCGGTGCTCGACACACTGCGGCGGCGCGATGCGGTCGGGCGCAGCCTGCAGACGATCCTGGTGATGGACAACTGCGAGCACGTCTTGCGCGGCGCGGGCCAGGTGATCGCCGACCTGCTCGACGCGGCGCCCGGGCTCACCGTGCTGGCCACCAGCCGCGAGGCGATCGGCTGGGTCGACGAGCAGCTCGTGCCCGTGCCCGCACTGTCCAAGCAGCAGGCGCTGACCTTGTTCCGCGCACGGGCGGAACTGACCGGACACGTCATCGCCGACGGCGATGTCGAGCCGGCCGCCGCGATCTGCAGGCACGTGCACAATCACCCGCTGTATATCCGATTGGCCGCCGCGCGCCTGCTGCATCAGCCGCTGGCGATGATTCTGCGTGATCTCAGCGGGGAGGCGAGCGATCGGCGGCTGCGCTGGTCGCACGGGCCCCGCGTCGGCGCCGAGCAACGCCATCAAGGCATTCGCGACGTCATCGGCTGGTCCTATGACCTGTGCGGGGACCAGGAGCGGCTGCTGTTGGAGCGGTTGTCGGTGTTCGCCGCCGGATACGACGATCACGAGGACACGGACCCGTCCGGGCTCGACGTCGGCGCCGAGTTGGAGGCCATCGAAGCCGTCTGCGCTGACCAGGAGCCCGGCGGCTTGGCCCGGGACGAGATCGAAGACCTGCTCGAGCGGCTGGCGGATCAATCCCTGGTGTCGGTCCACCTGACCGCGACCACGGTGCGTTACTCGCTGCTGGAGAGCGTTCGAGTGTTCGCTCAGCAGCGTCTGCGCGAACGCGGTGCCGAATTCACGCGGTTGACCGGTAGGCACCGCAGCTATTACCGCGACAAAGTCGTTACGGCGCAGGCAGAGTGGTTCGGCCCTGCGGAACAGGATCTGCTGGAGTGGGCACGGGCGGCCTGGGACAACCTGCTATGCGCCATCGAGGGCAGCCTGAGCACGCCGGGCGAGGCCGCGACCGGTCTGGAGATCGCGGTCGGGCTCATCGCTTTGCGCAGCCCGTTCTTCACCGGCTCGCTGCGCGAACCGCGGCGATGGGCCGAGCGCACGCTCGCCGCCAGCCGTAGCCTCGACCCACAGCCGGTCGGGTTGCAGATCTCGGCGCTGGCGCTGATCGGGTGGATCAGCATGTGCCAGGGAGTGCATGGCGACGCCGAGCGCATTCTCGACGAGTGCGTCGCCACCTGCGTGCCGGACCCCGCCGTGCGGTCCGGGTGGCGCGAGCACCCCGAACGTGATCTCGATCTGCCCGCCGCGGTCGAGTTCACCAGGGGCAGCGAACTGATGCTGGTGCGCCGCGACGTGCGCGCGATCGCGGTACTCGCCCGCGCCCGATCGCAATTCGCCGCGCGCGGCGACCGCGGTGGCGCCGCGATGAGCGAGTTGTTCGAGGCGTTGGCCGCCGCGTTCCTCGGCACGGCGACCCAGGCGCTGGAGATCGCCCGGCGGCACCTGGACAACGCGGAGCGGTCCGGAGCGCGGTGGGCCAAGTCCTGGGCCGAACTGGCCTGGGCGATCGCGCTGACCAAACACGGCGACCCGAATGATGCGCTGGCCGTGGGGCGTACGACGCTGACCAAGCAGCTGGCCATGCGCGATCAGTGGGGCGCCGTGTGGGCCGTCCACGTCTGCGCGTGGTCACTGGCACGCCTGATCACCGCCGCGGCCGGCGAGCGCTCGGACGTGGTGACGGAATGGGCGCGCGACATCGCCCGGCTCGCCGGAGGTGCCGCTACGTTGCGGCACAAACTCGGCGTGAACCTCGCCAATCTCGGACCGTTCGCGACCGAGACCGACGCCGCTACCGCGATTGCTCGAGAAGTCCTCGGCGCGAAGGCCTTCGCCGTGGCCGAGCGAGAAGGGGCGTTGCTGCGGCCAGAGCTCGGCGAGGTTGCGCAGCTGGCGCTGGGCAGTCTGGCACTGGACCGCCTGCCGGTCGACCACCCGGTCCGGCGCGAGCGGCCCTCACCCTGGCAGGAGCTGTCAACGGCCGAACAGGACGTCGCCGTGCTGGCCGCGGCGGGCTGGACCAACACCGCGATCGCCGCGCGGCGCGGCAGCTCCTTCAAGACCGTGGACGCCCAAATGGCCGCGGTCCTGCAGAAACTGATGATCGGCTCGCGGGAGGACATCCGCGCTCTGGTGCCCGCCGACCGCCGCGCCCAGGTGACCGAGGAAGCCGCGCGCAAGCCGCAGCGCGCCCGGCGTGTGTGAGAACGTGATCTCGTCAGGGCCGTAGGCTTCAGGGAGTTCATAGCCGGCGGGCCCGTGAAAAAGCTTAG
>NZ_BDBA01000105.1 GCF_001612745.1 Nocardia amamiensis NBRC 102102 | reverse complement strand
TGACGCTCGCTCACTGGCCTCCGTTCTTCGAGCCATCGAACCCCGTGCACGTTCCCGCTCCTGGCAACGTCATGGGAGCCGGCCGCATTTCGATATCGATCGGTCGCGATCCGTCCGCCGATCGCGATACGGGGGCTAGCGGCGGGAACGCGGCCATCGGCCGCGAGGACTCACGTCGCGGAACCGTTGATCGGCGCGAACGGGGAATCGTCGGTGCCCTCGTTCTCATCGTCGGGGAAGTTCACCGGCTCGCCCTTGCCTGCGGTCCGCGACGGACGCACGGCCTTGTAGCCCACGTTCCGGACGGTGCCGATCAGGGACTCGTACTCGCTGCCGAGTTTGGCGCGCAGCCGCCGGACGTGCACGTCGACGGTGCGGGTGCCGCCGAAGAAGTCGTACCCCCACACCTCCTGCAGCAACTGCGCGCGGGTGAACACCCGGCCCGCGTGCTGCGCGAGGTATTTCAGCAGCTCGAACTCCTTGTAGGTGAGATCGAGCGGGCGGCCGCGCAGCCGCGCGGTGTAGGTGCCCTCGTCGATCACCAGCTCGCCGAGGGTGATCTTGCCGCTGTTCTCCGGACTGGCCACGCCGCCGTTGCGCCCGACCAGCAGGCGCAGCCTGGCGTCGAGTTCGGCAGGCCCGGTGCCGGGCAGCAGGATGTCGTCGAGCCCCCAGTCGGCGTTCACCGCGACGAGGCCGCCCTCGGTGAGCACCGCGACCACCGGGACGGAGGAGCCGGTACTGCCGAGCAGGCGGCAGAGTCCACGGGCGGCGGCCAGGTCGGTCCGCGCGTCCACCAGGGCGACATCAGCGGTGCCTGCCTCGAGCAGTGAGGCCACTTCGGTGGGCGCGGGGCGCACATTGTGCGCGAGCAACGCCAGCGACGGCAACACCGACTCGGGGTTGGGGTCGGAGGTAAGCAGGAGCAGCTCCACAGGCCCTCCTCCCATCTCGTAGCTCCGCGGATGCGGCAGCACCGCCGCGGCCACGTTCGCTAATCACAGGTAATCGGATGCAAGATTAGCGCGTAACCCCGGATGACCACGCATTCCGGGGTCGGGCACCATCCCGGAGGACACCAGGGAGCCGGGTTCGGGCCAACCGATAGGGTGCGTACATGGGTTACGCGTCGGGCAGACCCGGCGCCCGCGGGTTGCCCGGTGCGGAATTCGAACGCGTGCCGCGTGGCGCGGCCCGAGACCCGGAGAGACGGGGGAGCATGCGGAAGCTGATCATCGGTCTGCTGTGCCTGACCGCATTCGCAATCGTCGTCGACTTCAGCACCGCGGCCTATTCGGAGTACCGCCTGTCACGGGCGCTGCGGGACGGCGCCGATCTCACCGCGGACCCCGAAGTCACGATCAACGGTTTTCCCTTCCTCGGCCAGGCCTGGGACAGCCGCTACGACAACGTCGAGATCCGGGCGCGGGCCAACCGAGACGACATCCCCGGCGAGACCGCACTGGAGGCGACGCTGACCGGCGTGCGGCTGCCGCTGGGCGAATTGGTCGACGGCAGTCTGCGCGGCGTCCCGGTGGAACGGGTGGACAGCAGGCTGCGGGTGGAGCCCACCGAGCTAGGCAGGCTGTTCACCATTCCCGACCTGCAGGTGCACTCGCGCCCAGCGGACAAATCCGATGGGACCGGCGGGTCGGGCGGCTCCGGCATGACCACCACGGGCGCGCTGGTGCTCACCGGCACCTTGCCGGAGATCCCCGGCGCGCAGTACGGCGGCGAGAAAGTCAGCGTGCAGGCCGATCTCTTCCTCGATGGCGACCAGGTGCAGATCGTGGCGACCGGCTTCTATCGCGGCAGCCCCGGCACCGAGACCATGCCTGTGGCGGTGATCACCGAGGCCGATCGCCCGGCCGTGCTCGCCAGGTTCACCCGTACCATCGACACCAAGGAGTTGCCGTTCGGTGTCCGGCCCGCCAAGGTCTCCGCCCAGGGCGGCCAGATCGTCGTGGAGGGCAAGGGCGTGAACGTCACGATCGACCTCGACCGATTGCACCGACCATGATCGAATTAACCATCCTGGCAGTGGTATTGCTCGTCGCGCTGGCCGTTGGCGTCCTGCTGCGCCGCCGCCATGGCAAGGTGCGCGCGGGGAACGCCATCGAGGTGTCCGAATCGGGGCGCGCCGAACTGCTCGCGGCGGTCGGCGTGACCGGTGCAGGCCCCGCGGTGCTGCATTTCTCCGCAGAGTGGTGCGGACCGTGCGCCGCTGTTCGCCGTGTGGTTGCCAGTGTCACGGACCAGTTGGCGGGATCGCCGCAACCGCCGCAGGACATCGAGGTGGATATCGACGCCGAGCCCGCACTCGCGCGCGAGCTGAACGTGCTCTCCCTGCCGACCACGTTCGTCTTCGACGTGGCGGGCAAGGAGCGGTTCCGCATCTCGGGCGTGCCGAAGGCCACGGATCTACATTCCGCGCTCGAGCCGCTCACCGTGGCCGCATAAGGCCGACCGGAGCCAGCGCCTGCCGCGCAGCCGGCGCCGAGGCAGCCGCCTGAGCTGCGACGACAAGGCCCCTCGACGGATGTGACGCCCCCCGGGTCCAATTCCCCTGCCGAATTGGGTAAACTCCTTCCCGTGCTTGCCAACCACGAGCTGATGCTCACCCGACGCCGCACAGTGGATCTGTGTCGGCTCGGTGGTTGTTGCTGCCTGTGCCGCTGATCGGTCGGCCCCCGAATTCCCTGACGCCGACCGCTGCCCGCCGCGCGAGTGATCCCCGATCCCCCGGCGAACTGGCAATTTTCCAGTTATCAGACATATTCAGCGCAGGAGTACGCACAATGTCCACCGAAATCCGCAATAATTCCGGAACGACCCCTCCTTCCACCGGCCAGGTCGATGTCCGTGGACCGCGCTTCACCGCGTGGGTCACCACCGGGGTCCTCGTTCTGGTCCTGGTCGCCGCGGCGTTCTCCGCGGCCGCCGCGGCAGTGCTGATCGCCCTGCAGGCGGTGGCCTTCGCCATCGGCGCCGCCAATGGTCCGCGCCGCCACCCGTACGGCCGGATCTACGCAGCGTTCGTCGCACCCCGGCTCGCGCCGCCCAGCGCGACCGAGCCGGTGGCTCCGCTGCGGTTCGCACAGTTGCTCGGCCTCGTCTTCGCGGCCGCCAGCCTGCTGGGCTTCGCGCTCGGCTCCACAGTCGTCGGCGCCGTATTCGCCGGCTTCGCCCTGTTCGCGGCGTTCCTGAACGCGGCGTTCGGGATCTGCCTGGGCTGCCAGATCTATCCGCTGGTCGCCCGCCTCCGCCGGACCGGTCCGGCCGGCGGGGTTCGCGAGTCCTCCTTCGTCACGCGAGCTCCCGCCGCAGGCCCGCACGTGAACACCGCCGGGTCCCCGGCATCGAACTGAACCCTGCACGTCATCTCTGAAAGGAAAACAATGGCTCGCTCCGATGTCCTGGTCTCCGTTGACTGGGCCGAAGAGAACCTCCACGCCCCCGGCGTCGTCTTCGTCGAGGTCGACGAGGACACCTCCGCCTACGACGGTGGTCACATCGAGGGTGCCGTCCGGCTCGACTGGAAGAAGGACCTGCAGGATCAGGTTCGTCGCGACTTCGTGAACCAGGAGCAGTTCTCCGACCTGCTCTCGGCGCGCGGCATCTCGAACGACGACGAGGTCATCCTGTACGGCGGCAACAACAACTGGTTCGCCGCGTACGCCTACTGGTACTTCAAGCTGTACGGCCACAACAACGTCAAGCTGCTCGACGGCGGCCGCAAGAAGTGGGAGCTCGACGGCCGCCCGCTGTCCACCGATGCGGTCAACCGGCCGGCAACCCAGTACAAGGCCGCCGCGCCGGACCTGTCGATCCGCGCGTTCCGCGACGAGGTCATCGCGGCCATCGGCGCCAAGAACCTGGTCGACGTGCGTTCGCCTGACGAGTTCACCGGCAAGATCCTCGCTCCCGCGCACCTGCCGCAGGAGCAGAGCCAGCGTCCCGGCCACATCCCCGGCGCCATCAATGTGCCGTGGAGCAAGGCCGCGAACGAGGACGGCACCTTCAAGTCCGACGCCGATCTGGCCGAGCTCTACAAAGAGGCCGGGCTGGACGGCGAGAAGGAGACCATCGCGTACTGCCGGATCGGTGAGCGTTCCTCGCACACCTGGTTCGTTCTGCAGGAACTGCTCGGCCACCAGAATGTCAAGAACTACGACGGGAGCTGGACCGAATACGGCTCCCTCGTCGGCGCACCGATCGAGTTGGGAGAGTAATCAATATGTGTGCAGCACCGACACAGGGCCAGGCCATTCCGGCCGGCGTCGATGTGGAGAAAGAGACGGTCATCACCGGCCGCGTCCTGAGCACCGACGGCCAGCCGGTGGGCGGCGCGTTCGTGCGCCTGCTCGACGGCAACGGTGATTTCACCGCTGAGGTCGTCGCGTCCGGCACCGGTGACTTCCGATTCTTCGCGGCTCCCGGCGCGTGGACCGTCCGCGCGCTGTCCTCGGCGGGCAACGGCTCCGCCGAAGTGCGCCCCGAGGGCGCGGGCATCCACGCTGTCGACGTCGCGGTCGCAAAGTAGAGCCACCGCACTCGCCGAACGGCCCCGGAGCTTCCTCCCAGCGAAGCACCGGGGCCGTTTGCGTGCAGCGGCGCGGATGTCGTTAGACTCCAAAACGTGGTCCTCTTCTTCGAGATTCTGCTGGTGGCTGTGGCCGTGCTGATCGGCTGGTTCGGCCTGTACGTCTTCTACCGGCTGTTCACCGAATCATGAGCGAACTCGCGAGCGAAGGTTCCGATCCGGCCGAGCGAGCGAGTGAACAACTGAACGGCAGCGCTCCGGCCGACACCGCTGCTCGCCGCAGCGGCGACCAGGCCGTGGCCGACGCTGCCGAGCGGGCGAAATCGACCGGCGTCCGCAATATCCCGGTCCTACCGGATCTGCCGCTGCCCGAGGAAACCGCCAATCTGCGGCTCGGACCGGATCTGAGTGCCTCGATGCTCGCGCTGCTGCCGCTGGTCGGCGTCTGGCGCGGCGAGGGCGAGGGCAACGATCCCGAGCGCGGCGACTACCGGTTCGGCCAGCAGATCATCGTCTCGCACGACGGCGGCGACTTCCTCGCCTGGGAATCCAAGTCCTGGGTCATCGATACCGAGGGCAATTACGGCGGCCCCGATCTGCGCGAGAGCGGCTTCTGGCGGGTCGGCATCGACGGCAACGACGAGGTCATCGAGCTGTTGCTCACGCACAGCAGCGGCATCGTCGAGCTGTTCTACGGACAGGCGCTGACCCAGTCGTCCTGGGAGCTGGCCACCGACGTGGTGGTCCGCAGCCAGTCCGGCGTCGTCGTCGGCGGCGCCAAGCGCCTCTACGGCATCGTCGAAGGCGGAGACTTGGCCTACGTCGAAGAACGCGTCGTCGCCGACGGCCCCCTCGAACCCCGCCTCTCCGCCCGCCTCCAGCGCTACATCGGCTGAGACAGAACAGAACAGCCCCCGAGCCGTACCGGTGCGGGGTTATGCGCACGGGTCCGGTCGGACAGACCGGGGCTCGGGGGCCGGGTGACTGCCTGGAATTCGCTCAGCGCTCGCGCGGGCGAAATCCACCTGCAGCGGTGGCGCTAGCGGACAGCCACCTCACGTGTCCTAGAAATATCCATTTTTCGAACCACCTCCTTCCTCGTGTACGAACGAATCTAGCGAGGCATCAGTTGGTCGGCAACGGAATTTCTCGGTGGGCGGAAGGGGAGGCGCCGCGCGGTGTGCCTTCGGCCACGAAATCGGTTGTCACCTGGCCTGACGCATCGATATGCAGCACCGTGTCGGCTCGATGATCTCGCGGCAGTTGATGCGTGACGACGACCACGACGCGATCCGGTTCGACCAGGCCGCTGTCGACGTCCAGCAGGGCGCGCAGCAGCCGCGCTCCGGCCTCGGCCTCCACGTGCTCGGTCGGTTCGTCGAGCAGCAACACGCGAGCGGAGGATACGAGAGCACGCGCGAGCAGGATGCGGCGACGCTGACCGCCCGACACGGCCGCAGCTCCCCCGACCAGATCGGTGCGCACTCCCTCCGGCAGCCCGTCCAGCCAGTGACCGAGACCGACTGTCCGCAAGGCTTTCTCGGCTTCCGCCTCGGTGAGATCGCCGCGCGCAACCCGCAGATTCTCCAGTACCGAGGTGCCGAACAGGTGCGCGTCCTCGGCGAAGAAGGTGACGCCGGGGCGCGGCGTGCCGAACAGGCCGGCCCATGCCATCAGCAGCGTCGTCTTCCCGGCGCCGCTCGGCCCGACCACCGCGATCCGTCGCCCCTCCGGCAGCTCCGGCACTCGGGCGCCGGTCGCAAGCCAATCGACCGTCGGCTTCGACCTGTTCACCGCACCACGCTCGGTGTGACGCGGACCGGGGACACCCTTGGCGGCATCCCCAGACGCGGTCATCGCCGCAGTGCGGGAATCGGCGTCGATCGGTGCCGCGATACCGATGTGGTCGATCGCGCCCCATGCTGCGACACCGACATCGGACGAACCAGTCGGGGCTGCCGCGACTTCCGCGTGCGCAACGTCTGCCATCCCATCGGTCGCAGGAGTGTCCGCGAGAGGCTGCGCGACGACCGGCGCGCCATCGCCGGTTCCAGTTGCCTGTGGCTGCCGCTGCCTTCGATCGGCCGGGCGCGGGGCTGCGGACGGGCTTCCTCCGGCCGCGTCCACTATGCGATGCAGGGCCGCGCGTGCGGTCGTGAGAGCCTGCGCGGCAGCGGGTAGCGGGCCTACCGCCTCGAAAGCCGACAGGGGCAGCAGGACCAGCACGGTGAGGGCCATGGGCGTCATCGCGCCCGTCGTCCCGCCGTCGGGACCGTAGAGGGTGATGCCGATCAGCAGAGCGCCGAGCACGCTGGCGCCGATCGAGAGTGGCGTGGCAGCCGCCGACCAGGCGCTGTGCGAGGCCGCGGTGTCCTCCGCGGCGACGGCCCGGCGTGCGGAGTCCGCCGCCGTATCGAGCGCGGCATCGAGCCGTCCCGCGACGCGAAGCTCGGCCGCGTGGTCGAGGACCGTGAGAGCCCGCGCAGTGAACTCGGCGCGATCGGCACGCACGGCACGCTCGGCCTCGCGCGCCGCCTTGGCCGACAGCCACGGAGCGACGACACCGGACAGCGCGAGCGCACCGGCCAGGATCGCGGCGGCAGCCACGGATATCGTCGCCAGCAGGCCGACGGCAGCCAGGGAGAGCACGACGGCGACCGCGACGGGCACGAATACCCGCACCACGACCGCCCCCAGATCATCGATGTCGCTGCCGATCCGGACCAGGAGATCACCCCGGCGCGGCGGAGTGGAACCGCGACCATCCGCCTGCGGCGAGCTCGATTCGCCGGTAGCTCCGCTCGACCGCTCAGGGCGACGGAGCCAGAAGTCCGAGCGTGCCAGCGTTCGGTAGACCGTCGTCCGTGCCGTCGTCATCGCGCGCAAAGCCACATCGTGGGTGGCGAGACGTTCCATGTACCGGCACAGACCCCGCGAAATGCCGAGAGCGCGAACCGCGACCACGGCAATGCTCAGGTCCAGCACCGGCGGCATCTGCCAGGCGCGAGCGATCAACCACGCGGCCAGTGCGGCGAGACCGAGCCCGCTGCCCAACGCGAGCACACCCCAGGCGATCGCCACCGCGACCCGCCAGCGGGACAACTCGAGCAGCGCCCACATCCTGCGCAGGTCCGCGAGCAGCATGGAGTCGGTGCCGCGTGAAACGGTTCGCGTCATCGCACCGACTCCGGTGCCACCGCCGGGCGCGAGATCAGCACGTGGCCTCCTCGGCCACCAACGAAGTCCAGCGTGCTCATCGGACGACCTCCCCCTGCTCAGCGCGAACCTCGACGATATGGTCGGCTGCGGCCAGCACGGTCGGGCGGTGCCCGATGACGACCACCGTCGCGCCCGCGCGAGCTCGTACCTGAAGCGCGGCCAGCACGGTGGCCTCCGCGGTGGCGTCCAGATGTGCCGTGGGCTCGTCCAACAGCAGGATCGGGCGGTCGGCGACCAGAACCCTCGTCAACGCGAGGCGTTGGCGCTGGCCGAGTGACAATCCGACACCGCCGGGTCCGACCACGGTGTTCCAACCGTCGGGCAGCTCGTCGAGCACGGCGTCGAAACCGGTGGCAACGCAGGCCTCCTCCAAGTCGTCGACAACCCGGGCCGGTCCCCGCGCGGAACGGTCCATCGGCTGGGCGCCGAGCAGTTCGAGGTTGTCCCGCAGCGTGCCGGGCACGAGCACCGGCCGTTGCGGCAACCACGCCACACGCGCCCACCAGCGTTCTGCGTCCAGGTCGCGCAGGTCGACCCCGCCGACTTTCACCGCACCCCGATCTGGCGTGATCAAACCCAACATCGCCTGTACCGCCGTCGATTTGCCGCTTCCGTTCGGACCGGCGAGCACAGTCACGGAGCCGGGCGAGAAGGTCGCCGACAGCCTCGCGGGCGCGAATCCGTCCCGCGCGCGCACCGAGAGGTCGCTGACCTCGATCAGGCCGCCGCCGGCGGGTTCGACCAGATCACTGCCGCGGTGCACCGAGGCGGATGGAATTCCTATCGCAGGAACAATGTGGTTCGCACGGCTGTCCTTGTCAGGCGGAGCATTCCGGTCCGGCGCTGCCTTCGGTATGGACACGTCAGCACCGCCGGCAGGCGCCGATTCGAGAATCGAGAAGGCCTTGTCCGCGGCCGCCATGCCGTCCTGGGCGGCGTGGAAACGCTCACCGACCATCCGCAGCGGCAGGTAGACCTCGGGCGCCAGGATCAAGGCGACCAGTCCCGCATACAGGCTCATCTCGCCGAACACCAAGCGCAGCCCGATGGAGACGGCGATCAGCGCCACACTCAGCGTCGCGAGCAACTCCAGCACCATCGAGGACAGAAATGCGATACGCAGGGCGTGCATGGTACGCAGCCGCAACGCGTCACCGAGATCTCGCACGCGGTGCTGCATGGTGTGGCCGCGTCCGGCGATTACGCCCAGGGTGCCCGAGTCGGCAGGTCCCGCGTGTGGGGAAGGCTCAGGGGCGGCTTCGGCCTCGCCGGTCTCCCGGCCGAGCGCGCGCAATGTCGGCATGCCCGCGAACAGGTCCAGCAACTGGTCCGACAGCCGGGTGGTGGCCGCGAGCGTGGCTTCGGCACGACCCTGGGTCAGCAGCCCGATGAGGATCATGAAGACCGGGATCAGCGGCAGGGTGATCACCACGATCACACCGGAGGTCAGATCGTGCGTCGCGATCACCGCGAGCACAATCGGCGGAACCAGTGCGGCCAGCAGCAGCGCGGGCACATAACCCACCAGATAGCCGCGCAGCCCGGACAGCCCGGCGCCGACGACCACGGCCAATTCGGTTCGGCGCGCCTCCAATTCGCGCGGAGGCAGCCGCGCACCCGCCGCGAGCACTGCTGTTTCCAGCTCCGCCACCACGCTCGCGCCCGCCCGATGTGCGAGCCGAGATTGGAACCAGGTGGCCAGCACCCGGACGGCGATCGCGAGCGCGAGGACGGTCAGTTCGATCGTCCACGCGCCGAGGGTGCGGCGGCCCGGGTCGGTGACGACCCCTGCCAGCACCCGTCCGACCAGTACCGCCGCCACCACGATCGCCCCGGTGATCAACAGCGACAGCGCGACGCTCAGCGCCAGGTAGCTACGTGCCGAGCGGGCGTACCGCCACAGGCGCGGATCGATCGGCGGACGAGCCATGGCATCAATCCTGCACGGGTCTCGCGGGCAGGCCCACCGGAGCCGGAATCTGCTCGACGGTGATCCGCTTGCGAAACACCCAGTACGTCCACCCCTGATACACGACCACCACCGGCGCAAGGAACGCCGCCGCCCAGCTCATCACCTTCAAGGTGTAGGGCGTCGAGGACGCATTGTGGATGGTCAGGTCGAAGGCCGCGTCGATCGTCGATGGCAGCACGTTCGGGAACAGCGACCCGAACAGCAACGCGGTCGCCGCCGCCACGGTCACCGTGGTGCCGGTGAACGCCCACCCGTCGCGCTGGGCGAAATCAGCCGCTGCCGCGACGAGCAGTCCGAGCACCGCCAGCGCCAAGGGAATCCAGGTCCATCCGGTCCCGTAGGACACTTGGGTCCACAGCCCGAATCCACCGACCACGACCACGGCCGGGAGCAGCAGCAGCCGAGCCGCACGCCGAGCGTCGTCGCGCACCTCGCCGCCGGTCTTCAGCACCAGGAACATCGCGCCGTGCAGCGCGAACAGCAGTCCGGTGGCCAATCCGCCGAGCAGGGCGTACGGCCCGAACAGGTCAGCCACCGAGCCTGCGATCTGCTTCTTCTCGTTCAACGGAACCCCGTGCACCACGTTCGCGAACAACCAGCCCCAGGCGACCGCCGGAATCCAGGAGCCGATCCCGATGCCGATGTCGCAGCGGGCTCGCCACCGCGGGTCATCGATCTTGCCGCGGTACTCGATGGCACAGATGCGCAGGATCAACGCGACGAGCACCAGCAGCAGCGCGAGGTAGAAGCCGGAGAACAGGCTGGCGTACCACTCCGGGAACGCCGCGAACATCGCGGCGCCCGCGGTGATCAGCCAGACCTCATTGGCATCCCACACCGGCCCGATCGTGTTGAGCACCACGCGCCGTCGCGTATCGGACCCCTTGCCGAGGACCGGCATCAGCATCCCGACGCCGAAGTCGAAGCCCTCCAGCACGAAATAGCCCGTGAACAGCACGCCGATCAGGACGAACCAGAACTCTTGCAAACTCATCGCCGGCTCCTAGTAAGCGAACGAAAGTTGTTCGACGGCAGGTTCTCCGGCGCGGCCGCCACCGGAAGTCTCGTCGGTGTCGCGCGACTCGCTCTTGGCAGGCGCGGCCGGATCCGGTCCGTGGATCACGTACCTGCGCATCAGGTAGAACCACACGACCGCGAGTGCGCCGTACAGCAGCGTGAAGGTGATCAGCGAGAACAGCACGACGCCGGGCGAATGGTTCGAGACACCCTGCTGCACGGTGAGGCGCAGGTTCGGGTCCCCGGTCGGATTCGGCACGACCACCCACGGCTGGCGACCCATCTCGGTGAACACCCATCCGGCGCTGTTGGCCAGGAACGGCGTCGGGATGGCGAGCAGGCTCAGCCAGGAGAACCACTGCTGGTCCGGTACCCGGCCGCGGCGGGTGAGCCACAGCCCGGCCAGGGCGAGCAGCGCCGAGCCCGCCGACAGACCGATCATGGCGCGGAACGACCAGTAGGTGACGAACAGGTTCGGCCGGTAATCCCCGATGCCGAAGTGTTCGTTGTAGGCCTTCTGCAGGTCGACGACGCCGTCCAGGGTCACCCCGGTGAACGAGCCCTCGGCCAGCCAGGGCAGCACATACGGCACCTCGAGCACGTGCGAGACGCTGTCGCAGTTGTTGTGCGTGCCGACGGTGAGTACGGAGAAGTGGGGATCGGTCGCAGTGTGGCACAGCGATTCCGCCGACGCCATCTTCATCGGCTGCTGCTCGAACATCAGCTTGCCCTGGACGTCACCGGTGTAGACCAGCGCGGCCAGCGACACGATCAGCACGCCGATACCCGCCCGCGCCGCCGGTCGCCACATGGTGCGCGCCTCGGCGAGTTTCACTTCGTCGCGGGTGCGGGCGTTGCGGACCATCCACCAGCCCGCGATGCCCGCCACGAATGTGCCCGCGGTGAGGAACGATCCGGCGACGACGTGCGGAAAAGCGGCCAGCGTTGTGTTGTTGGTGAGCACCGCGACGATGCTCTCCAGCTCGGCGCGCCCGGTTTCCGGGTTGTACTTGGCGCCGACCGGATGCTGCATGAACGAGTTGGCCGCGACGATGAAGTAGGCCGAGGCGTTCACGCCGATGGCTACCATCCAGATGGCGCCGAGGTGCAGCAGTTTCGGCAATCGGGTCCAGCCGAAGATCCACAGCCCGAGGAATGTCGACTCCATGAAGAAGGCGACCAGACCCTCCAGGGCGAGCGGGGCGCCGAATACGTCACCGACGAAGCGGGAGTACTCGCTCCAGTTCATGCCGAACTGGAACTCCTGCACGATGCCGGTCGCGACACCGAGCGCGAAGTTGATCAGGAACAGCTTGCCGAAGAACTTGGTCAGTCGCAGCCAGTGCTCCTTGCCGGTGATCACCCACGCCGTCTGCATGGCGGCGACCAGCGGCGCGAGACCGATGGTCAGCGGCACCAGGAGAAAGTGATAGACCGTCGTGATGCCGAACTGCCATCGGGAGATGTCCAAGGCGCTCAAGCCGACCTCCTGCGTATCTACGACGTGTCGTAGTAAGACTACGCCGGAGGTAGTCCTCGACAATGAGTCCTAGGCCACGACCTCCGCGGGTCTTTCCGCCCGAAATCCCGGTTTCCCGTGCTCATCGCCACCCCGCGCCCGCCCGAGTAGGACGGAGATCACGGAGCGGGCGATGAGCAGCGAGGCGGCACCGCCGTCGACTTACCAGTCGCCGATCGCGCCTGCCCGCTCGATGCCGCGATTCACCAGCTGGATGATTTCCTCGGCGTTGTCCGGCGCGGACATCCGCAGCCCGTCCAGCGAATTCACCCGCGCCGCCAGCGAGATGCTCGACAGCATCCAGATGCTGTCGCAGGTGAGCAGGTCGGCGGTGAACAGCGAGTCGTAGCGGCACTGCCAACCGGCCTTCTCGGCCTCGACGAACAGCGCGCGCTGGGTGACCCCGGGCAACACGCCGTTCTTGGCGGGCGGAGTGATCAACTGCTTGTCGCGCGCGATCACGACGCTGGAACGCGGACCCTCCAGCACGCGGTTCTCGGTGCTGGTGAAGATCACGTCGTCCGCGCCCATCCGCGCGGCGAACCGGAGCGCGGCCATATTGGTGGCGTAGGACAGCGTCTTGGCTCCCAGCAGCTGCCACGGCGCGGCCTGCGCCAGGTCGATCGAGATGCCGCGGGACAAAGTCACCACCGCGACGCCTTCGGTGCGGGCCTTCTCGACGCGCTCGGGCACCGGCACAACCAGGACGAAGGCCGTCGGCACCGGCACGGCGGCGGCGAGGTCACCGGTCTTCACCTTGTCGGGCGAGCCGGAGAGCTCGGAGTCGCGGCCCCGAGTGAGCACCAGCCGCATGAGCCCTTCGCGCTCGCTGCCCCACTCCTTCGCGGCGGTCTCCACCGCCTCCCGCCATTTCCCCAGCTCCGGTTCGGGCAGATCCAGCGCCTGTGCGGAGCGACGTAATCTGCCTAGATGAAATTCGATCGCGCACGCCACCCCCGCGCGCACTAGCACCGTTTCGAAGACACCGTCGCCACGCAATACGCCAATATCGTCCGCAAACAACAACGGCGCGTCCGCATCCCGGACCGCGCCATCGAGTGTTACCAGAACTCGATCCACCATGCGTCGAGCGTAGGCGGTAGGGGCGGACAATGCCTACGTCACGGCCGCTTTCGCAAGACCTTTTGTCAATGTTTCTTGCGGCATCGGGCGCAATACTCGCAAAATGCCGATCCGCTATGTCCAGCTCCGGCTCGGCGGCCCGGTGCTCCCACCAGTGTTCGCCATGTAGTCCACCCTTAGCCCGCGCCGGGGTGAGCGCAGGCAGAGGCAGCCGCAGAAGGAGCGCAGCCCGACGAAGTCCGCCCTTAACCCGCGCCGGGGTGAGCGCAGGCAGAGGCAGCCGCAGAAAGGACACGGCCGGGCGAAGTCCGCCCTTAACCCGCGCCGGGGTGAGCGCAGGCAGAGGCAGCCGCAGAAAGGACACAGCCGGACGAAGTCCGCCCTTAACCCGCGCCGGGGTGAGCGCAGGCGAGGCAGCCGCCTAGAGTGGAGAAGGTGTCCGTGGTCGTTGCGCCCAGCCCCATCCTCAGTGTGTCGGGAGCCGTGGCGGGAGCGGCGGGTTCGCCCGACGCCGCCGTCGCCTGGCACTACGGCGATCCATTCGGCGAACAGCGCGCCGCGGTGGACCGCGCCGCGATCGTCGACCGATCGCATCGCTTCGTCCTGCGCATCACCGGCGCGGAGCGCCTCACCTGGTTGCACACCATCACCAGTCAGCATGTCGCCACACTCGCTGACGGGCAGTCCGCGGAGAACCTCGACCTCGATCTGAACGGCCGGGTGCTGCACCACTTCGTGCTCACCGAGCTGGACGGCGCGGTCTGGATCGACACCGAGGCCGAGCGCGGGGCCGACCTGCTCGCATTCCTGCAGAAGATGGTGTTCTGGGCCGACGCGCAGCCGGTCGAAGCCACCGACCACGCGGTGCTGAGCCTGCTCGGACCCGCCGTCGCCGAGCTGACCGAGACGCTCGGCATCGGCGCACTCCCCGGCGTGTACCAGGCGACGCCGCTGCCGGGTGGCGGGTTCCTGCGCCGCATGCCGTGGCCGACGGCGGACTCCTTCGATCTGGTCATCCCGCGCGACCAGCTCGCCGACCGGTGGGCGCAGCTGACCGCGGCCGGGGCGGCTCCCGCGGGGATGTGGACGTTCGAGGCACTGCGCGTCGCGGCCGTTCGTCCCCGGATCGGACTCGATACCGACGAACGGACCATCCCGCACGAGGCCCACTGGATAGGTGGCGTCGCCGAACACGGCGCCGTCCATCTCGACAAGGGCTGCTACCGCGGCCAGGAGACCGTCGCCAGGGTGCACAATCTGGGCAAACCGCCGCGGCATCTGCTGCTGCTGCATCTGGACGGCTCGGCCGACGAACGCCCGGCCGCCGGGGACGATGTGACCGCGGGCGGTCGCGCGGTCGGCAGGCTGGGTACGGTCGTCGATCACTACGAACTCGGCCCCATCGCGCTGGCCCTGATCAAGCGCACGGTACCGGCCGACACCGCACTCGTCGCGGGCCCGGTCGCGGCGGCCATCGATCCCGATTCGGTGCCCGCCGACAACGTGCCGCAGCCCGGCCGGGCCGCGGTCGACCGGCTCCGCGGGCGCTGAACTTGCTGACGAACGATTGGCCGGCCAGGGGTTTCACCCCGCCGGCGTACCCATCCCCGCTCAGCACCGAGCTCCCTACCCGTCACGAGAGGAGCGCTGTCCATGCGCATCGGTGACTCCGGAGAGGTCCTCGCGACCTGCGTCGTGCACGCCGACCTCGAGGTACCGGGACGAGTCGGTCGCACGGCGATCGACAAAAGACCGGTAGCCGGCCGGGTCGGGGTGCGCGTTCTCGGTTTGGACGGCGACCACGTCTGCGACACCAAGCACCATGGTGGCGTGCACCAGGCCGTTTATGCCTACGCCGACGAAGACGCCCGGCGCTGGGGCACGGAACTCGGCCGCGAGCTGCCCGCGGGGTGGTTCGGCGAAAACCTGCGCATCGCCGGCCTTCCGGTCAGCGACGCGGTGATCGGCTCACGCTGGTCGATCGGCGACACCCTGCTGGAAGTGAGCGCGCCGCGGGTGCCGTGCGCGACGTTCCAGCACTGGAGCGGCGAGCGGCAGTGGGTGAAGCGGTTCACGCTGCGCAGTGACACCGGCGCCTACCTGCGCGTGCTCACCGAAGGCACGATCGGCGCGGGCGATCGGGTCACGGTGGTGCATGTCCCCGAGCACGGCATCACCGTCCGCGACTTGTTCACCGGCGCCGATCTCGGCCTGCTCGCGATCCTGCTGGCCGAAGAGCCGACCATCTCCGACGACGTGCGGATGCAAATCGAACGGCACGCGCGCAGGCAGACGAACGCCGCGCGCGCCGCCGCACGCCGGGACGGCGTGGAAGAACCGAGTATCGGAGCGCAGTCGTGAGCGAGCGTCA
>NZ_BDBA01000104.1 GCF_001612745.1 Nocardia amamiensis NBRC 102102 | reverse complement strand
AGCCGAGCGCCAGCGAGGCGCAGTCGTGAGTGTGGAACTGGTCGAAGTCGTCCGCTCGGGTTTCCGCGAGTGCGTGCACCGCGGCTCGGTGGTGGTGCTCGACGCCGAGGGCGAACCCACCCTGGCGCTCGGCGAGGTGCACGTGCCGATCTTCCCGCGCTCGACGAACAAACCGATGCAGGCGATCACCATGCTGCGCAACGGTTTCCAACCGCTCGACGACGCCGAGCTGGCCATCGCCACCGCCTCACACCACGGCGAGCCGGACCACATCGCGCTGGTGCGCAGGTTGCTCGACCGCTTCGGGTTCTCCGAAGCGTCCCTCGCATGCCCACCCGACCTGCCATTCGACGAGCGTGCCCGCGCCGCAGCGCTCTCCGGCGGAGGGCAGCCGCACCCCATCTACATGAATTGCTCCGGCAAGCACGCGGCGATGCTCGCGACCTGCGCGGTCAACGGCTGGCCCACCGAGGGCTACCTCGACCAGGCGCATCCGTTGCAACGCGCGGTGATCGCCACGGTGGCCGACCTGACCGGCGAGCCGGAATCCGATCTCGGCATCGACGGCTGCGGATTGCCGATCATCCCGGTGTCGCTGGTGAACCTGGCCAAGGTGTTCGCGACCATGGCGACCGCCGAACCCGGCACCCCGGAACGCCGGGTCGCCGACGCCGTCCGCGCTCATCCACGCGTGATTTCCGGCACGAACGGTCCCGACCTGCTCGCCATGCGGGCAACCCCGGGGCTGGTGTGCAAGATCGGTGCGGACGGCGTGCACGCGGGAGCGCTGCCGGACGGATCGTCCTTCGCGTACAAGATCGATGACGGTCACGACCGCGCCCGGATGCCGCTGACGCTGGCCGTTCTGCATCGGATGGGAATCGAATGGACCGACGCGCACGCGGAACTCGCGGCACCCGCGGTGCTCGGCGGCGGCGCCCGAGTCGGTGTGATCCGCGCGATCCCCGGGGTCGTGTAGCGATTCGATCGCGGGGCGACAAGCGGGCAAACGGCACCAGTTCCGGAGTTCTTCACCCACTCCTGGAAGCGAGACCGGCAGACACACGCTAAAGTGTCTGTCAGGAAGAGTATTAATTCGAACGGGGCCGCCACCAAACCCCAGGCCGCCCCGCTGTGACGCGAGGGGGTCAGCCATGGGCCGTGGCCGGGCTAAGGCAAAGCAGACCAAGGTCGCACGCGAGCTGAAGTACAGCTCGCCGTCGACCGACTTCGCGAGCCTTCAGCGCGAGCTTTCGGGACACCCCAACTCCCAGCGGAGTGGTGTGCTGTCCGATGAGCACGACGCGGACGACTCCTCGTCCCGCTGGGATGAGGACGACTACGACGACTGGCGCCGCTGACTCGGATTACGTCTGAAGGGGGAGGCCGACGGGCCTCCCCCTTCGAGCGTTGTCGCGGGTTGCCGGACTGGCGCCGAAAAGGCTTGCAATACACCAGAGTCCCGCATCGGATGAAGATGCGGGACTCTGGCGTGTGTTCCGCCGAGGTCAGAATCGCGGATGCTCGCCGACCAGCACGGCGCGCATCGCGTCGGCGTCCTTGGCCTTCTTGACCGTGCCGAGCGTCCAGCACTCGATGTGCCGCGCGGTCAGCACGGCCAGCGCACGGTCCACGTCCTCCGGGGCGACGACGGCGACCATGCCGACGCCCATGTTGAACGTCTTCTCCATCTCGGCCCGTTCCACCCGGCCGCGCTGGGCGATCATCTTGAACACCGGCGCCGGGTTCCAGGTGCCGCGATCCAGCTCGGCGACGATGCCCGCGGGCAGCACCCTGGCCAGGTTGGCCGCCAAACCGCCGCCGGTGACATGGGCGAATGTGCGCACGTCGGTCTCCGCGATCAGCGCGAGGCAGTCCTTGGCGTAGATCCTGGTCGGCTCCAGCAGTTCCTCGCCGAGCGTGCGGCCGAATTCCTCGACATGCCCGGTGAGCGACATGCGGTCGATGTCGAGCAGCACCTTGCGGGCCAGGCTGTAGCCGTTGGAGTGCAGGCCCGAGGAGCCCATGGCGATCACCACGTCGCCGGGGCGGACCCGGTCCGGCCCGAGCACCGCGTCGGCCTCGACCACGCCGACACCGGTCGCGGACAGGTCGTAGTCGTCGGGGTCCATCAACCCGGGATGCTCGGCCGTCTCGCCGCCGAGCAGAGCGCAACCGGCGCGCACGCAACCTTCGGCGATACCGGAGACGAGTTCGGCGACCTTCTCCGGAACGACCTTCCCGATCGCGATGTAATCCTGCAGGAACAGCGGCTCCGCACCGCAGACGACGAGGTCGTCGACGACCATCGCGACCAGGTCGAGGCCGATGGTGTCGTGCTTGTCCATCGCCTGCGCCACCGCGATCTTGGTGCCGACGCCGTCGGTGGAGGCGGCCAGCAGCGGTTCCCGATAGCCACCCTTCAGCGCGAACAGCCCGGCGAAGCCGCCGAGGCCGCCTTGAACCTCGGGCCGGGTCGCCTTCTTCGCCAATGGCCCGAACAACTCGACGGCGCGATCACCCGCCTCGATGTCCACGCCTGCCGCGGCGTACGAGGCACCACCACTGGGGGTCTGTTCAGTCATTGTCGGGGAAAGCTCCAAACCGAATCGGCGGATAGATGCCTGCTCACGCTACCGGAGCCGGATAACGACCCCGCACCGGTGTTGGCTCGCCCTCTTGACAATAGGGCAGAGCGAACCGTAATACGGGCCATCAGTCCAACTCGTCCAGGTCGAACAATCCGGCCGTTCGTTCCCGGCGGCGACGCTGCTGCGCCGGGTCGGGCACCGGCACCGCGGCCACCAGGCGGCGGGTGTACTCCTCCCGCGGAGCCCGCAGAATGCGGTCCCGGTCGCCGTGCTCCACCACCGCCCCGTTGCGCAGCACCACGATCCGGTCGGCGAGCTGATCGACCACAGCGAGATCGTGGCTGATGAACAGGCACGCCCAGCCGCATTCGCGCTGGAGTTGCCCGAACAGTTCCAGCACCGCGGCCTGCACCGAGACGTCCAGCGCGCTGGTCGGCTCGTCGGCGACGAGCAGGTCCGGGTCGAGCACCAAGGCGCGGGCCAGGCTGGCGCGCTGACGTTGCCCACCGGACAGCTCATGCGGGTACCGGTGTTCGGCGCCCGCGGGCAGCCGCACGTCGTCGAGCAGCCCGCGCACCCTGGTGCGAATCTGCGCCGAGGTGCCGGTCTTGTGCACGATCAGCGGTTCGGCTACGCAGTCGCCCACGGTGAGCCGGGGGTTCAGCGAGCTGGCCGGGTCCTGGAACACGAATCCGAACCGTCGCCGGATCGGCCGCAGCTTGCGCTGTGAAAGCCCCACGATGTCCTGCCCGCGCACCCGCACCATCCCGGAGGTCGGCCGTTGCAGGGCCGCGACGCAGCGGCCGATGGTCGACTTGCCCGACCCGGACTCGCCGACCAGGCCGAGGGTCTGGCCGGGTCCGATGTGCAGGCTCACCTCGTCCACCGCGCGGAAGCTCGGGCGACCGAACGGCCCGGGGAACTCGACCACCAGATCGCGGACCTCGAGCACCGGCTCGCCTTCGGTGTGCGCGGAGTCGGCCGGGCCGTGGTCGATCTGTGCGGTGCCCAGGTGCGGTACCGCGGCCAGCAAGGAGCGGGTGTACTCCGCCTTGGGGCTCGCGAACAGCTCGTCCACCGGCGCCTGCTCGACCACGGCGCCGTCGCGCATCACCACAACGCGGTCGGCGATGTCGGCGACCACGCCCATGTTGTGGGTGATCAGGATGATCGCGCTGCCGATCCGGTCCCGCAAATCGCGGAGCAGCGCGAGGATCTCGGCCTGCACCGTGACATCGAGCGCGGTGGTCGGCTCGTCGGCGATGATCACCTTGGGCTCGCAGGCGATGGCGATGGCGATCATCACGCGTTGCTTCTGCCCGCCGGAGAGCTGGTGCGGGTAGTAATCCACCCGGTGCTCCGGATCCGGCAACCCGACCGTCCGCAACAACTCGACCGCACGCGTCGCAGCGGCCTTCTTGCTCAGATCGGTGTGTGCCCGCAGCGCCTCGCCGATCTGGAAGCCCACCGTGAACAACGGGTCCAGCGCCAGACCCGGCTCCTGGAACACCATCGAGATCGCGCCGCCGCGCAGGGCCGTGAGCTGCCGCTCGCTCATCGCGGTGATCCGTTCGGTGCCCAGGGTGACCAGGCCGCGTACCGACGCGGTCTGCGGCAACAACCCCATCGCCGTCCGCGAGCTCACCGACTTCCCGGAGCCGGATTCCCCGACAATGGCCAGCACTTCGCCGGGATAGACCTCGTAGGACACGTCGGTGACCGCGTGCACGGGCCCAGCGTCGGTGGCGAAGGTGACCGACAGCGATTCGATCGACAGGGCAGGGCGGTCCCGCTCCACCGTGGATGACTCAGGCATTGGTCATGTCCTTCCCACCGACTCCGTCCTGCACGCCCGGAACGGCTTCGGGCTGCTCGGCGGCGGCACTCGGGGCAGCGCCGGTCGCGACGGCCCGGCGGGTGCGCAGAACCGGGTTGAGCACTTCGTTGAGGCTCTCGCCGACCAGCGTCATACCCAGCACGACGAGCACGATGGCGACACCGGGGAAGATGCCGGTCCACCAGATGCCGTTGGATACGTCCGGCAGCGCCTTGTTCAGGTCGAAGCCCCATTCCGCGGCCTGCGTCGGTTCGATGCCGAAACCGAGGAATCCCAGACCGGCCAGGGTGAGGATGGCCTCCGACCCGTTCAGGGTGATGATCACCGGCAGCGACTGGGTGACGTTGGCGAGGATGTGCCGGAACAGGATTCGGGTCGTCGACGCGCCGGTCACGCGCGCGGCGTCGACATACGGCTCCTGCTTCACCGCCACCGTCGCATTGCGCACCACCCGGAAGTATTGCGGCACGAATACCGCCGTGATCGCCACCGCGGCGGACAGCACACCGCCCAGACTTGTCGAGCGCCCACCCGCGACCACGATGGACACCACGATCGCCAGCAGCAGCGTCGGAAAGGCGTACATCGCGTCCATGAACAGCACCAGCATCCGATCCGGCCAGCGGCCGACATAGCCGGACAGCAACCCCAGCGGCACACCGATCAGCAGCGAGAGCACCAGCGAGATCGCGATCACCCACAGCGCGGTGCGAGCACCGTAGATCACCCTGGAGAACACGTCTTCCCCACGCACCGAGGTGCCGAACCAATGCTCGGCCGACGGCGCCTGCTGACGAGCGAAATCGACGCCGTCGGCAGCGCTCTGGGCGAATCCGTACGGCGCGATCAGCGGCGCGAAGAGCGCGGCCAGCACGAAGACGCCGACCAAGGCGAGCCCGAGAATCAGCGTCGCGCGCTGCAATCCCGCGGTCATCGAGAACAACCGCAGGCCAGGCACGCCCCGGCGCGGCACCGGCGGCGCGAGCACCGGTTCGTTCAGCAGTTCCGGCGCGGTCATCAGAACCTCACCCTCGGATCGATCAGCGCTACCAGGACGTCCACAACGAAGCTCATCACCGCCACGATGAGTGCGATGAACGCGACGATGCCCTGCACGGCGATGAAGTCCCGCGCCGACAGATACGACGCGAGCTGGTAGCCGAGTCCTTTCCATTCGAACGTCGTCTCGGTGAGCACCGAGGCGCCGAGCATCATGGCGATCTGCATGCCCATCACTGTGACGATCGGGATCATCGCGTTGCGGAAGGCATGTCGCCCGGTCACGACCCGGCGGGACAGGCCGCGCGCCCGTGCGGCGTCCACGTAGTCGGCGCGCAGCGTCTGGATCAAGTTGATCCGCACGAGTCGTAAGAAGATGCCCGCGGTCAGCAAGCCGAGCGCGATGGCCGGCAGCACGGCGTGTTTCAGCACGTCGACCAGGTATCCGGTGTCGCCGTAGAGGATCGCGTCGATCACCATGATGTTGGTCTTGGGTGAAACGTGCTGCAGTTGGAGTTCGACATTGGTACTGGCCCGGCCCGCCACCGGCAACCAGCCCAGCTCGACCGCGAACACCAGTTTCAGCAGCAAGCCGACGAAGAACACCGGCGCGGCGTAGAACAGGATGGCCAGCAACCGCAGACCCGTATCGGCGGCCGAATCCCGGTGGGTCGCGGCATATCTCCCCAGTGGGATGCCGATCGCGAACGCGACGACCAGCGCCCAGCACACCAGTTCCAGCGAGGCCGCGCCATAGGTCACGACGACCTCGCTGATCTCCCGGTTGTCCTGGGAGCGACCGAGGTCCCCCCGCATGAGCCCGGAGAGGTAGTCCCAGTACTGGGCCAGGATCGGCCGGTTCAATCCGGCCGCCTCTTTGCGCGCCTCGATCTGCTCCTGCGTCATGCGCCCGCCCAGCGCTGCGCTGATCGGATCGCCGACCACGCGCATCAGGAAGAACACGACCGTCACCAGGATCCACGCGGTCACCGGAATCAGCAGCAGGCGCACGCCCAGGTAGCGCAGCAGCGCGGAGTACCGAGAATCGGCACCGCCCTTGGCCGTTCGCGGCAAGCCGAGGCGCCGGGCCCGGGCCGGCGCCGTTTCCGGCGCTGTCGTCCCGGGCCCGGCGGTGTCGCCGGAACTCACTTGCTCAGCACCGTATAGCGGAACTTGAACGACGAGTCGAGCGTCTGCTCGACGCCCTGCACATCGTTGCCCGATACCGCGATCTGCTTGCCGGACAGCAGCGGGACGATCGGCAGGAAGTTCTGCGCCAGATCACGCTGTACCTGCCTGATCTGCTCCATCCGCTGGTCCTTGTCCGGCTGGGTCGCCTCGGCGATCAGCTGCGCGGAGATGCCCGGGTCCTCGAAATGCGACTGCAGGAAGTTGTTCGGACCGAAGAACGGGCTGAGGTAGTTGTCCGGGTCCGGGAAGTCCGGGAACCAACCGAACTGGTAGAGCGGGTACGCGTCGCGCGCGCGTTCCCTCTGGTAGGTGACCCACTCGGTGGATTGCAGGTTGACCCGGAACAGCCCGCTGGCCTCCAGCTGCGACTTGATCGCCGCGTATTCCTCGGAGCTGCTGGAGCCGTAGTGGTCGGGGTTGTATTGCAGGTTGAGCTCGACCGGTGTCGCGACGCCGGCGTCGGCGAGGAAATTTGCCGCCCGGTCTTTGCTGGGCTTGGCGCCGTAGATGTCTTTGAACGGCTCCGCCGCGCCCGGCATGCCCTGCGGCACGGATGAATACGCGGGCAGATAGGTGTTCTTGTAGACGCCGTCGGCCAGCGCCGCCCGGTCGACGGTGGCAGCGACAGCCTTGCGTACGGCCAGCTTCTGCTCAGGCGTGCCGCCCGGCATGGTGTTCAGGTTGAACACGATGTAGCGCAGCTCGCCGCCTGGGCCCTCGTGCACGGTGACCTTGCGGTCGCCCCGCAGCGATTCGATGTCGGTGGGCGTGAAGGACCGGTATCCGACGTCGAGCGACCCGTTCTGCAGGTCCAGCTTCATGTTGTCGGTGGTGGCGTAGTACTTGGTCGACACCGTCTTGGTTTTCGGGGTGCCGAGAATGCCGTTGTAGTCGGCGAACGCCTGGTACTCGACCAGCTTGTTCTTGTCGTAGCTCGCGATGGTGTACGGGCCGGAGTACCCCTTGGCCCGCACCACCTCCTCGTCCGCCATCACCTTGTCGGGCGCGTACACCTTCTCGTCGACGATCGGTCCGGCCTGGGTGGGCAGGATGGCGGGGAAGGTCTGGTCATTGGCCACCTTCAGCGTGAAAGCGACTGTGCGCGGGTCGACTACGTCGGTCTTCTCCAGGTTGCCCAGCAGCGACGCGGGCCCGTTCGGATCGTTGATCCGCAGCATCCGGTCGAAGGAGAACTTGACACTGGTCGCGGTCAAGGGGTTGCCGTTGGCAAACTTCAGGCCCTCTTTCAAGGTGCACGTGTACACCGTCGGCGCGGTGAACTCGCACTTCTGCGCCGCATCCGGCCGCGGGGTCGCGTCGCCGGGCGCGAAATTGAGCAGGTATTGGTAGATCTGCGTTTCGGCGACCAGCGACCCATTGTCATAGGCGGCGGCCGGGTCGAGCGAAAAGATCTTGTCGGTGGTGCCGGCCACCAATCCGGCGCCGCCGCCGTCACCGGTTCTGCCGGAACCGCAGCCCGCCACCATCGACGCCACCAACGCCACCAAGCCGACGGCCGCGATGGTACGCGCCCCGGTCCGTCGCCCAATCCTCGAATCCCTCATCACGGCCCCACTTCTCGAGCGCCGCACCGCGTTCCCCTGGATCGCAGGCCCGGTGCGGACACGGGTGAACTTCCGATCTGATCGGCACCGTACCTACGAAGCATTTTCGGCACGTTACGTTTTCGAAGAAAAAACAGCCGCGTCGTCAGCAGGTGTTATGCCTCGTGGCCATGACGCGGCCGAAAAATCGGTCGTACGTCCAGGATTGCTGGAGACCCTGGAACGCGATGTCTCGAGTACGCCACATCACGGTGCGCGACAGTCGAAAACTGTACCCAAGGAGTAGCCGGACGAAACCACCAACCGACCACCGAGGTTGTGTCCACCAACTCTCGGCAAGAGGGAGCCACCGGCACGAGTGGCCGAGGGGATCAGCGATCGTCCGCGGTCACGGACGGCTCAGCGCGCTCGCATTCGCGTTCTCGCTCAACAGCATTGCCTCGGACTGGCCGGTCAGCATGCCCTCCAGCACGTTCTTGCCGATGGCCGCCTCGGTGGGCAGCGGGATCGGATAGTCGCCGTCGAAGCACGCCGAGCACAGCCGGGAACGCGGCTGCTCGGTCGCGGCGATCATGCCCTCGATGGAGATGTAGCCGAGGGTGTCGGCGCCGATCGACCGGCGCACGCCCTCGACCATGTCCGCGACATCGTTCTCGGTACCGGCGCCATTGGCGATCAGCTCCGCGCGGGAGGCGAAGTCGATGCCGTAGAAGCACGGCCACTTCACCGGGGGCGAGGCGATCCGCACGTGGATCTCCAGCGCGCCCGCCTCGCGCAGCATGCGAACCAGCGCGCGCTGGGTGTTGCCGCGCACGATCGAGTCGTCCACGACGATCAGGCGCTTGCCACGGATGACCTCGCGCAGCGGGTTGAGCTTCAGCCGGATGCCCAGCTGACGGATGGTCTGGCTCGGCTGGATGAACGTGCGCCCCACATAGGCGTTCTTCATCAGGCCCTGGCCGTAGGGCACACCCGAACCTTGGGCGTAGCCGACCGCGGCAGGCGTGCCCGACTCGGGGACCGGGATCACCAGATCCGCCTCGACCGGATGCTCCTTCGCCAGACGGCGGCCGATCTCCACCCGGGTGGCGTGCACCGACCGGCCCGCGATGGTGCTGTCCGGCCTGGCCAGGTACACGTACTCGAAGACGCAGCCCTTGGGCTCCGGGTTGGCGAAGCGCATCGAGCGCACGCCGTCGGCGTCGATCGCCAGCAGTTCGCCGGGCTCGATCTCCCGGACGAACGCGGCGCCGACGATGTCCAGCGCGGCGGTCTCGCTGGCAACGACCCAGCCACGCTCCAGCCTGCCCAGGCACAGCGGGCGCACGCCGTGCGGGTCGCGCGCCGCGTAGAGGGTGTGCTCGTCCATGAAAGTCAGGCAGAACGCGCCCTTCAACGTGGGCAGCAGCTCCATCGCGGCCTGCTCGATGCTGGAATCGGCCGCGGCGTGCGCGAGCAGGGCCGTGACCACGTCGGAATCGGAGGTCGCCGCGGCGGGCTGCGGACGTCCGCCGCGCACCGAAGCGCCGAGCAGGCCGAGTTCACGTGCGCGACCGGCCAATTCGGCGGTGTTGACGAGATTCCCGTTGTGCCCCAACGCAAGTCCGGAACCAACCGCAGTGGTACGGAAGATGGGCTGAGCGTTCTCCCAGGTCACCCCACCGGTGGTGGAGTAGCGGCAGTGGCCTACCGCGATGTGACCGGGCATGGCGGCCAGGGTCTGCTCGTCGAATACCTGGCTGACCAGACCGAGATCCTTGAAGACCAGGATCTGCGAGCCGTCCGACACCGCGATGCCCGCCGCCTCCTGCCCGCGGTGCTGCAATGCATACAGGCCGTAGTACGTGAGCTTGGCCACTTCTTCGCTCGGCGCCCAGACTCCGAACACACCGCACTCCTCGCGCGGCTCGTTCTCGTCGGCGTCCGGGGCGGAAAACGAGGTGGCGGAAGTGCTGTCGACCGGCAGTTCGGCGTTGGTCACCGTTTGCTCCCTGTTCGGGCGGGCTGGGGGCAGATTTCATTCTACGGGTGCGCGCCTGTGGCTTCGCACCGCCACCGCATCCGAGCAGCAATTCGCCGATGACCGAAGCTACAGATTTTCGCCACCGCGGGCTGTTACCGTGCGCAGCGTGACGACGACGGACGACGTGCAGAAGCCGGGGTCGGACACGCCCCAGGACCGCAGGCCATGGCCTCGAATGGTGCTGTTCCCCCTCACCGTGCTGACCCTGCTGACCGCGCTGCTCGGCATCATGTACCTCGACTACGTCGTCGATCCGGAGAAGAACCTGCACGATTTCCCCATCGCCCTGGTCAACCAGGACGTCGGGGACGTCATCGGCAGCGGGGCCGAGCGCAGGCAGGTGAACTTCGGCAACCAGATCACCGAAGCACTGACGCAACGCGTGCCGTCCGACAAGGTCGACCTGCGCGTGATCGGTATTACCGAGGCGGAGCGGCAGATGCAGTCCGGGCAGGTATACGGCGCGATCGTCATCCCGAGCGACTTCAGCAAGCTCGTCGGCATTCTCGGTGTGGGCAGCGTCATACCGGGTGACATCCAGCGGCCCATCATCACGGTGCAGACGAACCCGCGCACGGGTGCGTTCGGCACCCAGATCGTGCTCCGGATCGGCGACCAGGCGCTGACCGAGGTGAACAAAGAGGTCGGCAGGCAGCTGACCGATCAGGTCAACGCGCAGCTGGCACCGCGGCCCGGCGGCCCGCCCGCACCCGAACTGTCCGGCGCGACCAGGGTCGCGCTCGCCTCGCCGGTCCAGGTGGTCGTGCAGCAGTACCACCCGTTGCCCGACGGCACCGGTCAAGGCCTCACCGCGTTCTTCTACGCGCTGCTGTTGCTGCTGGCCGGAGTGGTGGGCGCGATGGTCATTCACACCATGATCGACGCCCAGCTCGGTTTCGTACCCACCGAGTACGGACCGTGGTACGTGCACTATCCGCCGACGCCGATCTCGCGGTTCAGGACGCTGCTGATCAAATGGGGCGTGCTGGTGCTGGCGGCGAACATCGTCGCTGGGGTGCTCCTGATCGTCGGCACGCTGCTGGACATGCCGATCGGCAATCCGCTCGCACTGTTCCTCTACAGCGCGCTGGCCATGATCGCGGTGGGCGTGACCGGGCTGTCCATGCTGGCGGCGATCGGGTCGGCGGGGTTGCTGGTGAACCTGATCCTGTTCGTCATCCTGGGCCTGCCGTCCTCCGGTGGCACCGTGCCGATCGAGGCGACGCCGCGGTACTTCGGGTGGCTGGCCTCGTTCGAACCCATGCACCAGGTCTTCCTCGGCGTGCGGTCGATTCTGTACTTCGACGCGAACTTCGACGCCGGACTCACCCGCGGGGTGTGGATGGCGGTGCTCGGGCTCACCATCGGGCTGGTGTTCGGCGCGGCGGTCACCCGCTTCTACGACCGCAAGGGGCTGGAGCGGCGCAACCGCGTCCAAGCGTGAGCGGCCCGCGGCCGGAATGATGGTCGACGTGACTTCGTGGATCGAACGGGCCCGCAGACTGACCGACGAGGTGCTCGCGCCGCACGCGAGCGCCGTCGACCGCGACGGCGAGATACCGCAGGCGCATTTCGACGCGCTGGCCGAGGCGGGGTTCTACGGCATCTCGATGCGGGAGGACATCGACCTGGCCGCGTTCACCGAGGTCGGTGAGATGCTCGTGGCGGGCTGCCTGGCCACGTCGTTCGTCTGGGCGCAGCATCTCGGGGTGGCCCGCCGGGTGGCGAGCTCACCGAATGTCGCACTGCGCGAGCGCTTCAGCGCGGACCTGAGGGCGGGCCGGGTGCGTTCCGGGGTGACCTATGCGGGTGCTGCCGAACAACCCGCACTCGTCGCGCACCGGATGGACGGCGGGTTCGCCATCGAGGGGAAGGCGCCTTTCATCACCGGATGGGGCATGGTGGACGTGGTCGGCGTCGTCGCACGGGACGCTGCCGACGACCAATCGCTGATCAGCGTGATCGTGCCCGCCGAGGAGAGCCCGCGGCTGTCGGTGCGGCCGATTCCGCTCACCGCCGCGGACGCCAGCCGCACCGTGACCGCGCGGTTCGAGGGTCTGCGCGTCCCGGATTCGGCGGTGGACAACCGGCTTTCCCTGAAATCGTTCCACGCGTCGTTCGTCGTGGCGGCGTGGCGCAACGGTTCGCTCGCGCTCGGGATCGTGCGCCGCTGCCTCGCCGAGCTCGATCAGCTCGGCATCGATACCACCGCGCTCGCCACGGAGCGCGGTGCGATCCGCACGGAGCTGGACGCCTCGCTCAGCGGGAGCGCCGATGTCTACCTCACGCGCGCCCGGGCCTCCGAACTGGCGATGCGTGCCGCGTCCGCCCTGTTCACCGCCACCGGCAGCACCGCGATCACCCGCGGCACGTCGGCCGAACGCTCCTTGCGCGAGGCGGCGTTCACGCTCGTCTTCGGCTCTCGCCCCGGCATCAAGACGGCACTGCTCGACCGGTTTACGAGCATGCCCTGAGCATAAGCCCGGCACGCGGCTGGGCTCGGTGGGCCGATCTTCGGCTCTACAGTGGGATCGAAACTTGCGCTTCCGCAGAGCCGCGCAGGCAAGCTCGCGGGGCGGCCTCAGCCCACTGCCTGACTGTCGAGCGCGTCGGAGCAGAGCGACCGGCCCGTGGCTACGCAGCGGCGATTCGCCTCGCCAACAGGCTATTCCGTGACCTTCCCGGCTGCCGCGTAGCGCCTGACGCGTGGGTCGACGACAACCCGCAGGGCGGCGGCGAGCGACAATGCTGCTTCCATCGCGATCGGCCCCGGAGTCGGCGGCACGCGCGCATGCCGCCGCGAGGTGGGTCGCACCCCCAGACCGGTGGGGCGGGTAGTTATGCCGTCGCGGCCCGGGCGATCGGCAGCCAGTGGCCTATTTCGGCCGCGCGGGTACCGGACGCGCTGACCGCACCCGAGTCGACCGCGGCGTCGAAGTCGAGCAGGCCGGTGGCCAGGAGCAGCCACGTCCGGGGGTCGGTCTCCACCACGTTGGGCGGGGTGCCCCTGGTGTGCCGGGGACCCTCGATGCACTGCACCGCGACGAACGGCGGGACCCGCACCTCCACCGAGTGCCCGGGCGCCGAGGCCGCCAGCGACCGCGCCGTGGTTCGCACCGCTGTCGCGAGTTCGGTCCGAGCGGGGGCGCCCGCCGACTCGTCGCGCAGCCACCCGCTCACTGCCGCCACCGCCGCTCGCATCTCCGCCGGATCAACCGTCCCTCGCGCCACCCAGCAGACCTTACTTCGCGCTCGCTATCGGCGGCGCGGTCGCCGCGACGGTCGTGGTGGTGGTCCTGCTGTTCTTCGCGACTGGGCTGACCGTGGTGAACCCGAACGAGGCCAAGATGGTCCAGTTCTTCGGCCGCTACGTCGGTTCGGTGGGCAAACCGGGGTTTCCCGGTCCCGACACCCGAGACCCGCTCAGCACAGTTGCCCGGCACCACGCTCGGGAACGGCGTGGGGATCCGGGCGACTGCGGAGAAGGGTCAGGCGGCTTGTTTCGGGGTAGCGCGCATACCGACGTAGCAGCATTCGGTGCCGTCGGCGAGGGTGGCGAAGACCACCGGCATGTAGTCCTCGCTGAAGGACGGCCCCGCGCCGGACGCGGCGAACACGGTGGGCGCGACCGGGGTCAGGTCCATGCTGAGGGCGGGCGACAGACCCGCCATGCCGTCGACGAACTCATACAGCATGTGCCCGGTGCCGTCGTCGCGCTTGGTGACGGTGATGACCACCCCGGCGCGCCGGTAGGTTCCGACGAACGGCGCGATATCCACCGCCACCGGCGGGTCGGCCGGGCCGAACGCGTCCGGGATGCGGACATCCGCCAACTCGGCGAGCAGTTCGCGTAGCAGGGCCGCATAGAGCTGGCGCGCGCCGCCGCCATTGGTCAGCAGCGCCACCGCGACCCCCGCTTCCGGCACCGCCCGCAGGTAGGCGTACTGGCCGATCGCCGCGCCGTCGTGGCCGAATCCTTTGACGCCGTCCCAGTCGTAGAGGGTCCACCCGAGGCCCCAGCCGTCGGCGCTGACCGTCCACTTGTCCGGGACGTCGACCTCGCGCCGCTGCATTGCGGCGACGGACGCGGCGGAGAGCACCTCGGCGCCGTCGGCGCCGCGCCCGCCGTCGAGATGCATGTGGGCGAATCGGACCATGTCACCGGCCGAGCTGATCACCCGCGCTGCGGGCGCGACACTGCGGGGCATCGCGTCCCACTCCGGTGCGGGATCCGGGTCGACGCCCGCCGCGCCGAGGTGGCTCATCGCGACGCGGAACCGCAGCGCCTGTTCGGGCAGCGTCACCAGGTGATCCAGCCCGAGTGGCGCGGCGAGCATGTCGTGCACCGCTTGGTCCCAGGTCTTTCCGGTGAGCACCTCGACGACGCGACCGAGCACCACGTAGCCGAGGCTGCCGTACGACATGGCCGTCCCGGGTGCGCAGTCCAGCGCGACATCCCGTGCCGCGTGGACGTATGCGGCCAGGCAGTCGTCGCCTCGCCCGGTGTCGTGGTTGAAATCGTTGGTGACGCCGCCGGTGTGGCTGAGCAGCTGCCGGATGGTGATCGTCGCCGTCGCCTCCGGGTCGGGAGTGGCGAACTCCGGCAGCACGTCCGTCACCGGCGCGTCGAGCTCGAGCTTGCCCGCGTCCACCAGTCGCATGATCAGCGTCGCGGTGTACACCTTGGCGATCGAACCGCACAGAAACACCGAATCGGTGGTAACCGGCACTCCGGTCCCGCGATGCAGGACGCCGCTGGCGAGTTCGTAGACCTGCCCGTCGACCAGTACCGCCAGCGACGCGCCCGGCACGTGATGCTCGGCCCGCAGTTCGTCCAGCCGCGTCTGCCAGCGCGCCACGGAGAACCTGCGCCCCGCCGAGTTCGTACTTCCCCAGCTCCCACGCACCTGCCACGCGCCCGTCTGGTCCCAGCTCACCGAGTTCGACATCGCTTACTTCCCATCTGTCGTTGCGCACATTGTTCGCGCTATGCGAACAATGTACCTATATAGGAACACTGTGCGCAAGCATGTCTTCGCCAGCAACTGATCAGTTGGGCTGATTGCGCCGAGCACGCCCATTCCGGCGGGGCACGCGGTATGCCATCGGTGGCCGGCCCAACGCCCGCGTTGTCACCGGGGAGATGTCCGATTACTTCCGGATCGCGGTGTGTTCCGCGGCGAGCGCAGTGGTGACCCAAGTTGGCCGAGTTCAGTCGGGGCCAGCGCACGATGCCGAGCGCGAGCGTGCCGGGATGGCAACGATGCGTGAAACGATGAGGGCGGGATCGCCCCGCACCACTCAGCGTTCGCCGAAAGAACCTGCGAGACGGCGCGCCAAGCGGGGGGCAATCGCTCCGCCTGCGTTCATCGCCAGGTGAGCCAGGGCCGGGGCGGTGGCGCTTCCGGTGCGGCGGCGCAGCCAGCTGAAGATCAGACCGCCCGCCGTTGTCATGGCGATGGTGGCCGGCACGCTGTCGCCCGCCGCGCGTGCCGGCGCGATGTGCCAGAGGCCGAAGGTCGCCGCGCTGAGCAGCGCGCCCGCCCGTGCGCCGAAAGCCTGGTCCAGCAGGGGATCCAGGGTGCCGCGGAACACTAGTTCTTCGCTGTAGACGGTGCCGATCGGGATGTGAACGGCGACCCACTCCACCGTCGACACTCCCGGCCCTCGGTCGGCGATCGCCCCAACGAACCTTCGCGCCGATGGAAAGGCAAGGGCCGCACCATAACCGGCGGCGACCACGCCAGCGGTGAGCATCCCATAGCGCACACCGTCCCTGGAGCACCAGTTCGGATCGCCGCGCAGCGCGAGCGCGTATCCCGTGGCGAAACCGGCATTGGCGGCGGTGCGGCCGCGCACCCCGAGCCCGAGGCGGGGCAGGACCAGGTTGCTCCAGACCAGCGGAAGTGCCACGGCCGCAACCGTTTCCGGGAGGCGTGTTCCGGTCACTTGATCTTCCGCTCGTAGTCCTCCGTGACCTCCACCTCGGACCGGATGCGTTCGGACCTCTCGGCGGTCCAGTCCGGCGGCGCCGCGATGGCCGCCCAACCGTCCAGCACCAGGCTGCCGTAGCGGTGCCCGTGCCCGTCGGTGACGCCCTGTGCGTTGGTGAGGTCGGCGGCGACCTGCCAGAAGGTGACGAACGGCCACCAGCGCATCTGCGAGGACACGTCCGAGCCGCGCGGCTCGGAAAGCCAATCCGGTTGCGAGAAGATCAGATCCGTCGACCACCAGACGATCGGGTCGGACGCGTGCTGCAGATAGGCGATGCGCGGCGGCCGCCATTCCGAGCGGGGCCGGGCCAGGTCGGCGGCGTCGGAGGCGAACCGGACCACGAGACCGTCCGCGTACACCGGCTCGACCTCGTCCGAACCGGGATCGCGGCGCTCGACGAACTGCTGCCACAGCCGGTTGGAGTTCGGCGGGCCGACCCACAGCGCCCCGTCCACCTTGGCCCGCAGATCGGCCAGCCCGTCGAATGCCGCCTCGGACCCCTGCGAGCCCAGACTCTCCCCGTACACGAGCAGTTTGGGTCGCTGCTGCGGCGGGCGCGCGGCCCAGTGCTGGTACACCGCGTCGAACAATTCCTTGCCCGCCGCGGCGGCCTTGCCGCGGTCGGCCAGGAACGACAGCACGCTCGGCAGATACGAGTACTGCGTGGCCACGATGGCGGAATCGCCGTCGTACATGTACTCGATCGCCGCGGCGGCCAGCGCGTTCACCCAGCCGGTTCCGGTGGTGGTGACCACGACGAGCACCTGCCGGTCGAACGCCCCGGTCCGCTCGAGCTCGGCCACCGCCAGGTCCGCCGGATTCTCGTCGCCGTCGACAGACTCCAGCCCCACGTAGGCCCGGATCGGTTCTTTCGCGGGGCGGCCGGTGACCGAGGCGATCCGGCTGGCGGTGGGACCGTGCGAGACGAACCACCGCCCCTCGAACCCGAGTGTCTCCCATTTCGCCAGCGAGACCGGGCTGCCGGAGCGCTCCGGTTGCTGCGGCTGAACCGCGTTCACCGCGGTGTGGTCGTTGCGCACGCTGAACGCCGAGTTCGCCACCGCGAAGAACGCTCGCACCGCCACACCGTTGAAGATCGTGACCGCGAGCAGCACCAGAACGAGGAACCCGGCGGCAGGCGCCAGCTCGCGCGGCACCCGCACCCACCGGTTGAGCAGGCGAGCCAGGAAAAGGATGATCTCCCGCACCGTGCGGTACACCGCGACGGCTGCGGCGCCGACGGCCACGCTGAGCAGCCCGGTACGCAGGTAGGCGGGGGTGGTGGTGCCCGCCATCCCCATCAGCGCGGTGATCTCGCGCTGCCACCGCGCCGATTGCACCAGCATGAGTGCGGCGCTCAGCGCGGCGCTGAACAGGATGGCCGACTTCGCCGTGTACCGCACCCAGGTGGGCGGTGGGGAGAACTTCAACCGCGGACGCACCCACAGCCGGAACAGCCACTCCAGCAGGCAGCCGACCCCGTATCCGATCGCGGCGTTGATTCCGCTGATCAAGCCCTGGAACAGCCAGTCGCGCGGCAGTAACGACGGCGTCACCGACAGCGCGAAGAACACCGTCGCGACCACAAGGCCGACATAGTTCAGGTCGATGATCTTCTCGGCCCGCCGGACGACCGCGACGGTGCGCATACGCAGCCTCCGCATGGTCCCGGCGGTCTCCAGCATTCGACCAGTATGGCGGTCGCCACCGACGACCCGGCGCGGCGCCCGACGGAAAACGGGCCGGATCATGCCGAAGGATTGCCGAGAGCCCGGAATCGAGAGCGGCCAAGGCAACTACCCAATCCGCTCGAGTAGTTGTACGCGGGCGCGGGCGCGGCGCGATCCGCAGACTTCTATCCATGAGCACAGCGAACGCACGGCCGAAAGCCACCACGGCTTTCGTCGCGCAAGCCGCGATCGCCTTCGGCGTCAGCTTCATCGGGGTCGGCATCGGCATCTTCGCCCTGCCCCTGGACATCTGGCAGCGCGGATTCCTGGCGATGTCGGTCCTGTTCCTGGTCACGAGCACCTTCACGCTGGCGAAAGTGGTTCGCGACCAGCACGAGGCGGCGACCGTTCACGGTCGCATCGACCAGGCGCGGATGGAAAAGCTGCTCGCTGAGCACGATCCGTTCACATCCGTCGCCTGATCACGCGCACCTGGGCGGGCCCGGCAAACGAGGGGTCCAGGCCCGCCCAGGTGGGCGTTCAGACCGCGCCCGCGCCGAACAGCTTCGGCAGCGTGCCCTCATGGGCCGCGCGCAACTCGTCCATGTTGATCGAGAACTGGCCCTGCACCTCAACCGAATCCGAGCCCTGGTCGACCACGCCGATGCGCACCCACGGCAGCTCGCGCGCTGTGCACATGCGGGTGAACCTGGTCTCCTCCGAACGCGGCACGGCGACCAGCACCCGCCCCGCCGACTCGGAGAAGAGCATCACGAACGGGTCGGCCCCCTCGGGGAGCAGGATGCGGCAACCGGTCTCACCGGCGAGCGCGGCCTCGACGACGGCCTGGGCGAGGCCGCCCTCGGACAGGTCATGCGCCGCGCTGATCATGCCGTCGCGGGAACCGGCGCTCAGCACCTCGGCGAGCAGCTGCTCGCGGGCGAAATCGACCTTCGGCGGAACGCCGCCGAGATGGTCGTGCTGCACCTGCGACCAGATCGAGCCACCGAACTCGTCGTGCGTTTCGCCGAGCAGGATCAGCGTCTCGCCCGGTTCCAGGCCCAGCCCGGTCGGGATGCGGCGGTGCACGTCATCGAGCACGCCGAGCACGCCGACCACCGGGGTCGGCAGGATCGCGGTCTGGCCGGTCTGGTTGTAGAAGCTGACATTGCCGCCGGTCACCGGGATGCCCAGCGCAACGCAGCCGTCCGCGAGGCCGCGCACCGCCTGCTGGAACTGCCACATCACGCCCGGGTCCTCCGGCGAACCGAAGTTCAGGCAGTTGGTGACCGCCTTCGGCGTGGCACCGGTGGTGGCCACGTTGCGGTAGGCCTCGGCCAGCGCGAGCTGCGCGCCGGTGTAGGGGTCCAGCTTGGTGTAGCGGCCGGACGCGTCGGTGGCCAGCGCGATGCCACGGCCGGTCTCCTCGTCGATCCGGATGACGCCCGCGTCGGCGTGCTCGGCCAAGACGGTGTTGCCGCGCACGTAGCGGTCGTACTGCTCGGTGATCCACTTGCGGCTGCACAGCTGCGGGCTGGAGATCATCTTCAGCAGGGTGTCGCGCAGCTCGTCGGCGGTCTTCGGCCGGTCCAGCCGGTCGGGGGTGTCGGCGATCAGCGCGTCCTGCTCGTCGGGGCGCGCGACCGGGCGCTCGTACACCGGGCCCTCGTGCGCGACGGTGCGCGGCGGCACGTCCACCACGGTCTCGCCGTGCCAGGTGACCACCAGCCGGTCACCGTCGGTGACCTCGCCGATCACCGTGGCCAGCACGTCCCACTTGCGGCACACGGCCATGAACGCGTCCACGTTCTCGGGCGTGACCACCGCGCACATGCGCTCCTGCGATTCGCTGGAGAGCACCTCGGCGGGGGTCATATTGGCCGCGCGCAGCGGCACCTTGTCCAGCTCGATGTGCATGCCCCCGTCCCCGGCGGCCGCGAGCTCGGAAGTGGCGCAGGACAATCCGGCGCCACCCAGGTCCTGGATGCCGACCACCAGCTGCGCCGCGTACAGCTCGAGACAGCACTCGATGAGCACCTTCTCGGTGAACGGGTCGCCGACCTGCACCGAGGGCAGCTTCTTGCGGCCGGTGCCGGACTCGTCTCCGGAGAAGGTGTCCGAGGCGAGCACAGACACGCCGCCGATGCCGTCCAGCCCGGTGCGCGCGCCGAACAGCACGATCTTGTTGCCGGTTCCGGAGGCGAAGGCCAAGTGCAGGTCCTCGACCCGCATCACGCCGGCGCACAGCGCGTTCACCAGTGGATTGCCCTGGTAGGAGGCGTCGAACACGGTCTCGCCGCCGACGTTGGGCAGGCCGAGCGAGTTGCCGTAGCCGCCGACGCCGCGCACCACGCCGTCCACCACGCGACGGGTGTCGTCCGCGTCCGCCGCGCCGAAGCGCATCTGGTCCATCACCGCGATCGGACGCGCGCCCATCGCCATGATGTCGCGCACGATGCCGCCGACGCCGGTGGCAGCGCCCTGGTAGGGCTCGACGTAGGACGGGTGGTTGTGGCTTTCCACCTTGAAGGTGACCGCCCAGCCGTCGCCGACGTCCACCACGCCCGCGTTCTCACCGATGCCCGCGAGCATGGACTCGCGCATCTCGTCGGTGGTGGTCTGGCCGAAGTAGCGCAGGTGCACCTTCGAGGACTTGTAGGAGCAGTGCTCGCTCCACATCACGGAGTACATCGCCAGTTCGGCGTCGGTCG
The DNA here is from genome assembly GCF_001612745.1 of Nocardia amamiensis NBRC 102102. GTDB lineage: Bacteria > Actinomycetota > Actinomycetes > Mycobacteriales > Mycobacteriaceae > Nocardia > Nocardia amamiensis. The sequence goes on along the minus strand of NZ_BDBA01000104.1, from coordinate 9,724 downwards.
GCCTGCGGCCGAGGATCTCCTTGATGCGGGCGTACTCGTCGTCCTTGAGGCCGAGTTCTTTGTACGGTTGCGGCACATCGGGGTTTGCTGCGGCTGCGCTGACGGTGTCGACCTGCGGAGTCACGAGGTACCAGGATCCTTTCGGCCGGGCAGGGGGCGGCAAGCGGCGAGATGCCGGGTGTAAGTCTAAAGGCAGTGGGTATGGGCAACGCACGTGAGGCCGCCACGGCCGCGCCCCCGGGCGCGGAGAAGCGTCCGCACGAGGGAGTTCCGTGCGTGGTGTCGCCACCCGGGTGGACCAGCTGAGCGGCGGTGCGCACCGGCTACTCTGAGCCGGTGAACGAAGGATCGGGGGTCGCGAATACGGGTGGGCGATCAGCCGCCACGCGATTCCGGAACAGAGATTCTCCAGCCGCGCCCGATAGCGCGCCGAACCTGTCCTCGCCGCAAGTGCGCTGGCTGATTGCCGCCATCGCTCTATTCGCGGTGTCGGCGACCGTGTCCCTGGTAGCGCACTGGTGGCACGGCTACATCGATTTGCAGGTCTATCGCAACGGCGCCCGGGTGTGGTTGGACGGCGGCGAGCTGTACGGCCCGATGCCGCCGGTCGAGGGCATCGGACTACCGTTCACCTACCCCCCGCTGGCCGCCTTGTTCTTCGCACCGCTGGCCCTGATGCCGCTGACGGTCGCCGAAGTGCTGGTGACCGCCACCTCGGTGGCGAGCCTGGGAATCGCGCTGTGGTTGGTGCTGGTTCGCCTGCGTCCCGAGCTGTCCCGGCGGAGCGTGCTCACCCTGGTGATCGGCGCGGTGGCGGTGGCGCAGTTTCTAGAGCCGGTCCGCCAGACCTTCGGGTTCGGCCAGGTCAACCTGGTGCTGATGGCCGCCATCGCGCTGGATTGCCTGGTACGCAAGCCGTTCTGGCCGCGCGGCATGTTGATCGGTATCGCGGTGTCGGTGAAGCTGATCCCCGCCGGTTATCTGCTGTACTTCCTGCTGCGCAAGGACTGGAAGGCCGCCGGCACGCTGGTGGTCTCCGCTATCGCGGCGGTCGGCGTCGGATTCCTACTGTTCCCCAGCGATTCCGTGGACTACTGGTTCACCACACTCGCCGATACCGGCCGGATCGGGCCGCCCTATTTCGCGGGCAACCAGTCCATCAAAGGCATGACGTTCCGTCTGGGCGTCGATGATTCCGTGGCCACCCTGCTGTGGATCTCGTTGTCACTGGCCGCGGTCGCGCTCGCCGCGGTGTGGATGCGCAGGCTGATCGACGCCGGCGCCACCGTCGCGGCGCTGCTGGTCAACGCCGCGGCGATTCTGTTGGTCTCGCCGGTGTCGTGGTCGCATCACTGGGTCTGGATCGCGCCCGCGCTGGTGATCACGGCCGACCTCATGGTGCGTGGCGCGCGCAGCCCGCGGGTGATCGGCGCGGTCGCGGCGTGCACTCTGCTGTTCCTGATCGGTCCGCACTGGTTGTTGCCGCACTCGCGCGATCGCGAATTGGATTGGGCCTGGTGGCAGCAGGTGATCGGAAGCAGTTATGTGCTGGCCACTTTCGCGGTGTTCGTCGTCGCGGTGGTCACCTACCGCCCGGTGGTCTCGGGTGTCAGGAAGGCGGCCAGCGCCGCGGCGTAGGCCGGTACGTCGGACGCGCCCATCAGTTCGCGCGCCGAGTGCATCGCCAGCTGCGGCGCGCCGACGTCGACGGTCGGCATGCCGGTGCGCGCCGCGGTCATCGGCCCGATTGTGGAGCCGCAAGGCAGATCGGCGCGATGCACATAGCGCTGCAAGGGAACTCCGGCCTGTGCGCAGGCCAACGCGAACGCGCCCGCGCCGGTGGCGTCGGTGGCGTAGCGCAGGTTCTGGTTGACTTTGAGCACCGGCCCGCCGTTCACCTCGATCCGATGCGCGGGCTCGTGCCGCTCCGGATAGTTGGGATGCGTGGCGTGCGCCATATCACCGGATGCGCACACCGAACCGGCCAGCGCGGCAAGGTAGTCGGCGCGTCCGCCGCCCCGCGCGAGCACGATCCGTTCCAGCACGGCGGGCAGCAGATCCGACTGCGCGCCGCGATCGGACTGGCTGCCGACCTCCTCGTGGTCGAACATGGCCAGTACCGGAACCGCCGCGCCCGGCTGCTCGATCGCGGCCAGAAACGCCTGCAGGCCTGCGAAGCAGGTGCCCTGGTTGTCCAGGCGCGGCGCGCTGACCAGATCCTGGTCCCGGCCGACCAGTCTGCTCGGCGTCAAGTCGTGGGTCATCAGCTCCCAGCCGAGCACCTCGCCCAGGTCGACATCGACGCGCGCGGCGACGAAATCGAGGAACGCGCCGGACTCCGACCCGACACCCCAGATCGCGTTGACGTGCCGCTGTGGATCCAGGGTGACGCCCTTGCGGTCTTCGGACAGATGGATGGCCAGCTGCGGCACCCGCAGGATCGGTTCATCGATGCGAACCAGGCGCTCCCGCACCGTGTTTCCCTCGCGCACGCTCAACCGACCGGAGACGCCCAGCTCGCGATCCAGCCAGGAGTTCAGCCACGCGCCACCGTACGGTTCCAGGCCGACCAGCTGCCAGCCCGCCGAGCTCAGATCCGGGTGCTGCTTGACGCGCAGGTTGGGGCTGTCGGTGTGCGCGCCGACCACACGGAACGCGGTCGCGCTCGAGTCGTCTCCGGTCGCCCAGGCGACCAGCGATCCGCCGCGCACCACGTAGTGCCTGCCCTGGCTATCCGAGGGCCATGGCTCCGCTTCGGCCAGCCTGCTGAACCCGCGCGCGTCCAATTCCGCGGCGACCGTGCGACAGACGTGGAACGGTGACGGAGACGCATCGATGAACGCGCACAGCCCGGCGGCCGTGGCTGCGGTGGTGGAAACGGGCATGCCTGCGATCCTAGGCGGCGACCTCGCCTCCGCTCGTCCGGCGCGGATTATGGACGGACTCCGTCCGACAGCGCCCTTTCTGCGGCAACCTCGCTAGCCGTCTTCGACGTGCCATGGCCGAGGAGATACGCGCGGGCCGATACCGAGGCAAGGCGACGCATCGATACCACATTCCCCAAGAAACCGCTCGGCACGAATACTCCTTCGACCGCGTCGATTCCGATTGGAACATAACAGCCAGAATGGTTTGGCGGCCGCAAGTTAATCGCGCGTTCGAGACATTCATCGGATGAATGCCGGTACTTCGGAGTATTTACTCCGAGGCGATGGAAACCAGATCCAGCAGTCGCATGAGTTCGGTATATCGGCGCGCCCCGATTCGCCCTCGCAACGCCTGCTCGGCGCGCGCCTCTTCCGCACGTACCTCGGCGACCAGGTCGGCCCCGAGCCTGCTCAGACCGATCAGGACGCGGCGCCGGTCGTCCTGTGCGGCGAGCCGGAAGATCAGGCCGCGCTCGGCCAGATAGTCCGCGTGCCTGGTCGCCGAGGACGGCGCGAGCTGCGATTTGGCCGCCAGTTCGGTCATCGTGATGCCCGCGTCGCCACACAGGTTCGACAGCATCGACCACTGATCCGGCGAGAGCTGTCTGACGCACAGCGCCGCGTCCAAGTGTCGCACCCACCCGCGCTCCGCAGCACGCAGCGCGCCATGCAGCGTGGAATTTCCGCTTACAATGGACGTCATTTATTTCCTGCCTGCCATGAATTTCGCTCGAACGAGAAGAAGAGTACCGAATGCCAGCGCTCGCCGAGAGCCCAGAGGGCACCATCGAGATCCTCAACATCGTTCCGCTCCAGGGACCGGGCGGTATCGTCGCGCCGTCCTGCGAGGCGGCGATATCGCTGGCGGTCGAGGAAATCAACCATGGCGCGGGAATTCTGGGGCGAGAAATTCGTACTACGAATATCGATGGCGGACGACCGCCGCACGAGGTCGCCGCCGAGGTCTCGGCGCTGCTGGCCACCGGCATGGTGCACGCCATCACCGGCTGGCACACCTCCGCGGTCCGGCGGGCCGTGGCGCGGGCAGGCGCCAGCCGGGTGCCCTACCTGTACGCGACCAGCCACGAGGGACTGACCGACGAACTACCCGGCGTGCTGATGCTCGGCGAGCACCCGGCCGGGCAGACCGTGCCCGCCGTGCACTGGCTCGAACGCGAGTACGGCGTGCGGCGCTGGGCGATCATCGGCAACGACTACATCTGGCCGCGCCAGTCCGCCAGGGCGATTCGCGACAGCCTGGCCGATCCCGCCGCAATCGTGCTCGAACAGTTCGTCCCACTGGGGCTGCCGGACTTCGCCGGCTTCCTCACCCATCCGGCGCTCGACCTGGCCGACGCGGTGGTGATCCTCATGGTCGGCGCCGACGTGTCCCGGTTCAACCAGCAGTTCGCGGCCACCGGCCGCGCCGCGGCACAGCTGCGGGTCAGCCCGGCCGCGGACGAGAACGTGCTGCTGGCGGCAGGCCCGGAGGCCAACCGGAACCTTTACGTGGCATCCAGCTTCTTCCTCGACGACAGCACGCCGGACGGACGCGACCGGCTGACCCGCTACCGCCGGAGGTACGGCGCCTTCGCCCCCGCGCTCACCAGCTTCAGCAACGCTACGTACGACGCCATCCACACCCTGGGCGCGCTCGCGCGGACGGTCGGATCGCTCGAAGTGCCCGCAGTCCTCGACGCCATCGACCGAGGTGCGGTTCTCGAAACCCCTGGCGGGCTACGGAGTTTCCGGGGCAACCAGGCGATCCAAGACGGTTACCTGGCCCGCGCCGACGGCGTCGGCTTCGACATCGTCGACCGCATCGCCTGATCCGCATTCCGGTTTCGTGGAGTGCGACTCCGGCCTTCTCGGATGCGGCAGCTTTCGGCAACGCTGCGAGCCACGCGGCCGAGCGCGTCCTGCTTCGTGACGCGAGCCGGGCTCGACAGATCCGCCGTGCCTGCGGTAGCCGGAACTGCCGCGGCACTCCTGAATACCGGCAGACCCGCCGGTCGCGCAGCGCGGATCTAGGCCGAGACCAGCGTGTCCAGTACCGAGAGGAACAGTCCGAGCCCATCGTCGCTCGGGCCGGTCAGAGGCTCCGTGGCATGTTCCGGGTGTGGCATCAGGCCGACGACACGCCCGTTGGCCGAGGCGATGCCCGCGATTTCGCGCTTGGAACCGTTCGGATTGTCGCCCGCGTAGCGGAAGACCACCCGACCCTCACCCTCCAGCTCGTCGAGCACCGCGGCCGAGGCCTGGTAGCGACCCTCGCCGGACTTGAGCGGGACGAGGATCTGGGCACCCGGCTCGAAACGGGACGTCCACGCTGTCGACACCGACTCCACCGTCAGCCATTGGTCCCGGCAGATGAAGTGCAGGCCCTCGTTGCGGGTCAGCGCACCCGGCAGCAACCCCGCCTCGCACAGGACTTGGAAGCCGTTGCAGATACCCAGCACCGGCAACCCGGCGCCGGCCGAGCGCACGACCTCGCCCATCACGGGGGCGAAGCGAGCGATGGCGCCCGCGCGCAGGTAATCGCCGTAGGAGAAACCGCCGGGCACGATCACAGCGTCGACGCTCTTCAGGTCGGCGTCCGCGTGCCACAGGCTGACCGCCTCGGCCCCGGCAAGGCGCACCGCCCGTGCGGCGTCGACGTCGTCGAGCGTGCCGGGAAACGTGATGACCCCGATCCGCGCGGTCATGAGAGGCGGACCACCTTCCACTCCTCGATCACCGTGTTGCACAGCAGCGATTCGGCGATCTTCGCCAGCGCCGCGTCGTCGATGCTGTCGTCGACGTCGAGTTCGAATCGCTTCCCCTGCCGCACATCCGAGACGCCATTGAATCCCAGACGCTCGAGCGCCCCGCCGATGGCCTGCCCCTGCGGATCCAGGATCTCGGTCTTCGGCATCACCTCGACCACGACTCGTGCCACGCGTTGCTCCTCATGTGGTTGTGGGGGTTACCTGAGCAGCGTAGTTGTGCTGGTCGGGCGTGGCATCCGCGGGGTGGGACAAGACGCGGCGATGTCGCCGAGAACACATGTGGCGTCGATAGCATGGCGGCATGCGCATAGCCCACTTCGGTCATTCCTGCCTTCTCGTCGAGCTGCACGGCACGAAGATCCTGTTCGACCCGGGCATCTTCTCGCACGGCTTCGAGGGCCTCACCGGCTTGGACGCGATCGCGGTCACGCACCAGCATCCCGATCACATCGACCCGAACCGGATCGATGCGCTCATCGAGGCCAACCCCGGCGCGCGGCTGCTCTCGGACCCGCAGACGGCCCAGCAGCTCGGCGAGCCGTGGGAACCGGTCCGCGCGGGCAATGTGCTGACACTCGGTGATCTCCAGATCACCGGAGGCGGCGGCAGGCACGCCGTCATCCACCCTGAGATCCCCGTGATCGACAACACCGTCTTCCAGCTGGGCACCCAGGACGACCCGGCCCAGCTCGTGCACCCCGGCGACTCGCTGTGGGTGCCACCGGTCCCCGTCGGCGTGCTGGCCGCTCCGGCCGCCGCGCCCTGGATGCGGATCAGCGAGGCGGTCGACTATCTGCGCGCGGTCGCTCCGCGTGTCGCGCTGCCCATTCACTTCGGCATCATCCAGCCCGAAGCGCAAGGCATCTATTTCGGCCGCCTGACCGAAATGGCGCCCGCCGGAACCGAATTCAGGGTACTCCGGCCGGAAGACGCGACCGAGCTGTAGCGCTACCCGGCGTATGTCGCGAGGAACAGGGCCTCGGCCAGCGCCATGTGCTCGATCTCTTTCGGGTCGACGCTCTCATTGGGCGCGTGGATGAGGCATTTCGGTTCCTCGACGCCCAGCAGCATGATCTCCGCGTCTGGGTAGGCGGCTGCCTCGCCTTCGCTCGGCCCGGCGCGGGCTGCGGACGGACTTCGTCCGGCTGCGCCCACTCTGTCGCGGAGAAGACGTTGCACAGCGGGATGGATCCGCCCTGCCCCTGAGTGGTCGCGGGTCGTCCATAGGACGCGGCCAGCGCCGCCTCCATCGCGGCACGTGCAGGCCCGCCGGTGCGGGACCGGAACGGCGCTCCCATGCCTTCCAGCTCGATGGTCACCTTGGCGTGCCACGGCGTGTGCGCGTCGAGGTGGTCGACCGACGAGCGCCCGGTACGCCTGCGCGGGATCGGTGCCCGGCGGAATGCGGAGGTTGAGGCGGGCGCGGGCGATCGCGGGGACCGCGGCGGCGGAACCGACCACGGGTGGCGCATCGATGCCGAGCACGGTCAGCGCCGGTCGCGCCCAGAGCATGTCGGCGACGGTGCCGTCACCGGTGAGTTCCACATCACGCAGGACGGCGGCGTCGGCGTGGAACTGCTCGCTCGGATACTGCACGCCCGGCCAGACCTGATCGTTGGGTAGCCCGTCGATGGTGGTGTTGCCCCGCTTGTCGCGCAGGGAAGCGAGCACCTGGATCAGCGCGGCCAGCGCGTCGGGGGCCGGGCCGCCGAACATGCCGGAATGCAGTGGACCGGCGAGAGTTTCGATGGTGACCAGCACATTCACGTTGCCGCGCAACGTCTCGGTGAGAGTCGGCACGCCGGCGGCGAAGTTGCCGCAGTCGCCGATCACGATGGCGTCGGCACGCAGCAGATCCGGACCGGCCTCCACGAACCGTTCGAGTCCCCCGGTGCCCTGCTCCTCGGAGCCCTCGGCAACGAGGGTCACGCCCAGCGGCAGGTCGGGGCCGAGCGCCCGCAACGCCGTCAGATGCATGACGATGTTGCCCTTGCAGTCGGCGCTGCCGCGCCCGTACCAGCGTCCGTCCCGCTCGGTCAGTTCCCAGGGCGGAGTGCGCCACGCTCCCTCGTCCATCGGAGGCTGGACGTCGTAGTGACAGTAGAGCAACACCGTCGGCGCACCGTCGGGCGCCGGTCGCGCTGCGACGACCGCCGTGCTGCCGTCAGGCGTCTCGTGCAGGCCGACCGTGGTCAGGCCCGCCGCGGCGAAGGCATCGGCGACCCACTGCGCGGCACGATCGCACTCCTCGGGCGGAAACTGCCGCGGGTCGGCCACCGACTTGAAGGAAACAAGGTGGGCTAGATCGCTTTTCGCCTGCGGCATCAATTCCGCGACCCGTGCGCGCAGCCCCGCGGTCCGAGCATCCTCAGTCATCCCCCAACCCTATCCCCGACCCGCTCGCGCGAAGTTCGCACTGCCTGGCGGGTCTTGGGATCCGGCACGTCACTCACGACGGCACGGTGAAGTCCAGCCGTGGCGGGCGGCGGTGTGTCAAGCTGATCGGGAGGATTTCAGCAATCTTCTGGCATCCTCGAAAGGCACGGCAACGCGGCCGGTCCGCAGGCGACCGGCGCCCACCCAGGCACACCGCAGACGAGCCGAATCGGGAGGCCGCATTCATGTCCGAAGGAGCCGATGACCTGTTCGCGCTGCCGGGGCTCAGCCGGTCCGCGCCGCGCACCGGATTTCCGGCGCACGAGATGTTTCCCCAGGTCGCCTACGAACTCGTGCACGACGAGCTGATGCTCGACGGCGTCTCCAGGATGAACCTGGCCACCTTCTGCACCACCTGGGTGGACGACCAGGCGCGCAGGCTGATGGCCGAATGCCTGGACAAGAACATCGTCGACAAGGACGAATACCCGCAGACCGCCGAGCTGGAGCGCCGCGGCGTCCGGATGGTCGCGGACCTGTGGCACGCGCCGGACCCCGCCACCACCCACGGCACCTCGACCACGGGGTCCAGCGAGGCGGCCATGCTCGGCGGCCTCGCGGCCAAATTCCGCTGGCGCAAGCGCGGCGGCACCGGGACGCCCAATTTCGTCTGCGGGCCCGTTCAGGTCTGCTGGGAAAAGTTTGCGCGCTACTTCGACGTCGAGATCCGACAGATTCCGCTGCGCGGCGACCGGCTCACCATGCGGCCCGGCGACCTCGCCGAGCACTGCGACGAGAACACCATGATGGTGGTGCCGACCTTCGGTCAGACCTACACCGGACTGTTCGAAGACGTGGCCGGGATCAGCGCCGCGCTCGACGCGCTGCAGCAGGACAAGGACCTGGACATCCCGATCCACGTCGACGCCGCCAGCGGAGGCTTCCTCGCGCCGTTCGCCGCGCCCGATCTGGTCTGGGACTTCCGGCTGCCAAGGGTGAAGTCGATCAACGCCTCCGGGCACAAAACCGGTCTCGCGCCGCTCGGCGCGGGCTGGGCGATCTGGCGCGAGGCGGCCGACCTGCCGGAGGAATTGGTCTTCAACGTCGACTACCTCGGCGGCAGCATGCCCACCTTCAACCTGAACTTCTCCCGGCCCGGCGGGCAGGCGATCACGCAGTACTACGACTTCATCCGCTTGGGACGTGCCGGCTACGCCAGGGTGCAGTCCGCGATCTACCGCGCGGCGCAGCACCTGGCCGCGGGACTGCGCAAGTTCGGGGTCTTCGAGCTGATCCACGACGGCGACCCGCAGCGCGGGATCACGGCGGTGTGCTGGCGGCTGACCGGCGATCCCGGCTTCAACCTCTACGACCTGTCCGACCGGCTGCGCTCCAGAGGCTGGCTGATCGCCGCGTACCCGCTGCCCGCCGACCGCGACGACGAGACGATCATGCGCGCGGTGATCCGCCACGGTTTCACCGTCGACATGGCCGACCTACTGCTGGACGATCTCACCCGCTGCATGAAACAACTGGAGGAGCGACCATTCGCCACCTCGCTGACCCGCACGGAGGCAGGCGGATTCACGCACGACGCGACGCCCGCCGTCCCGACGACGAAGATCGCGCCGACCTGACCGCGACCGCGCCGCC
>NZ_BDBA01000103.1 GCF_001612745.1 Nocardia amamiensis NBRC 102102 | reverse complement strand
CGTCCGGCGAGGTCCAGCTTCGCGGCGCCCCGCGCGGCGGCGACGACGTTCGCGCCCGCCGCCTTGGCGAGCTGGATCAGCAAAATTCCGAGACCACCGCCCGCGGCGGTGATCAAGACCCATTCCCCGGGCTGGATAGCGGCGCGGTCGAACACCGCGAGCGCGGTCCTGCCGTCGTGTGCGAGCGCGACGGCCTGTGTCATGGTCACCCCATCGGGAATCGCGACCAAGGTCTCCGCCTTGGCCAGCGCTTTCTCGGCGTACCCGCCGATCGGCAAACCGCCGCCGACACCGCTGGCCGCGGTCTGAGTGGACACCCGCTTGCCCACCCAGGCCGGATCGACATCCGGGCCGACCGACGCCACCACGCCGCTGACCGCGCCACCTGGCACGTACGGCGGCTCGATCGCGAAGAAGTCCGTCCCCCAGCCACCACGCAACCGCGTGTCCAGGAACATCACATCGGCGGCCGCCACATCGACCACCACCTCACCCGGTCCGGCCACCGGGTCCGGCAGCTCACGCACCGCGAGCACTTCCGGTCCACCGAACACACCGGCTTGCACAGCCCGCATGACACAACCTCCATCGTTCCTTGCCGTCGCGAACGAAGACAGCATGGAACCTGAAGTCAGGTTGAGGTCAAATCGCGGGTCAGGACCCGCCGCCGCAGCTGCTGCCACCACCGCCGCCGCCGCAGCTGGAACTGCTTCCGCCACCACAGCTGGAACTGCTCCCCCCACCGCAGCTGCTGCCTCCGCCGCAACTACTTTCCTGATGGCCCCCGCCGCAGCCATTCGGATGGCCCGGGTCGTGCCCGCCGATCAGACCGGCGCCGCCCGCGGCCCAGAACGGGTCGGTGGATCCGTGGTGGTGGTAATTCCCTCCGCCCCGGGCTCCGCGCCACGGTCCATTCGGCGGCGGCAGGTGCCGGTTGCGTTGCGAGCGGAGCACGACAACCACCACGATGATCGGGACCGATATGAGAAATACCAGCATCACCAGAGCGAAGAGAAGGATGAGTACTTCCATATCGTGTCCTTTCCGGCAGCGCCGGTCCCTCCGTGGTCACGCTCCGCCTCCTCCGGGCCTGAGCGCGCATGCCAAAACGGTAGCGGCCCGCCGGCCCACACGTACAGTGAACTGTGGTTTCATTCAGTTTCAGCAGGTCCCGCGACATCGACCTGGCGACCGTCCGCTCGGCCGTCGACGCGCTGGAACTACCCGACGCCGTGTACAAGACCTGCCCCTGGCAGCCACGGGAACTGGTGGACAAGGGATTACGGCAGTGGCTGCTCTGCTGCGGCGCCGCCCTGCGCGACGACCAGGTGATCGGCATGCCGTCGCACGCGGCCGACGAGGCGTGGCACGGTTTCATCTTGTGCACGAAGCGCTACGCCGACTTCTGCACGAAGGCCTACGGCCGATTCCTCCACCACTTCCCGGAAGGCGGCGGTCCCCCGGACAATTCGCACGGGACCATGGCCGAGCAGCTCGGCCGCACCGTGGTGGCGTGGGCGTTCGCGGCGGCTCCGGACGAGGAATGCGTGCTGTGGGATCTCGATCGCCGGGTCGGCGTCGAGCACCCGTGGGGCATCGCGGCCGAGCGCGTCGAGGCGATCGAGGCCGAACTCGCCGCAACGCGCGGTTGACTGCCGAGCGCCCTCCACGGCGGAGTCACAGATCGAGCACGAGCCGCCCGCCCTCGGCACGGGACACGCAGACGAGCATCTCGCCCGCCTCGTGTTCGGCGTCGGTGAGCACGCTGTCGCGATGGTCCGGCGCACCGGCCAGCACACGAACCTTGCAGGTCCGGCAGAAACCCTGCCTGCACGAGTACGGCCGGTCGGGCCGGGTCTGCAGGATGGTGTCGAGCGCGGAACGGTCGGCGGCGACCTCGACGACCTCTCCAGTGGAGGCGAATTGGATCTCGAACGGTGTGCCGTTCACGATCGGCGGCGGCGAGAAGCGCTCGGAATGCAGTTCCACATAGGGCATTTCGCGCACGGCGTCGGCGATCAGCGCGATCATCGGCACCGGTCCGCAGCTGTAGACCGCGGTGTCGGGCCCGACTCCGGGCAGCAAGGCGGCGGCGTCGGGGAGCCCATGTCCGTTGTCGGTGCGCACCATGACGTGGTCGCCGAATCCCGCGATCTCGTCGAGGAACGGCAGGGTGTCGCGGCTGCGGCCGGTGTACACCATCGACCACTCGATCCCGAGGCGGTGCGCCAGCCTGGCCATGGGAAGAATCGGCGTGATGCCGATGCCGCCCGCGACGAAATGTAAACGAGCAGCCGGGGATCCGTGGCCGGGCACGGCGAACGGAAACGCGTTGCGCGGTCCGCGCACCATGATCGGCGTCCCGACCGGGAGGCCGTCGTGCACCTCCACCGAACCACCGCCACCTTCCGGGATGCGGCGCACTGCGACCCGGTAGGCACGGGTGTCCGCCGGGTCACCGCACAGCGAATACTGCCGCAGCCTCCCGGAGGGCAACTCGAGATCCACATGGGCGCCGGGCCGCCACGGCGGCAGCACGCGCCCGTCGGC
>NZ_BDBA01000102.1 GCF_001612745.1 Nocardia amamiensis NBRC 102102 | reverse complement strand
CGCCCGTCGGCCGCGGCCAGCCGCAGGCTCACCACGTCCTGGTCGCGCGCCTCGATCCGTCGTTCGGTCACGACCAGGGCGAGGCGGTGGTCGTCCACTTTCGGATGCGGGTCGCGGCGGTTGACCAGTGTGGTCCAGCGCAGTCGCGCCGAGGCCACCGCGTCGACCACGCGCACCGTGCGGTCGCGAGCAGGCTTGCCGAACAGGTCCGCGGGCAGCTGGTCGGGGACGGGCCGCAGCGTCACGAGGCGATCGCCTGGGCGGCAGGGGATTTGGCCAGGTAGGCCACCGCCTGCGCAGTCGAGCCGACCGAGTCCGGGGTGTAACCGGGCTTGAAAGTGCTCAACGCGCTCCGCAGCAGTGAGGGGACCCCCGGCAACGCACCGCGCCACATCGCGCCGAAGACCCGCGCCAGCAATCGCGGATAGCCCAGGCGGGGTAGCTCGGGGTCCTGGTGGATCAGGAATTTGGTGCCGCGCAGCACCAAGGTCAGGAAGATCGGGAACACCAGCGTCATCAGTCCGGCCCGCCGCAGGTAACCGGCGCCGAAGTACACCGCGACGTCGTGTGCGACGTGGCGATGCTCGACCTCCTCGGCGCCGTGCCAGCGGAACAGATCCGCCATGCGCGGGTCGGCGTCGAACCGCTCCAGATCCGCGTTGAGCACCCAGTCGCCGAGGTAGGCGAAGAAGTGCTCCAGGCAGGCGATGAAAGCCAGCCGCTCGATCAGCACCTGCCGGCTCACGACGCCGTCGACGTCCCGTGGACCGAGCGTCCGGCGGAACAGATACTCGGCCTGCCGCAGATAGGGCTCGGGATCGATGCCGTGGGCGGCGAGCACCTCGTGCAGAACCTTGTCGTGGGTCTCGGCGTGCATCGACTCCTGACCGATGAAGCCGAGCATCGCCTCGCGCAGCCTGTCGTCCCGCACGGAGGGCAGCGCCTCGGCGTAGGCGGCGCAGAACATGCGCTCGCCTTCGGGCAGCAGCAGGTTCAGCGAGTTGATCAGATGCGAGGCGATGGGCTCGGCGGGCATCCAGCGCAGGGGCGTGCCGGCCCAATCGAACCGCACGTTGCGGGCATGCAGCGCGACCGGTCCCGGGTCGGTATCCAGACGTCGCCCAGCCCTGCGAAGTAGCTTCATCGGTACTCCTCGATCCCTCACTCGTCCACGCGGGCGCAGGATTCCTACGCCTTCGTAGCAGGGATCATACACATATATAGAACCATCAGTAACACACAAAGTACTCTACGGTGAGGCAACTTCGCGGCATTCCGATTTGCGCCGAAAATCTAGAACGCGTTCTAGTAGGCTTTCGCTATGGAACGATTGACCGGATTGGATGCCAGCTTCCTCTACCTGGAAACCGGGACCCAGCACCTGCACGTCTGCGCGCTGCTGATCCTGGACCCGACGTCGGCGGACTACTCCTTCGACACCTTCAAAGCCGAACTGGCCAGGCGACTGCCACTGATCCCGCAGATGCGCCGCCGGGTGTACGAAGTGCCGTTCAACCTCGACCATCCCGTCTGGGTGGAGGACGAGAATTTCGACCTCGACTACCACGTGCGCAGAATCGCGATCGCCGCGCCGGCCGGACACCGCGAACTCGCCGAGCTGGTCGGCGACATCGCCAGCCGCCCCATGGACCGCGACCGCCCGCTCTGGGAGTTGTCCGTGGTGGAGGGCCTCGACGACGGCAAGGTGGCGGTGATCTGCAAATACCACCACGCCGCCGTGGACGGCATCACGGGCACCAATCTGATGATGCATCTGTGCGATCTGGAACCGGGCGCCACCAAGCCGGTGCCCGACCAGCAGTGGCACCCCGAATCGAAGCCGAGCGACTGGCGCCTGCTGGCGGAGGCGGTGGTGAAGTTCCCGGCCAAAGCGGGCATGCTCGGCATGGTGCCGAAAACCGTTGGCGTGGTAGCCGGTTTCGCGCAGCGCCGCCGGCAGAACAAGACCGGCATGGCTATACCGTTCTCCGCTCCGCGCACGCCGTTCAACCTCGCCATCACCCCGCATCGCACCGTCGCGTTCACCGATGCCGAGCTCGACGCCGTCAAGGAGATCCGCTCCGCGTTCGGGGTCAAGGTGAACGACGTCCTGCTGACCGTCGTTGCCGGGGCGCTGCGCGCCTATCTGGAGCGGCACGAGGAACTGCCGGATCGCTCGCTGATCGCGTCCGTCCCGGTGTCCGTGCACGACTCGACGCGGCATACCGCGGGCATCAACAAGGTCTCCACGCTGTTCGCGCGGCTCGGCACCGATATCGCCGATCCGGTGGATCGCTTGCGGGAGGTGGCCGAAAGCAATCGCGGGGCCAAGGAAGAACACGAACTGATCGGCGCGGACTTCTTGCAGGACTGGTCGGAATACGCTCCGCCGAACGCGTTCCGGCTCGCCGCACGCATGTACTCGACGCTGAAGCTGGCCGAGATGCACCCGGTGGTGCACAACCTGGTGGTGTCCAACGTGCCTGGTCCCCCGATGCCGCTGTACTTCCTCGGCGTACGCGTGGACGCGATGTACCCGTTCGGACCGGTGTTCCACGGCGCCGGGCTGACTGTGACCGTGCTGTCGAACAGCGACAAGCTCAACTTCGGCTTCATCGCCTGCAAGGAACTGGTGCCCGACATCGCGGAGCTGGCCGACGCCGTACCCGGTGTGGTCGCCGAATTGCTGTCGGCGGCACGGGCGTCCGCCTGATCGCCAGGCCCGCCCGCCCTGTTCGCCACCGCCGCCGGACAGGGCCGCTTCAGCCGAACGCTCCGGCTGAGTCAGATCTTCGTGGCGACCGCCTCGCAGGCTTCGAGCAACACCGGCACGAATCGGTCGGCCGCCAGCACGCAGGACGCGTGCCCGGCCTCGACCACGTGCGTGCTCGCCGCGGGAATCATGGTCGCCAGCTCCGCCTGCCGGGAGACCGGGATCGCCCGGTCACGCGTGGTGATCACCACGGCCGTCGGCATCGTCAAACTCGGCAACCACGCGGTCGCGTCGAAGCGACCTACTTCCGCCACCACCTGTGCGAGCGCCCAGCCGCTGGTGCTGCGAAATTCGCCGAGCGCCCAACGGTCGAGTCGTCCGGGCGGCCAGGTGATCTCCGGAAGCTCCGGCAGGCGGCCGGCAAGCCTCTCGGCGCGCCGGTAGGAGTACGGGCCGACCGCGGCGGCGATGACCCCGAAGGATCGATGGAAAGCCTTCTCCCGCAGCGTTTCCTGGAACCGATAGGGCGTCGCACAGAGCACGAGACCGCTCACCCGGTCCGGATGGCGATGTCCGGCGAGCAGGCTCACGATGCCGCCCAAGGAGAATCCCGCGCACATGGCGCGGTCCACGTGTAGCGCGTCGAGGACGGCCACCACATCGTCGGCGCAGTCCTCCAGCGTGAACCGCCCGGCGCGGATACCGCGCCCGTGCCAACGCTGGTCGAACAGGATCACCCGGTACCGCTCGGCCAGCGCGGCCAGCGACGGAAACCAGGTGAGATAGGCGGTGCACGCCGTAGCGTGCAGCAGCACCAGAGCCGGCGCGCCATCCGGCCCCGGGATGTCCACCACGTACGTCCGGCCTCGCCCCGTCAGCTCGACCAGACGGCCACCGGGCACCTCGGCGATGTCCGGCACCCGGAGACGTCCACCGAACCGCGCAACCCGTCGGGGCGAGTACGTCATGGACACCTCCCAGGATGAAAATTAGAACGCGTTCCATACCAGAATGGCACAACGGTGAACCGCGTCGCCGGACCGCGCTACCTCCCAGCGGTCACGCCAGGACGCGCACCACCGTTTCCGCGACGCAGACCGGCCTGCCGGAACCCGCGCACGGTGATGCGCGAGAGTCACCTGCAGACCGGACACCTCCTCGGCGCTCGCGGTAGAACCGCGCCGTTGCCCGCGATCACCCCGAGCGCGGTGACAATGCCCCGGGCCGTCGCGCGGGCAGAGGACTTTCCGGCGGCGGGCTCGGTTACTGTCGCCGGATGCGCCCGACCGCGCAATCTGTAACGTGTTTCAGACTTGTTTCGAGAGAAGGAGGTACCGCGAATGGGGCGATTGACCGGCAAAGTAGCGTTGATCAGCGGCGCGGCGCGCGGCATGGGCTCGGCGCACGCCAGGGCGCTGGTCGCCGAGGACGCGCGGGTGGTCCTGGGCGACGTGCTCGACGACGAAGGCGTCGCGGTCGCCGAGGAACTGGGCGACAAAGCGGTCTACGTCCACCTCGACGTGCGCGAACCCGACGACTGGCGCAAAGCCGTCGCCGAGGCGGTGGGCCGGTTCGGATCGCTCAGCGTGCTGGTGAACAACGCGGGCATCGCGAACGGCAACCTGCTCGTCGCGTTCGAGCTGGCCGAATGGCAGCGGATCATCGACATCAACCTGACCGGCACGTTCCTCGGCATGCAGGCCGCTACCCCGGCCATGATCGAGGCGGGCGGCGGCTCGATCATCAACATCTCCTCCGTCGAGGGCATGCGCGGCAGCCCGGGCCTGCACGGCTACACGGCCACCAAGTTCGCCGTGCGAGGGCTCACCAAGTCCACCGCACTCGAGTTGGCGCAGTACAAGATTCGGGTGAACTCGGTGCACCCCGGCCTGATCCGGACGCCGATGACCGAGAACATCCCCGCGGACTTCCTGCAGATCCCGCTCGGCCGCGCCGCCGAACCGGCCGAGGTCTCCGCGCTGGTGACATTCCTGGCCAGCGACGAATCCTCCTACTCGACCGGGGCGGAGTTCGTCATCGACGGCGGTCTGACAGTGGGCATTCCGCACAAGAGCTTCGACAGCTGAACTCGGGCGGCGAGCGCGGAGCGAAACCGCGCTTGCGGTGCGGTGCGGCGAACTCGGCTTCTTCCGCTCATCCCCTACAGTGACCAGGTCCGGGCACCGGTCGCAGGCGATCGGTACCTGGAGCATCCGACTTCAGCACCACCGTTCCGGAACGCACGTAGTGATGAAGGGGAGTCTACGAACGCCATGCTTCGATCAGGTATCACCATCGCCGCGGCCGTGCTTTTCGCAATTTCCCCGTCGGCTGCCGCGGAGCCGATCTATCCGGCACCGGATCCTGATCCGTTCTATGCCGCACCGGCGGACCTGGACCGCGCCGCGCCCGGCGAGGTCCTCGCCGTCCGGCCGATGCCAGGACTGCTCGCATTCCCCGGCGCGACGGTCACGATGATCAAGTTCCGCTCCAGCAACTCCGCGGGCAGGCCGATCGCGGCCACCACCACCGTGCTGACACCGCCGAATCACGTCCCCGGCGGGCCGCTGCTGTCCTATCAGCACATCATCAACGGCCTCGGGACACAGTGCGCGGTGTCTCGCGTGCTCTACACCAACGACCCCAACCTGATGGTGCGCGAAGCACCAGCGCTGAACGCCGTGCTGCTGCGCGGCTGGTCGGTGGCTCTCCCCGACCACCTCGGACCGACCAGCGCCTATGGTGCGGCGAAACTCGGCGGCATGATCACCCTCGACGGCATCCGCGCCGCGCGACGGGTCGCGGAGCTGGGGCTGGCCGACAGTCCGGTCGCCATGCTCGGCTATTCCGGAGGCGGCATGGCGACCACGTGGGCGGCCGCGCTCGCGCCGACCTACGCGCCGGGACTGCCTCTCGTCGGCGCAGCCGCTGGTGGGGTGCCGATGAACCTCGTCAAGATGATCCACGGCCTCGGATACACGCGGCATGCGGCGTTCGGGCTCGCCTTCGCGGCGGCGATCGGGCTGGAACGGGAGTATCCGGACCAAATGCCGATCAGCGATCACCTGAACTCGTTCGGCCTGGCGGTCCGGGATCGCATAGCCAACAGTTGCACCAACGACATCCTGCTGGCGGGCGCTGGGCGCAGCGTCATGGACGTCGCTACCTCGGTATCGCTGGCCAAGGACGAATCCGCGCTCGCTGTGCTCGAGCAGAACAGCCTGGAACTCTATGACGGCATCCCCACCACGCCGATCTTCCAGTGGCGCGCGGTGAACGACGGACTGGTCCCGGTGGCCTCGGTCGACAACACGATCCGACGGTATTGCGCGGCGGGAGTCCGGCTGCAGTACGAGATGCTGCCCAGCCCAGATCATTTGTTCACCGCGATATTGGGGGTGCCGTCGGCGCTCGGCTGGCTCGATGATCGCTTCCGCGGTGTGCCCGCGCCGAGCAATTGCTGATCAATGCGAAACCGCGGGGCCGGGCCGCCTGGACCCGGTGGCCGCTTTCACGAAAAGCGGTGCGGCGCTATGAATTCCATGACGGCCCGGTGGCAGCACATCGCCACCACCGGGAACGGGCCGTTCCGCCCTACCGCCGCATCGGATCTCGCAGCCTGAAGCTAGGCGTCCTTGCCCCTCTGGAACGCGCCCTGCCGCGCCTCATCGACATCGGCTTCGGCACGGGCCTTTTCGGCCTCGGCTTCCTTGCGTGCCGCATCCCGCTGGGACTCGGCCTTGTCCTGCTGCGCTCGACCCTCTTTCTTCAGGTCCGCGTCACCGGTAACGACGCCCGCAGCTTCCTTCGTCTTGCCCTTGATGTCCTCGACGACACCTTCGACAGCTTCCCGAGGTCCGCTCTGATGCTCCGGCATCACATACCTCCCATTCACTTATCGGCTGACACCGGCCGCATACCCGTGCCCGTCCCCCTCAATCACCGTGTGACCGCCACCACGCGCAGTTCCGGGTGGCGAGTTCCCGTTGCAACGTGGCATTAATGCCACTGGGATGCCATAAGAAGGCCGGATAGCTTTCGACAAATGAGTTACATTGCGCCGGTCCTGATCGGCATCCTGTATGCGCTGGCGATGTCGGCGATCCGCGAACCACACCGGCGGCGCTTCAACGCCATCATGGTCGCAGGTGCCGGCGCCGCCTACCTCAGTGGCGGCGGATTCGGCGGTTGGGAATTCCTGTTCACCGCCGTAGTCACCTACTGCGCCTACCGCGGACTGGAGTCCTGGACTTTCATCGGCATCGCATGGCTCCTGCACACCGCCTGGGACCTGCTGCACCATTTCAAGGGCAACCCCATCGTTCCCTTCGCCCACGACTCGTCCCTCGGTTGCGCGATCTGCGACCCGGTCATCGCCCTGTGGTGCTTCCGCGGCGGTCCATCGCTTTTCTCGTTTCGCAGCAAGGCAGCAGTGCCTGAGCTCGAACAAGCTGAGCGCGGACAGAAACTGGGCGTCAGCGGCCGATGACCCGGCGGAGTTCCGCGACCGCCATGACGAAAGTATGACGCCGCGGCGTGGATGGTGTTGCTCGGAGATTCGGTCCGGCACGATCGGGGCATGCCCAGAGCTTCTTTCGTGAGCCGCGTCCTGCTGACCGGCGCCGCCGGGTTCATCGGGTCCCATGTTCACCGCGCGCTGACCACCGCCGGTTACGAGGTCGTCGGTGTGGATCTGATGCTGCCCGCTGCCCATGGGCACGAGGCGCGGACTCCGGAGGACGTGCGGCGACTGGATGTCCGCGACGGTGACGCATTGGACCGGGTACTGCGCGGCATCGACGTCGTGTGTCATCAAGCGGCGGTTGTCGGTGCGGGTGTGAGCGCGCAGGACGCGCCCGCCTACGCCAGTCACAACGATTACGGGACCGCCGTGCTGCTGGCCGCGATGGCTCGTGCCGGGTGCAGGCGGCTGGTGCTGGCGTCGTCCATGGTCGTGTATGGCGAAGGCCGCTATCACGGCGGTCACGGCTCAGTCGATGTCGGCGTTCGGCGCGTCGACGACCTCGATAGCGGCATATTCGAGCACCGCGATCCGGACACCGGCGAAATCCTGTCGTGGGTTCCGGTCGGCGAGGATTCCCCGCTGCGTCCGCGAAGCCTTTATGCGGCCAGCAAACTGGCCCAGGAGAACTTCGCGGCCGCATGGGCATCGGCGACCGGATCCAGCGTGACCGCGCTGCGCTACCACAATGTCTACGGCGACGATATGCCGAAGGACACGCCCTATTCGGGGGTCGCGGCGATCTTTCGTTCGGCCTTGGAGGCCGGGCAGCCGCCGCAGGTGTTCGAAGACGGCAGGCAAGCACGGGATTTCGTGCACGTCACCGATATCGCCGCCGCGAACGTCGCCGCCGTCGAACATCCGCTGGCCGGATACACGCCGTTGAACATCTCCTCTGGGCAGCCGATCACCATCGGCGAGGTCGCCGCGACGCTGGCCGCCGCGCGGGGCGGGCCGCAGCCGGTGGTGACCGGACGTTATCGCCCCGGAGACGTGCGGCACATCGTCGCGAACCCGAACCGCGCCAGGCACGCAATAGGTTTCGCGGCACAGGTGGATCCGATCAGTGGCCTGACCGAGTTCGCATTCGCGCCGCTCCGGTCCACCACTGGGGTCGGCGCGCCGACGGTGTAGTGCCTCAGTTGTCGGAGAGCGGCAACCGAACCTCGAACCGGCAACCGCGCTCTCGGTTCTGGGCGGTGATGTCCCCATGATGAGCCTCGACCAGTCCAGCCGCGATCGCCAGCCCCATGCCGCTGCCGATCGGCACTCCGCCCTCCGCCACCGGCGAACGAGCGGCCGTCCCTCGATATGCGACCTCGAAGATGCGGGGCAGATCCGCCGGATCGATTCCCGGGCCGGTGTCGTCCACCCGAGCCCATGCCCGCCCCTCGGAGATACCCGCCGAGATCGCGACCTCACCGCCTGGCGGCGTATGCGCGATGGCGTTGGAGACCAGATTCGTCAGCACCCGTCCGAGCGCCTGATCACTGGCGGTGACCACGATTCGATCGGCAGGCTGCTCGGCGCGCAACGCTACCTGCGCCCGCTCGGCGGTCGGGTGGTTGGCGGCCAGCACCTCGTCGATCACCTCGCGCAGATCCACCGGCTCCAGCTCCAGACGCAGCGCTCCCGCGTTGATCTTCGACATCTCGAACAGATCGTCCACCATCCGCGAGAGCCGATCGGTTTCGCAGCCGATTTGCTCGGCATAGCGAGTCACATCGGCCGCGCCGGTCACGACACCGTCCGACAGCGCTTCGGCCATTGCTCGGATACCGGCCAGCGGCGTCCGCAGATCGTGGCTGACCCAGGCAACGAGCTCACGGCGAGAACGCTCCGCGGCTCGCTCCTGCTCGCGGATTTCCTTCTCCCAGACGGTCTTTCGCGCCTGCTCACGTCCGAGCAGGACAGCGGCCGGAACCGTTACCGCCGCGACCACCGCCAAGACGAGGGCGTTTCGCTGGAATTCATGGGTGAACATCAGCCCGCTGACTCCGACGATGCCCGCCAGAGTCGCGAGGGTGGGAATCAAGACCAGTACCGCCATGCTCGTGGTCAGCGAGCGATTGCTGGTGGCGCGCAGAGCGATCGCACCGATCAGCACCACCGGTATCGAGCAGGCCAGCGCGTAGCCGACGATCTGCAGGCTGTCCTCAGGCATCGCTGCCTCCGTTCCCGGCTTCGCTGCGCGCCCAGGCATATCCGCGCCCCCACACCGTTTCGATGCGGTGCTGGTCGCCGAGCTTGCCGCGCAGCCGCTTGACGTGCACGGTGACCGTGGACAGGTCACCGAAATCCCAGCCCCAGACTCGGGCCAGGAGCTCCTCCCGGCTGAACACCTCGTGTGGATGCTGCAAAAGGAAGACCAGCAGGTCGAATTCCCGCGGCGTCAGTTCCACCGGCGACCCGTGCACAAGTGCCAGGCGATTGGCCGGACGCACTTCGACGGCTCCGTCCCGCAACACCGGATGGCTGTTGTCGCGCACCACCTGTGCGCGCCGCAGCACCGACGCGACACGCAGCGCGAGCTCGCGTGGACTGAACGGCTTGGTGACGTAGTCGTCGGCGCCGGCCTCCAGCCCGAGCACCCGGTCGTCCTCGTCACCGAGCGCCGTCAGCAGGATGACCGGTAGGTCCGGCCGCGGGCCCGACCTGATGGCCCGGCAGATTTCGATGCCGTCGGGAGCGGGCATCATGACGTCGAGCACCGCCAGTTGCACCGGATCGCCAGGATCGGCGAGCGCGGCCAAAGTCTCGGGACCGCTTGCGGTTTCCCGCACGGTCAGACCATCCCGCTCGAGGTAGCGCCGCACCACCTCCCGCACCACCGGGTCGTCGTCCGCGATCAGAATGCTCATGGGTATCACCAATTGGTCAGGATCAGATGGACCAGCAGCAAGGTGCCGACAGCTTGGACCACGAGCCAGCCTCGTGCCGAGGACCGGGGCAAGAAAGCGGTTGCGACCAGCAGCCACATATCGAACGGTAGCCAGATCCGCTCGGTCTCCGCTTTGCTCAGCCCGCTGATATCGGCGGCCAGAATCGCGCACAGCCCTGCGGCCACGAGCAACGACGCCGGTTCGAGTGCGCGCAGCCGCGTCCATGCCAGCGCACGCCGGGCAGCGGCGCAGGTCGCCAAGCCGACCGCACAGACGGTCGCGGCGAGATTACCCCACCACCAGTAGGCGTAGGACCGCTCCGCGGCGATGCCCTGGTAGTACCGCTCGACCACCAAGTGGTAGCCGTCGAGCCACCAGAATCCGGCGAGGGTGAAGGCTGCCGCGACCGCGAGCGCACCCGCGGCGGCGAGTAGCAGCGGCTTGGCCGTGCGGCTCGAAAGCAACACAGCCGCAGCGGGTATCGCCATCAGCACCAGTCCATAGCTGAGATAGATGCCGAAGCCGAACAAGACCCCGGCGCTCACACCCGCGACCGGACTGCCGCCTGGCCGGCAAGCGATCGCGAGCAACGCGACCGCCCACGCGGTCACACCGGCGAACATCGCGTCCGCCGAGACCGCGATCCACAACGCCGCGGGCGCGAGCACCAGGAACGGCAACGCCGCCCGCGCCCGATGCTCGGCGCCCAGTGCCCGCAGCGCCACCGCGACGGCCACGACGGCACTGCAGCCGAGGACCATGCAGGCCAGCCCCGCCCAGGTGCCACCGCCGAGACCGAGCCGGTCCAGCGCCACGAAGAACAGCAGCGCGCCCGGCGGATGCCCGGAAACATGCGTGGTCCATGAATCCGGCTGGAAGTCGAGGATGCGGCCGGAAAATCCACGCAGCATGACCGGGATGTCGGTAACGCCACCGACTTCGTGCAGGTATTCGTTCGGGTCGATCAAGCGCCCCGCGAAGCCGCGTTGCCAGCCGTCGACCATGGCCAACGAGAATGCCCAGGCGACCGCGGCGATCCACGCCGTCACCAGGAGCCGCCGCCACGGCAGGCGCTCCGCCAGAGCCGAGCCCTGGATGACCACGAGCGCCGCGACGGCAACGGCCGGCACGGTGCCCCATCCGGCATGCGGCAACCATTCGCCGAAAATCGGCGCCGCACCGGCATAGAGCTTCGAACGCCATTGTTCGCTGGCAATATGCGGGATAGCGAACGCGGTGGCGAGCAGTACTGCGGCGACACCGGCTCCAACTATGTCGCCCCGCATCGGGGTAGGGAGTCTGCGCGCGGATTCGGCGAGGTCTTGCACGGGAATCACGATAGGACAATAGTTTGGCCGTTATCCCTGTTCCATTGGCATTTTTCGAGTCCGTCACCGTTTCGTCACAGGTTTTTCGGCGCTATCGGGCTTAGCGTTTGAACTGTGACAGAAACTCGTGCTGACCCGGCCGGTGTGACCGCGGTGATCCCGTGCCGGGATGAAGCTGAATCGTTGCCAGCGGTACTGGCGGCCATCCCCATCGGGTATCACGCGGTCGTGGTCGACAACGGCTCCACCGATGACACCGCGGCAGTCGCAAGAGTCCGCGGCGCGACCGTGGTCCGTGAGGACCGACCCGGGTACGGCGCGGCCGTCCAGACTGGCATCCGGGCGGCCCAGACCGAATTGGTCGCGGTACTCGACGGCGACGGGTCGATGGATCCAGCCGAATTGCCAGGACTGGTCGCCTTGGTCCGGGACGGCGCTGATCTCGCGGTCGGCAGGCGCCGCCCCGTGCACGCGCGGGTCTGGCCATGGCACGCACGACTGGGGAGTCGCGTCATCGCTGCCCGCCTGCGTCGCAAATACGGCCTGCCCGTGCACGATATCGCCGCGATGCGGGTGGCCCGGCGCCACGCCATGCTGTCACTCGGCCCGCTGCACGATCGGTCCGGTTATCCGCTGGAACTTCTCATGGCAGCCTCGCGGGCGGGATGGAGTGTCGTCGAGCGCGATATCACCTACCGGCCACGCACAGGTGGCGTATCGAAGGTTTCCGGCTCAACGCTCGGAACACTACGTGCCACCGTGGACTTCTTGGCGGTGCTGCGATGACCTCCCCCACCACCCTGCTGGTGCTGGCGAAAGCACCGATCGCGGGGTTCGCCAAGACCAGATTGACCCCACCGCTCTCACCACGGGAAGCGGCGCTGGTCGCGGCGGCTTCGCTGCTCGACACGCTGGAATCGGTCCTGGCCAGCCAGATGACCCACCGTGTCGTCGCGTTCACCGGAAACCTCGGTGCGGCCGAACACGGGGCCGAAATAGCCCGAATGCTGAACCGATTCAGCGTGATTCCGCAGCGCGGCGCGGACTTCGGCGCACGCCTGGCCAACGCGCACGCCGACGCCGCGAGTTTCGGCGCACCTGTTCTCCAGATCGGCATGGACACCCCGCAGATCGGTCCGGACGTACTCACCTCCGCTGCCACGGCGTTGGCCGCCGGCGAGGCCGCTGTACTCGGTCCCGCCGCGGACGGCGGCTGGTGGGCGCTCGGCCTGCCGACGCCACAACCGGCGCGCGTGCTCACCGAGATCCCGATGTCCACCAGCCGCACCGGCGAGCTGACCCGCGCTGCCCTGCTGTCCTGCGGATTACAGGTCCACAACCTTCCCCTGTTCAGCGACGTCGACAGCTTCGACGACGCCGTCCGGGTAGCCGCCCACTCCGGTGGGCGATTCGCCGACATCATCCACCGCATGAGTCCGGTGCCACGATGAGCCTCGATATCTTTCGACGACCGGTCCACCCGGACGCACGGCGACCGGACTGCGCCCTCGGTCTCTTCGACCAGGCGATGACCGGTGCGGAATGCTGGATGCGCACGGCGGATGGAGCCCGGCATCGGCTGCCGACCCGCCGCTGGCTAGGACGTCCGAGTACCGCCGACCGCCGCGCGGACGCCATGATGACCCACTGGTGCGATGGACCGACTCTAGATCTGGGCTGCGGACCGGGTCGTCTCGTCGCGGCCTTGCTGCGACGGGGTGTGCTGGCTCTCGGTGTCGACATTTCGCCGATGGCGGTGGCGGTCACGCGCTTCCGCGGCGCCCCCGCGTTGCGCCGAGACCTGTTCGAGCACTTGCCCGGTACCGGACGCTGGTCATACGCGATTCTCGCGGACGGCAATATCGGGATCGGCGGCGACCCGCGACGACTGCTGGCTCGCTCGGCGGAACTGCTCGCCGGCGGCGGCGTGGCGATCGTCGAATTCGATCCACCTCGTACCGGTGTCGACCTCCGGCCGGTTCGCCTGGAAACCCGGACGCGAGTGGGTGCCTGGATGCCGTGGGCCCGTGTCGGTATCGATCATGCGCACGAGTTGTCCGCCGCCGCCGGATTCGGCGTCATCACGACAGCTACTGTGTCCGGGCGACATTTCGCCTGGTTGCGCCGCATTTCGGAGGCCGGGTGATGATAGTGCGCAAGCCAGCGGTCGCGGTGTCGAGCGCCCGTGGACCGGAAGTGGCGAGCCGGGTGGGTCTCGCACTCGGCGCGGCCATCACGATCTGCTTCGTGACGGGCCTGCTCAGCCATTGGATCCAACATCCACCCGGATGGTTCTGGTGGCCGGCCAGCCCGGTGTGGCTGTACCGGGTAACCCAAGGCGCCCACGTCATCTGCGGGATCGCCGCGATACCGCTACTGCTGGTCAAACTCTGGGCGGTGTACCCGAAGCTGTTCCAGCGACCGGTCATCGGGTCGCCGCTACGGATACTGGAACGTGGATCCATCGCCTTGCTGGTCGGGGCGACGATATTCGAACTGTCCACCGGATTGCTCAATATCGCGCAGTACTATCCGTGGAAATTCTTCTTCCCCACCGCCCACTACGCCATGGCGTATATCGCGCTCGGCGCGCTTGTCGTGCACCTTGCGGTGAAGCTGCCGGTCATTCGGAAAGCGCTGAGCCGCCCACTCGACGAAGCGGAGCCCGACCCGGAACCGGCAGACCACAAGCATGTTTCGCGGCGCGGGGTGCTGACAGCTGCCTGGTTGGCAGCGGGCGTGGCCGTCGTAGCCGTTGCCGGACAGACGGTGCCATTCCTGCGCTGGGTATCCCTGCTGGCACCCCGCAGCGGGGAGGGACCACAGGGTGTTCCCGTCAACCGATCGGCGGCCGCGGCCGGGACCAGCACAGCGGCGCTCGATCCCGGCTACCGGTTGACGGTGTCGATCGGCGGACGCAGTCATCACTTCACGCGAGCCGAACTGCTCGCACTGCCACAGACCTCCGCCCGGCTTCCGATCGCCTGTGTCGAAGGCTGGAGCGCCTCGGCCGAATGGTCGGGCGTCCGGATGCGGGACCTGCTGGCCGCGGTCGGGTCCTACCAAGGCGGGGATATCCGGCTGCGGTCCCTCGAAGTCGGCGGCATCTACAACAGTTCGGTTCTTCCGCAACGCCATGCCCTGGACAGGAACACGCTGATCGCCCTCGAAATCAACGGTGAGACTCTCGACCTCGATCACGGCTACCCGTGCCGATTGATCGCCCCGAACCGGCCCGGCGTGCTGCAGACGAAGTGGCTGTCCACGATCGAGGTGCTGTCATGATCATCGTACGAACCCTGCTGGCTGTGACCGGTGTATCGCTCATGTGCTACGCGATCACCCTGCTGCTCGATGTCACCACCGGCGACCTGCTGTCGATCGCGCTGTGGTTCGCGGGCGGAATCCTGCTCCACGACGCGGTTTTCGCACCCCTGAGCGTGATAGTCGGCCTGGGCGCCCGGCGGATCCTGCCACGTTCCTGGTGGGCGGCCGCCGCCTGCGGCGCCGTATGCACCGTCGCCTTGGTTCTGATCGCCGTGCCCGTACTCGGTCGCGGTCACGCGGTTACCGGCAACCCGACCGTTCTCGACCGAAACTACCCCGTCGGCCTCGCGATACTCCTGACCGTCATCTGGCTGCTGGTCCTGGCCGCCACCGCAAAGCATCGACGGAGACCCACCACGAACACGTCCAGGAGGCAATCATGACCAGCTTCGGCGACCTGCGTGCCCTGTTCATCAACTGCACACTCAAGCGCTCACCGGAACGAAGCAATACCCAAGGATTGATCGACCTCAGCGCCCACATCATGGAAAAGAACGGCGTCCAGGTCTCCCATATCCGCGCCGTCGACCACGACATCGCCCCAGGCGTCTGGCCGGACATGACCGAGCACGGCTGGGCCACCGACGAGTGGCCCGCCCTGCAACGCCAGGTCATGGGAGCCGACATTCTCGTATTGGCGGGACCGATATGGTTGGGCGACAACAGTTCGATCACCAAGAAGGTCATCGAGCGGCTCTACGGCAATTCTTCCATCCTCAACGAACACGGCCAATACGCCTACTACGGCCGGGTCGGCGGCTGCATCATCACCGGCAACGAGGACGGCGTGAAGCACTGCGCGATGAACATCCTCTACAGCCTCCAGCACCTCGGCTACACCATTCCGCCACAGGCCGACGCCGGCTGGATCGGCGAGGCGGGACCGGGACCGTCCTACCTCGATCCCGGTTCCGGTGGGCCGGAGAACGACTTCACCAACCGCAACACCACATTCATGACCTGGAACCTGCTGCACCTGGCCCGAATGCTCAAAGACAACAATGGAATCCCGGCACACGGCAACCAGCGTTCCGAATGGGACGCCGGCTGCCGCTTCGACTTCGAGAATCCCGAGCACCGGTAGCCGCATCGCTGGGGCGGACCGGAGCGGGCCGATCTATGCGACGAGGCCCCTGGCTGTCTATGCAGCCAGGGGCCTCGTCATACCGAATCCCGTTCAGCCCTTGACCAGTTCGGGGGTCGTGGTCTCGGGCTCTTCGCCTGTTTCCGGAGCGGCGGACCGGCCCGGCAACAGCACTGCCATGACGATCACGATCAGCGCCAAGGCCGCGGAGACGAGGAAGGCCAGGCGCATGCCGTCGAGGGTGGCGGTCACGATGTCGGAGCCCTCGGCGACGAGCGTGGTGCTGCGGGCCGACATCACCGTCACCACCAGGGCGGTGCCGAAGGCCGCGGCCACCTGCTGCAGGGTGCCGAGCATGGAACTGCCGTGCGAGTACAGCTGCTGCGGCAGCGCACCGAGGCCGAGGGTGAAGACCGGGGTGAAGGCCGCGGCCAGCGAAACCATCAGCAGAATGTGCAGGATCAGCAGCTGCCAGTACGGCATGGTCATCGAGATCTGGGTGAACCCGGCCAGCGACGCGGCGATCCCGATCGAGCCCGGAATCACCAGCAAGCGTCCACCGAATCGGTCGAACAGCCGCCCGACGGTCGGTCCGAGCAGACCCATCGCCAACCCGCCCGGCATCACCAGCAAGCCGGTGGCCAATGGGCTCAGGCCACGCAGGTTCTGCAGGTACAACGGCAGCAGGATCATCGACCCGAGCATCGCCATGAACGCCACCGACATCAGGATCAGCGCCTTGGTGTAGGTGCCGGACCGCAGGACTCGCAGGTCGAGCAGCGGGGTGGCGGTGCGCTGCAGGCGCAACTGCCGGAACACGAACGCGGCGATCAGGGCCGAGCCCGCGGCGACGATCAGCGCCGGGCTCGCGAGATTGCCGCTCTCGAACCGGCTGAGCCCGAACACCAGCCCGCCGAACCCGAGCGCGGCCAATGCCACGCTGGCCACGTCGATCTGCCCGGCCTGCGGTTCACCGACGTTCTCCAGCTGGCGCAGGCCGAGCCAGGTGATCACCCCCGCGATCGGTAGCACCAGCAGGAAAAGCCAACGCCACGAGGCGATCTGCAGCACCGCGCCGGAGATCACCGGACCCATCGCGGGGGCCACCGAGATGGCCAGGGTGACATTGCCCATCACCCTGCCGCGGTCGTGCTCGGGCACCACCGTCATCAGCGTGGTCATCAGCAGCGGCATCATCACCGCGGTGCCGCCGGCCTGGATGATGCGTCCGAGGAGTAGTACCGCGAACGACGGCGCGACGGCTGACAGCAGGGTACCGGCCAGGAAGACGCCCATCGCCGCGGCGTAGGCCTGCCTGGTCGACACCCGCTGCAGGAACCAGCCGGTAGCCGGGATGACCGCCGCCATCGTCAGCATGAACGCGGTGGACACCCATTGCGCCAACCGGTCGGTGATCGCGAGGTCCTCCATCAGCCGCGGGATCGCGTTGATCATGATGGTCTCGTTCAGGATCACCACGAAGGTCGCGAGGACCAGCACTCTGATGACGGTCGGTGTCCGCCCTCCCGAGGCGGGAGCGGATGGTTGGGCGGACATCGGATACCTCCGGGAGCAGGGACGTGGTCAGGAAATATGTGGCCCGTTGCCGAGTCAGCGGATCGCGTCCCGGCGCCACAGTCGTTGAGACGGGATCGGCTGCTCGAACTCATCGGGCGCGCGTCAGTATTCCGGTCGGCACCGACACAAACCACCCGATTTTCCCCCGACTCGCCGATCACCCTAGGTGAAGTTGCTGGTCAGCAAGCTTTCCCACGGTCCGCCGTAACCGGATCGTGAGCCTCGTCACCTATCTCCGGACGACATCTCAGGTGCGACCACGATCGTCGGCACCTGAACGGCTGTGTCCCGGCTACTTCGCGGCCAGGCCACGTAGCGCGAGTTCTACATGGTGCCCGATCGTGCTCGGTTCCGGGTCGGGGATCAGTTGCGCGATGCGGATTAGTCCGAGAAGTTGAAAGGCGATGTCGCGAGCGGTCACATCAGCGGCGAGGGTGTGATCGGTGCGGGAGCGATGGACAGCCTGCCGGCCGATCTCGGTGAGGTGCGCGAGGCATCGCTGGAGATCCGCCTCCGACGGTGATCCGGCGGCGAGCAGATCGACCATTGCCTTGTTGCCGATGAGTTGAACCACCGTCGCGGTGAAGAACTCCCGAAGACCGGCAATCGCGGACACTCCTTCGCGAAGGGATACGCCGGCAAGGTCGGCGAGATCGGTCCCGGTCACGGCGTGCACCAGGTGCTCGCGGGTGGGGAAGTGCCGGTAGAGGGTGCCGACGCCGACGCCGGCTGCGGCGGCGATGGCGCGCATGTCCACGGCCATCCCGCTGTCCCGGAAGGCCTCTGCCGCGGCCGCCAAGATCCTTTCCCGGTTGGCGACGGCGTCGCGCCGCTGCTTGCGATCTCCTGTCACCCGCCCACTATAGCGATTCGGAACACATGTTCCGCTTGATGTTAGTCTGATCCGGAACATGAGTTCCGGAATCAAGGAGGCAGGCTATGCGGACGATCGTGATCACGGGAGGTACCGACGGCATGGGAGCAGCGCTGGCTCGGCACTTCCTGCGAGCGGGTGACCATGTCGTGGTGATCGGGCGCAGCCGTGCCAAATTCGATGCGCTGCTCACGACGGTCGCGGGCGACGACCAGTCGGCGACGGCACGCGCGGAGTTCCTCCCGGCCGACCTGTCTTCGGTCACCGACAGCCGCCGTGTGGTCGAGCACTTGCGGGCGAACCACGAGCAGATCGACGCGCTGGTTCTCGCTGCCTCGTTCATCCGGCAACGCAGGCACACCACCGCCGAGGGACGCGAGGCGTCCTGGGTGCTGTTCTTCGTCTCCAAGTATCTGTTCGTCACCGGACTCGCCGCGCGGCTGCGTGCGGTCGAGCGGCCGGTCATCGTGAAC
>NZ_BDBA01000101.1 GCF_001612745.1 Nocardia amamiensis NBRC 102102 | reverse complement strand
GGTTCCCGGCGCGCGAGCCGATGCCATCGACTTCGACGACCTCGAGCTGCGTGCCGGGTTCACCTTCGCCAGATCCAACGCGCAGCAGCGTCGGGCCAACGAGCTGCTCGGCATCCTCGCCACCAACGAGAACCCGGACCTCGCTTACGTGACCTGGGGCCCGGCTCGGCTCGTCCGTTCCAGCTTCGCCAGCGAGGTGGGAAAAGGTATGAAAGTCGCTGCCGCAGTGCTCGGTACGCTGCTGGGCCAACATCCGGATACCGCGGTACGCCCGATCATCGACATCATCGACGCACCCGCCGCAGGAAGGGCCGCCTACCGCGGCACCAAGAAGCTCGCGTCAACCGTCAGCGACCACGACGAGGAGGACGCCACACGCCTGGCGACAGCGGTCGAGGACGAGCTCCGATGACAAAGCTGGGGACCCGTATGCCTTCGGCAAGCTGATCGCGTCGCCCGTTTATCCGGGGAAAGTACGGGAGCAGCCCAGCGGCCTGGGTGACCCTCCACCCTGTCACGCGGGCACGACTCCTACCCGTTGGGCCAGTCGTCCAAGGTCGCCCGTGATGAGGTCTCAGCACGCGGTCCGCATCATGTGCCCGACCAACTCCCGCACGACGTTCATGGTGCGGATGTGCTGCGGTGCAGTGTGTTCTGCCCGTAGCAGAGCATTCAACGACGAACGGTAGTCGCGGCGCAGAGCGTAGGCGCGGCCGACTTCCACGAAGTACTGCGCTCGCCGCCCGTCCTCGCCGATCGTCATCGGGTCGACGGTGGGCGCTAACGCGATGACGCGGTCAGGATCGCGCAGTTCCATCGCCGCCGCCATCCGCCACAGGGTGACGTTCGCCGGGTGGAAAGACGGATTGCACAGCAGTGACGTACCCGAGGCTGTGGTGTCCAGGCGGTCTATTTGCTCGGCCGCCTCATCCAAGTGTGGGTTGGGGTCGCGTCCGAGGATGGCGGCGACGAGTCCGGCCTGCAGGTGCAGCATCCCGTAGGTCTCGACTTCGCCCCTTGTCCGGACTTGGGATTCGATGCGGTCGGCGACACCTTCCGCGCATTCGAGGGCAACACACAACGACCCCGGCCGCGACATCAACACGCCACTGCGAACGAATGCCGCCTCGGCGAAACCCGCTGCCGAATTGACGTTGTCAGCGTTCCACAGCGGAACGATCTCCGGAGGTCGCGCTGTCGATGTTTGTTCTCAGCCCCGGCGTCGGGTCGAGTTTCGACCTCCCCGGCGCCGGGTGCTACCCAACCACCATATGGCGCCCGGGGGTACGAGATGACGTTTGCGGCAGGCGCGCTACCCAAGCACGTCGGCAAGCTGGCCGACGATTACCGCAACCAGGAAGAAAGGCGCGGTCACACCGTGAGCTAACGACGGCGCCGCCTGACACCGCGCGCGGCGATCCCGTCAAGCAGCATGCGCAGCCCCTGATCGAAATCATCTTCGACGGATGTGCGCATCGCGACGCGTGACAGCGCCTCGATATTCGGGTAGCTCGCGCCGGCAACCGAACCGATGCGCGCCGCGGCGTCGCTCGCGTCGCGGCCCCGCGTCAACGGACCCGCGAGTTCCGCCTGTGCCGCGCCGACCACAAACGCGAGCACCGCATGGAACGCGGCGAGACGGTCCGCATCCTTCAGCCCGCCGCGGCCGAGCGCCTCGATGAGCGCATCGGCCACGGCGAAACCGGTCGCTGACGACGTCCGGCGCGTCAACACCAGCGGGATCGCGGCGGGATGCGCCCGGATACCCCGCCACATCGCGTCGGCCACCGCGTACACGTCGTCAACCCAGTTGGACGTCGGCTCGGGTACCTGCACCTCCGCGACGATCGCGGCGACCACGAGTTCCTCCAGCCCCTCCTTGTCGGGCACGTAGTTGTACATCGTCATCGGGCCCGTGCCCAGTGCCGCGGCGAGTGCCCGCATGCTCAACGCGCTCACGCCGGCCTCGTCGACGATGCCCAGCGCCGCGGCGCCGATCTCGTCGGTGGTGAATCGTGCGCGCAATGCCTTTCTGACCCCCTTGCTCTACGTGCAAGCGGCGTATCACCGCTTGACAAGTACATCGTACGTAAATCAGTATAGCGATACGTACACCGTACCTATATTAGGAGGCTCGATGCCGGCGACGATCCCGACCGAACGCGTCGTTTTCCGTTCCGATGGCACCCGATGCGCGGCGTGGTTGACGCTGCCCACGGGAAACGGCCCGCACCCGGCGGTGGTGTTGGTGCACGGTCTCGGTGCGACGCACGACATGATGCTCGCTCAATACGAGCAGCACTTCGCCACGGCAGGCATCGCTGTCCTGGCCTTCGATTACCGCAACACCGGCGAATCGGGCGGGCAACCGCGGCAACACATCTCGATAACTGAGCAGTGCCATGACGTCGACGCCGCGCTGGCGTTTCTCGCAGGCCGTCAGGACATCGACTCGACGCGGATCGGGTTATGGGGCACCAGCCTCGGCGGCATGAACGTGATCCGGGTGGCGGCGGCCCGCGACGATATAGCGGTCGCCGTCGTGCAGTGCCCGATCGTGCACGGGCCCGCAGCCGCCCGCCGGCTCGGGCTCATGGCATCGCTACGCATGACGCCCGCGATCGTCGAGGACCTATTCCGACGTGCCACAGGGCATGGCCGCCGGTACGTGCCGATCGTCGGGGCGCCGGGACGTTTCGCGATGGTCACCGTCGAGGGCGCGGAAGCCGGATGGAACTCCACGGTCCCGCCGGGCGGCCGGTTCGACAACCGCATCGCCGCCGCCGATGCCATGGGCATGGTGACGACGTCGGCCATCCGGCACGCCCGCAACGTCAAGGCGCCACTGCTGGTGTGCGTGTGCGATCGCGAGAACCTGATGGATCCCGCGTATGCCGCGCTGGTCGCGCGGCGCGCCCCCCGCGGCGTCGCTCGCCACTACGACTCCGACCACTTCGACATCTACCATCCGCCGCTCGTCGGCCGGGTGCTGTCCGATCAAACCGCCTTCCTGCAGGAGAATCTCGGTGTCCGTGCGTGAACGGTTGCGCAGCAACGACGAACGATTCCGAGCGCTCGCGGCGGGCTTCAGCGCCGACGAGTGGGCGCAACCCAGCCTGTGCGACGCGTGGACCAACCACGGCGTGCTGGCGCATCTTGTGATCGGGTACCGCGCGGGCGCCGGCGTCGCCGCGACCGAGCTACTGCGCCACAGAGGCTCATTAGACCGGGCGAACGCAGCGATGGCACGGGCTCTGGCCGCCGACCGGAGCCCCGCCGATCTGCTCGACGACTTCGAACGGCTGTTGTACCGGCCGCGCGGGTTGGGGCGGGTCTTCCCGCCTCGGCTCCTGCTCGGCGATCACATCACCCATGAGCTCGACATCCTCTTCGCGATCGACCGTGAGCCGTCGATTCCAGCAGATGCCCTCGTCGCGGTGCTCAACACTCAAGTGGCCGTGCCGAATCCGTTCGTTCCGGCATTCCGGAACAGCCGCGGATTGCGGCTGCGCGCCACCGATATCGACTGGACGCACGGCGACAAAGGCCCCGTCGTCGAGGGCCGCGCGGCCGAGCTGGTCTCGGTGCTCGGCAACCGGCCGCGAATGTTGCCGGCGCTGCGCGGCGACGGCGTCGAGCTGTTGGCCTCGCGGGTCAGTCCGCGCCCGACCCGTACGGCCGGGTGATGATCTCCAGGTAGTGGCCGGCCGGATCCTGGAAGTACACGCGTGCCCCTACTTTCCAGTGCCTGACCTGGAAAATACCTACGGTACGCCTACGATACCCCACCTCTGTGCGGTTCCTGCCGATGCTGTTGGCGGGCCACGATTTTGAACCAGAACCCGTTTTCGGGGAATCCGTTGCAAAGCCGCCGGATGCCCCTCGTTGTTGGAAGCGTCACCAGGGAGGCCCGCGCATGAGACATTCCGACGAGCTGAACCCGCGACCATCCGCGGCGAGGCGTGACCGGCCATCAGGTGATGGCACAAACCGATCAGCCGCCATACTGACCGATGTCGAGGCCCCCAAACGTTCGACCATGGGGATCATCCGCGAGCACAACACCGCACAGGGGCGGTCATGAACACCCCGCAGCCGACTACGCCGCCCACCGGGCCTTCCGCGCCGGTGATGGCGGATACGCCACGTTCGCGAGTGGACTACTACCGCAGCGTGTGCCATCTGCCCGCCGTACTCCAACCAGACACCGGCCGCATCAGTCTCACCGCTGGCATGGTGTGGGCAGTCGCGATGCCTACGGAGTTGGGGCAGATGGTGAAGGTTCACCTCGAGCGCAACAAACACGGTGGTTGGCCGATCGTGACCCATCCGCGCTCGCACACGTGGACGTTCTTGGTTCGCTCGGATATTCCGGCCACGATGATCGCTGCCGAAGCCGCGTTGTTCCATGCTCGCCGAATCACCGTGTTGGGCAACGGCGATCACGTCGCGCTACCGTCCCCGGCCGATCAGGGCTCGGAGCACCAGGTGTGGATCACCGCCGCGCACTCGGTATTCCGTCCCTCAGGGCGTGCAGTGCTGTATGCGGTGCACACCTGCCTGGCCCCCACCCGCCAGCCCGCGCTATGAGCACCACCGCGCCAACCCCGGACAGGTCGCCATCGCCCACCGAACCCGATGTGCACCTGAGTGTGTTCCTGCACGGGCAGCGCCTGGACTTTGTTGCCTGTCTGACCGCCGCATTGATCTTCGTCCAGGAGCACCAGGCCCGCCGCTACGTCGATGCGGTGACCGTCGACCTGGACAAGCGCGAGTTCCCGCGACTGCCGAACGAACGCCTGTACCTCGAGAGGTAGCACCTGTGACCAGCCCCGCCAGCCAACGAGCCCGCGCCGCATACGAGCGCTAACCGTTTGTGACACAGCGGTTTTGAACACCGCGGGTGTGCCAGTCCTCGGCACGGCCGGGGAGGGATCTGCTCCACAGAGCTGGCGACCGGTCTCCACGCCACCTGGCAACTACGAGACGGCATCCGGCATCGTGGCCGTGATTGCCGTCTACGACCCGCACAGCCCGACCCCGGCTACCGGCTGCCCGACCACCGATTGATGCGTACCGCACCCGGAACTATCCATGGCAACTCGACGCCCGCCCCGATCTCGACACCGCTCACGCCCTGCTGCCCGGCTACCGGGATTTGTGGGACGCCATCGGCGCGGCACTCGAGGGTCACTACCTGGTCTCGTGGGCCAAATCCATCGAACTGCACCGCCTTCATCACCAATGACGAGGCGACCGCGAAGTCCAACGAACTCAACAGTCTGGCAGCCACATTCGGGTGGCGACCCGCGCTGCGCCTGACGACGTGGCGGCCCGAGACCGAAGGTCACATGATCTGCATCGAGCCCAACGGCAACGCTGACGCCTGGCCGGTCTACGACGCGAAAGACCTGTTCGAACCGCTCGGCAACGTCCTGCGCGAACCCCGCAAGTCAGCTCCAGGCTCGACCGCCGCCGCCGAGGTCGTGCGACGGGTCGAGGCGTTACGCGCCGATGCCCGGATTACGTGGCGCATTCTGTGAGCCGCAGGCGCGGCACCTCCGTTACCCCAGAAAGCCCACCATCCACCGCCCGCCGTCACCCGCATCTACCTGCGTAAACTCCAACTCGCTCCCGCCGCCGTCGCGCACCGATTCAAGCGAGCATTCAAGGAGTGCGTAACCGAGATGTCACCCCTTCGAGCTGTGTCTGTTCGCACTACGCCATGTGGCCGTCTCCGACCACGCCCGTCGCCAGACCGACTACCGGCTGGCATGCCTGCACGGGGTTCCGGGGCCAGCACCTGTGGGGATGGGTCGCGCCGTGAAACGAGCAAACCCGGGTCCGGTCGAGGTTGGACCGGACCCGGATCCCCAAGAAGCCGACTACGCGGCGCCATAGCCCGCCGCCGCGCAACCCGTCTCGAGCGGGAGCACCTCATTCTCATTGCTGTGTGTGCCAGCGCAATCTGGCGATGCACTCGCACAAGGCGAGCATGTGCTGGCCCACGCGGCGGTTCACCCGAGCGCATGCCGGTCCGGTCCCCTATCTTGGGGCCGGACCGGGCGGGCCGACTGCAGCCCGGTTCTGGAGATCCGCACACCAAGCTGTTTGGCTCTTGCGCATCTCGTCTCAACCAAGAGCGAAATCCGCTTCAACTACCAGTTGACCAGAGCAGATTCCCAGGTCACCCGCGTTCCCATCTTCGATGTGCCCCGCCGAGGGCACGAACCTGCGACGGACAACCGCCAGGCCGTTCAACTGATTGGAATTCTGGCCCGGAAACTTTGGTGTATTCCTGGTTACATACCGATAAAAGAAGCAGGTCAAGCCGAGCTACCCGGCTTGACCTGCTGATTCTGCTCCCCCATCTGGACTCGAACCAGAAACCTGCCGATTAACAGTCGGCTGCTCTGCCAATTGAGCTATAGGGGATTGATCCTGGCGCGTCCGGTGGCTACCGGGCGGGCCGAGGAGAAACTTTAGCGTATCGCTGGGCGGGAGCCCAAATCGCGTCGCTACCTGCTGACTTGTCCCCGGCCGGCGGCGCGCCGACAGCGGGTATCCGGATCGACACGCGTATGGGGCGTCGGGCAGGATAGGAGCGGCGAACTGGCAACTGGGAGGAGCACATCGAGATGCTGCGGTTGATCATCGGCATTGCGGCCGGGTACGTCCTCGGCAGCAAAGCCGGGCGGGCTCGCTACGAACAGATCAGCGCCGCGACCCGCGCGCTGACCGAGAGCCCGGTGACCCGCAAACTCGTGCTCGTCGGCAGGCAGAAGCTGTCGGACAAGCTCAGCACCCGTCCGCGCCTGGAGCCGATGGAACCGCTCGACGAGCGGACCACCGTCCTGGTGCCGCATGACCAGTTGCGTCGCTGACCTCAGCCACCCGCACTTCGCACAGTAGATTCCCGGCTGGCCGGGGTTGAATGTGCGCGAGATCACGCCCGCGCGGCAGCCCTACGCCCCGGTGGCGAAGTCGCCGTGGTTGCCCATCGCCTGGGTGAGCAGGCTCTTGCGATATTGCTCCAGCGCGACGAGGTCGCCGAAGAGGGCGAAATAGGCGTCCGGCTGTTCGGTCGAGGACACCCGCTGCAGCTTGGACTTGAGTTCGGCGATCTGCCTGCCCACCCAGGCCTCCTGGGTGCGCGCCAGCACACCGGCGATGAAGCGCGGGATGTCCGCCTCCGATTTCACCGGCAGCGGCTCGGTGGCCAGCTCCGACAGCAGCGCGCGCACGGCCAGGTCGTCGGTGCGATCGGCGACGGCATTGACCCACTCGGCGCCGCCGAGCCCGGCCGCCGTGCCGCCCGCCGCGGCGATCAGCGTGCGAATCACCGCGTAGGCGGGATGGGTGAAGGCTTCGGACTCGAGCGCGTCGAAACCCGCGCCGGCCATAGCCGGGTATTGCAGGGCCGCCGCCAGCACCTGTCGTTGCGGCAGGAGCATGGGATCGTTCGGATTGGGCCGTGCCGCAGGATGTTCCGCGACTACTTCGCGCGGCGCTGATGCTCGGCCCGCCGTGGGGCGTCCGCCGCCGTTGCGATGCCGCTTGGCCTCCTCGCCCACGCGGCGCACGACGGTCTGGATGTCGTCCCAGCCGACCCAGCCCGCCAGTTTGGTGGCATAGGCCTTACGCAGCGCGTTGTCCTTGATCTGCGCGACTACCGGCACCGCACGGCGAAGCGCCTCGACCTGCCCCTCGGCGGTATCCAGGTTGTGGTCGGCCAGCAGCCCGCGAATCACGAACTCGTACAGCGGTGTTCGGCGCGCGACCAGGTCGCGCACGGCGGCGTCGCCGGAATGCTGCCGCAATTCACATGGGTCCTGGCCGTCCGGCGCGATGGCGATGTAGGTCTGGCCCGCCAGTTTCTGGTCGCCCGAAAAGGCTTTCAGCGCCGCGGCTTGGCCCGCGGCGTCGCCGTCGAAGGTGTAGATGATCTCGCCGCGCCAGAAATTGTCGTCCATCATCAGGCGGCGCAGCAAAGCCAAATGCTCGTCGCCGAAGGCGGTGCCGCAGGAGGCGACGGCGGTTTTCACACCGGCC
This sequence comes from Nocardia amamiensis NBRC 102102, assembly GCF_001612745.1. Lineage (GTDB taxonomy): Bacteria > Actinomycetota > Actinomycetes > Mycobacteriales > Mycobacteriaceae > Nocardia > Nocardia amamiensis. Next base: position 16,712 of record NZ_BDBA01000101.1, on the reverse strand, counting down.
AGATGCATCGCCATGACGTCGGTGTAGCCCTCGACCACCACCGCCTGGTGCCCCTTGGCGATTTCGCGCTTGGCGTGGTCGAGACCGAAGAGCACCTGAGACTTCTTGTACAGCACCGTCTCCGGCGTGTTGATGTACTTGCCGGGCATGGTGTCGTCGTCGAAGAGCTTGCGTGCGCCGAACCCGATGACGTCGCCGCCGAGATTGCGGATCGGCCACAGCAGACGCCGGTGGAAGCGGTCGATCGGGCCGCGCTGGCCCTGCCTGGACAGCCCGGCCGCCTCCAGCTCCTTGACGTCGAACCCCTTGCGCAGCAGGTGCTTGGTGAGCGTGTCCCACCCGGCGGGGGCGAAGCCGCAGCCGAACTGCTGGGCGGCGGCCGCGTCGAAGTTGCGTTCGGTGAGGTACCTGTGTGCCGCCTCGGCACCCGGCTCGCGCAACTGGGCCATGTAGAACTCGTGCGCCGCCGCGTTGGCCGCGACCAGCCGGGCGCGGGTGCCGCGATCGCGCTGCACCGAGGTGCCGCCGCCCTCGTAGTTGATCCGGTAGCCGATCCGGTCGGCCAGCTGCTCGACCGCCTCGACGAATCCGACGTGCTCCATCTTCTGCAGGAAGGCGAACACGTCGCCGCCCTCGCCGCAGCCGAAGCAGTGGAACAGGCCGTGGTTGGGCCGCACGTGGAACGACGGCGACTTCTCGTCGTGGAACGGGCACAGGCCCTTCATGGAATCAGCACCCGCGCGTTTCAGCGCGACGTACTCCCCCACCACGTCTTCGATCCGGACGCGTTCGCGTATTGCCGCGATATCGCGATCAGGAAGTCGTCCGGCCACGGCAGTGAGTCTAAGCGAACCGGGCGCCGCCGCGCCCGCGCGGCTCGTCGCACCGGGCGGCTGCTCACTGGCCCGGCGCAGCCTGCCAACGAACGGCGCGCCTGCATGCCGCTGCCGTGCGTGTCCGACCCGGCGCGGGTGCGGACCGGCTTCGTCATGCCTCAACACCCTGCGCGGTGGGGAGCAGCAACGGCGTCCTCGCACTGGCGCTGCGGGCTACGGATCGGCTTCGGGCTGCCTGACACGCTGTAGCAGGACGACCGGCTCTCGCGCCACCAGAGCCGCGCTCGAATCGTCCGGACACCGCTTGTGCACCGAGCACCGCTCCACGGGAACCTCGGCCGAAGAGCCGGTCACCGAGGCGGGGCAACCCGCACTGCACCATCACTACCGCGACGAGCGCAGCTGTTCCTCCGGCGTCGGCCTCGAGCATCAGCTGCCGCGGTTCTGCTCGACCCAGCGCGGCCTGCGTAGGGCTGTGCCCGTCAGGCGCGCAGGTCGACGGCGACTCGCTCGAGGCGGCTTTCGGTGTAGGAGGCGATCTGGTCGACGATGACGCGGACGCGGGCTGTGTCGTCGGCGGCCGCGTCCCAGAACGGCAGCAGCACCGGGTCGAGGCTGTGCGGGGCGGTAGCCAGCAGGCGATCGGCCACCGCGAGGATGCGTTCGCGCTGGGCGGCCTGCCGCAGCCGGTGCGCCGGGTCGGACATCACGTAGCGCAGTGCGACCGTCTTCAGCAACGCGACCTCGGCGGCGGCGATGCGCGGGACCTCCAGGTCGGCGGCGTAGCGGGACAGCGGTTGCGGACCGGCGACCGCCTTGGTCGCCATGATCGCGGCGGTGGCGAAGCGTCCGACCAGCTCGCTGGTGAGGCGTTTCAGCGCGACCGAGGCGGTGAACGTGCCGTCGTATCCGGTCGCCGCCGCGACCACCGGTAGCTCCGACAGCCGTTGCGCCGCGGCGATCAGTTCGTCGGCCGCCAGCGAATGCTGGAACTGGCCGAGCGCGGCCAATGCGTCCTGTTCGGTGGGGTCGGCCAGCGCACGCAGGTCGATGCGACCGGCGAGCACGCCGTCCTCGACGTCGTGCACCGAGTAGGCGACGTCGTCGGACCAGTCCATGATCTGGCATTCCAGGCTGCGCCGCCGGTCCGGCGCATCCTTGCGGATCCACTCCAGCCGCTCGGCGTCGACCTCGTACGCGCCGAATTTCGTGCCGGGACCCGTTCGGCCCCAGGGGTATTTGAGCGCCGCGTCCAATGCCGCGCGGGTGAGGTTGAGACCGGCGCTGGTGCCGTCGGACTCCAGCACTTTGGGTTCCAGACGGGTGAGGATGCGCAGGTTCTGCGCGTTTCCTTCGAACCCGCCGTAGGCGTCGGCGAAGGTGTCCAGCGCCATCTCACCGTTGTGGCCATAGGGCGGGTGGCCGATGTCATGGGCGAGACCGGCCAGGTCGGCCAGGTCCGGATCACAGCCGAGGCCGTCGGCGATGCTGCGGCCGATCTGGGCGACTTCGATCGAATGGGTGAGCCGGGTGCGCGGCGTGTCACCATCGCGCGGGCCCATGACCTGGGTTTTGTCGGCCAGCCTGCGCAGCGCGGCGGAGTGCAGCACCCGGGCGCGGTCGCGCGCGAACTCGGTGCGGTGGCCGGTCTCGAACTCACTGCGCGGCGGTCCGAGGCCCGCGGTCTTGGCTCCCTCGACGACGAGGCGGTCCCGGTCGTGCTCGGTGTATAGGCCACTCATCGAATCTCACTGTCCCGCCGTGTAGCTGAAGTCGGCCGAGAAGTGGGTGAGTTGGTACCACAGCAGTGCGCCGGTCTCCCTGGCGATGCCGTGTGCCTGGGATTCGCGTGTGTAGACCGCCGGACCGGTCCTGGTCGGCGCTGTCCACGCGGCCAAGCCTTCGTCGCGAGCCATCGTGCGGGTGCGCAGCGAATGCCACGGATCGCTGACCAGCACCGCCGAAGACATATCCCGCGCCCGCATCGCCGTCGCGACCGCCTCGACGCTGCGCAGCGTGTCCGAGCCGGTCTCCACCGCCAGTATCTTATCGCTCGGCACGCCGCGCGCCTGCAGATAGTTCTTGCCCGAAGCCGCTTCGGTGAACAGGTCGCCTTCCTGCTTGCCGCCCACGGTGATCACGCGGGGGGCGACACCGGCGCGGAACAGCCGGTAGGCCCGGTCCAGTCGCGCTTCGAACACCGAGGACGGCGTTCCGGAGTACTGCGCTGCGCCGAGCACCACGATCGCGTCGGCTTTCGTGTAGTCATCGATGCGCGCGACCTGCCATACCCGAAACGCGGTTCCGCCCACCAGCACGGCCGCCATCACGACCGACCCGACGACCAGTCGCCGCGACCAGCGCAGCAATCCCGCACCGAAGCCGCGCGGCCGCGCCGGATCGGGGGCCCGAACAGCTCGGGTGCGCATCGTTGGCAAATCCACCCCCCCAAGTCTGCCAGGAACGGCGCCGGCGTCTCGGATGGCCGACACCGTTCGTCCGCCTCACACGCGGAAGGTCGCTGGTTAGATCCCAGCTGGACTCCATTGGCTTGACTGCGCCCCGCAGGCACTCGGCTCCGATGCCGAGCCTCGCACAGCTCGCCGAACTTCTCGCACGGACTCGGACGATGACCACCCACGCGTCGGCCGTCTCGGAGCCGGTCAGCAACATTGCGCGATCCGCGTCAGCCGGCGTTCGAGCGGACGCGGGATACGCACGTCACGTTGAGGCTGCCGCGTCGTCGTGGCCGACGAACCCGCCCGCGCGAACGCGGCTGGTGCCCCGCGACATCCGCGACAGACACTGACGGACTGCTTGCATGCGCGAGACGCTCGAACTACCAGCCTCGGGCTTGCCAGTCGGGCAGGTGCGGACGTTCGGTTCCGAGCGTGGTGTCGTCGCCGTGCCCGGGATAGACCGCCGTGTCGTCGGGGTAGCGGTCGAAGAGCTTGGTCGTGACGTCCGTGAAGAGGGAGGTGAAGTCCGCCGCGGAAGTGGTGCGGCCGACGCCCCCGGGGAACAGGGAGTCGCCGGTGAACAGGTGGGTGCGATCGGCGTCGTCGGTGAGCGCGAGGGTGATCGAGCCGGGTGTGTGGCCGCGCAGGTGGATGATCTCGAAGACCAGGTCGCCGATCCGGATGACGTCGCGGTCGTTGAGCAGCCGGTCCGGGCGGACCGGGAGCGCGTCGGCGTCCAGCGGGTGAGCCGCGGTCGGGGCGACGGTCGCGGCCACGGTCTCCTTCAGCGCCATCCAGTGGTCCCGGTGCCGGTGCGTGGTGACGATCAGCTGGACTCGCCCGGGCGCCTCCTGCTCGACCAGGGCGGCGATGCGCGGCGCCTCGTTGGCGGCATCGATGAGCACAGCGGCGCCGGTGTTCGCGCACTGCACCAGGTAGCAGTTGTTGTCCATGTGACCGACGGACATCTTGACGATGCGGGCACCGGGGACGTCGCGCTGCTGCGGGTTCGACTCCGGCGACACGTGGCCGGTGTAAGGGCGATCGATGGTGATCACGAAACGATGCTAGCGAGCTAGATTCGTGCCATGGCACTGCCGCCGCGGAATCGCCTCGCTCGCCGGCTCGCGATCGGCGTCGTGCTGGCCGCCATCGCCCTGTCCGGCGGCGGGACGGTCGCGGCGGAACCGCCGCTGCGGATGAACACCTACGTCGAAGACCCGGCGGACGCCATCGACGATCTCCAGCGCGACCGGGTGCGCGATTCGATCGACCAGCTCTACGCCGACCAGCAGATCCGGCTGTGGGTGGTGTACGTGCGCGACTTCGACGGCCTCGACACGCAGGACTGGGCCCGGCGCACCGCGTCGATGTCCGGATTCGGCCAACGGGACCTGCTGCTCGCCGTCGCCACCGAGGATCGCGCGTACTGGCTCGAGGGCGAAGTGCCCAGCGAGATAAGCGATTCCGAACTCGATGAGATCCTGACCAGCGAGGTCGAACCCGCGTTGCGCGACGAGCGGTGGGCCGACGCCGGGGTGGCGGCGGCCGACGGTCTGGACGCGGCGATGCGCGGCGGCGGCGTGAGCGTCCGCGCTTTGCTGGTCATCGGGATGCTGGTCGTCCTCACGGCCGGTGTACTACTCTGGTACGCGCGCAAGCGTCGCCGGCAGAGATCCGAGGCCGAACTGGCAGTTGCTCGGCAACTGGACCCCGAGAACACGACGGCGCTGTCGGCGCTGTCGCTGGAGGCATTGCAGGCCCGATCGCAGGAGGCCTTGGTCGAGATCGACAACGCGGTCCGTACCAGCGGTGCGGAACTCGACTTGGCGACCGCGGAGTTCGGCGTCACCGCCACCACGCCCTTCCGCACCGCGCTCGAGCACGCGAGAACCGCCACCGCCAAGGCTTTCGCGATCCGGCAGCGCCTCGACGACGCCATCCCGGAGACGCCGGAGGAACGGCGCGCACTGCTGGTCGAGCTGATCAGTACAGTCGGGCGCGCCGACCGGGAACTGGACGCGCAGGTCACCGAGTTCGACGCGATGCGCGATCTGCTGCTGGGCGCCGCAGCACGGTTGGACGCACTCACCAGGGGCATGGTCGACGTCACCGCACGCTTTCCCGGCTCGGAAGCCGAGTTGCACAGGCTCGCCGCCGCCCATCCGGCAAGCGTCCTCGCGCCGATCCACGACAACGTGCGGATGGCGCGCGAGCGGATCGCCTTCACGGAGCAGAACATCGACGCCGGGCGCGCCGCGCTCAGCCGTCCGGTCGGGGAGCAGGGAGGCGTGGTCGCCGCCATTCGCTCCGCCGAAGCCGCGATCGGTCAGGCCCGCGCCCTGCTCGACGCGGTGGACAACGCGTCGAGCACCATTCAGCAGGCCCGCGACGGACTGCCCGGCGTGCTGGACGAGTTGCGCCGCGATCTCGCCGCCGCCACCGAACTGTCCGCCCACGGCGGGCCTGATCTGGCCCGCACCCGCGCCGCCGCCCAATCCGTCCTGGAGAAGGCGGCCTCCGCGGCGGACACCGACCCGCTGAGCGCCTTCCATGACGCGGTGACCGCCGACGCCGATCTCGACCGCGCCATCGCGTCCGCCACCGATCGCCAACGCGCCGCCGAGGACCTGCGGCGCAGGCTCGACCGGGCACTCACCGACGCCCGCGCCCGGATCGGCGCTGCCGCCGACTACATCACCACCCGGCGCGGCGGGATCGACGCCGAGGCACGCACCCGGCTGTCGGAGGCACAGCGCCATCTCGACGAGGCGCAGCGGTTGACCTCCATCGACCAAGCGGAGGCCCTGCGGCACGCGCAGTCAGCGGCCGATCTGGGCGGACGCGCACTGCAAGCGGCACAGACGAGCGTGCGGGCATGGGAGAGCAGCCGGGCTCCGTCCGGCGGCGCTCAGGCCGGAGCGGTACTCGGCGGCATACTGCTCGAAGCACTGCTGCGCGGGGCGGCCGGCGGAGCGCGACATTCCGGGGGCGGCTGGAGCCCGGGCTCGTACGGCGGCTCGACCGGCTCCCGGCGGATCGGCCGCGGCGGAAGATTCTGAAGCTTGACCCTGACACCGTGTGAGGCCATAGACCAGGACTCGTCATGTTCAGTATCGGAGACTTCGCCAGACACGGACGGGTGTCGGTGCGCATGCTGCGCCACTACGACTCGATCGGGCTGCTGCGCCCGGATCGGGTCGACCCCACCAGCGGCTACCGCTATTACGAGGCCGGGCAGCTCGCCCGGCTCAACCGCATCGTCGCACTGAAGGATCTCGGCTTCACCCTGGAACAGGTGCGCCGGATCCTGGACGAGCGGGTGGGCGGCGCCGAGCTGCGCGGCATGCTCATGCTCCGCCGCGCCGAGCTCGAGCAGCGCATCGCGAGCGACCGCGCCCGGCTTGCCCAAGTCGAGACGAGGCTCCGCGTCATCGAGAAGGAGGGCGTCATGCCTGTCCACGATGTGGTGATCAAATCCGTCCCCGCCGTTCGGGTAGCCGAATTGACCGGAATCGCGGCCGATTTCGAGCCCGAGTCGATCGGTCCGGTGATCGGCCCACTGTTCGACGACCTGTGCGCGCGGCTGGAACGCGCGCAGATCACGCCGGTCGGCGACGGTATCGCCTACTACGAGGAACGCGGCGACGGCACGGTGCTCGTCCACGCCGCGATGCAGGTCGACCTGGCCCCGGACGGCGAGCACGGTCTCACGGTGGTCGACCTGCCCACGATCGACCGGGTCGCGACCGTCGTGCACCACGGCAGCATGGACCTGGTACTGGAACCCTGGCAAACGCTCGCGCGCTGGATCGACGAGAACGGCTATCGCCTCGTCGGTCCGAGCCGCGAAGTGACCCTGGTCTACACCGAGGACCCGGCGGGGTGGGTCACCGAGCTGCAAGAGCCCATCCAGCCGAAATAGGGCCGGTAGCTCTGAGCGGATGGGCGCCCCGGCGTGCTCGCGCTGTCCACCGAGCGGCAAGGCGCGCGTGGCACGGCAGCGCGAACACGCTGTGGGCACCAGTCCGCGCGACCAGTCGCTCAGCGGGCGCAGACGGACGACAGCGCGGTCAGCTCGGTTCGTACCGCGGCGAGCAGACCGTCTGCGTGCGCACCGCCGCCGAGCACGCCAACGGTCAGCTCGTGCGCGAAGGTGTAAACGAGGAAGGTGACCGCAGCCGACGCGCCGGCGGAAGGGCGGGGATGGGCGGAGAGGTAGACGATCTCGTAGTCCGTCAGCTCGATGGTCGGCGGTATTCGGAAAGCGGGAACGACGCCGGTGTTGGTCACGGCGATATGCCCGGCAAGGGAGTTGATCCGCGTGGTGCCGTAGAAATCCGAGAAATGCAGAACGGACTGCTGCACGATGCCTTCGGAAAGATCCTGCGCCAGGCGAGCCGAAATGCGCTGTGCCAGTTCGACCGGACTTGCGGCCGGGTCCACTCGCGCGGCGAACGAAGTCAGCCCGGCCATATTGGTGCCGGCCGCCCCGGGAACCGGCGGCTGGAGCCGCGTCCGGAGATCCACGGGATACAGACAGCCCAGCGGGATCGCGCCGCCCGCAGTCTCGCGCGCGTACGCACGGAGCAATGCGGCGGTGAGCAGTCCATTGACCGTCGCGCCCGACGCGCCGCCGAGCCCAACGATCCGCGCGGTGACGTCCGCATCCAGCCGCACGCGCCGAGGGCGTGCCAGAGCGGCCGGGGCGGGTCGCTCGCTGTCGGCAGGGCGGCTTGCTTCCGGCGGGAGAGGCTTGGTCACATCCTCGAATCCGGACGCGGCGGCCTTGGCGATGCCGCGGGCCGCGACGTACCACTCCAACGATCGGGGAAGGTCCTGTGGCACAACAGTTATCGGCACCTGTTCGACGATGTCGGTGTAGTACGCCCACAGTCGCGTGAGGAGTGCGACGCAATGCCCGGCATCGGCGACGCTGTGGTGCACGAACAACGTGACACGCCAGCGGTCCGCGCCCGAGTAGACGACGTCCAGATACGCCAGCTGGGCCGCGGGGTCCACCAGGGGAAGGCCGACCTCCGCCGCGTCACCCTCGCGCACCGAAGCCTGGACCCACGCCCGCTCGTCCGGATGCAGCAGATATCCCTGTCCCGCGGCGTCTTCCACGATGCGGCAACCCACCACCGGATAGGCGCGCCGCAACGTCGCGAACGCCTCCCGCAGCGCCGCGGGGTCGAGCGCGCCCCGCACCGACACCGACCGGCCCGTGTAGGTGCCGTGCCGCACAAACCGCTGCTCCGAGGGCGCCAGCACCCGAACCAGATCGTCCTCATCCCATGACACCTCGCAAGGGTGCGGCACCATCGGCATGTCCGCAAACCGACCGGACGGCCGGATGAGGAAGACTGCCGGTATGAGTCTCTCGGCACATTTGGAGGACATCGGCCTGCCGTCGGTCGAGGAGCAGCTCGCCCACCCCACCGTCGCGGGTATCGCGGAGGGCACCTTGCCCGAACCGATCTTCCGGTCCTGGTTGGAGCAGGATTATCTGTTCCTGCTCGACTACGTCCGGGTGTTCGCCCGCCTCGCCTGGCAGGCCCCCGCGGACCACCTCGGCGACTTGGTCGACCTCGCCCACGCCACCTACCACGAGGAGCTGTCGCTGCACCGCTCACTGGCCGCGGAGTTCGCCGCCGATCTCGATGGGGCCGTCAAAGGCGCACCGTGCGCGGCCTATACGGCGTTCCTGCTGGATTCCGCCGCGTCCTATGGCGAGGGCCTCGCCGCCCTCTACCCATGCATGTGGGGGTATTCGACCCTCGGAGCGCGGCTGGCCCGGAACCCGCCCACCGAGCCGCGCTATCGCCGCTGGGTCGACACGTACGCCGATCCCGGGTTCGCCGCCCTCACTCGTCGGTGCGCGCAGATGCTCGACGAGTCCGGTGCCGATCCCGCACGCGCGGAAGCACTGTTCCGGGAAGGAATGCGGCACGAGCTCGCGTTCTGGGACGTTCCGCGCTGACCGGTCTCGGCGCGCAACCAACTCCGTAGCCCTAGGCTGGCATTGTGAGCAAGGATCACGTGCGGGCGTCCGACGCCGATCGCGAAAAGATCGTCGACCAACTCCGTTTGGCGATGAACGAGGGCAGACTGTCGCTGAACGAGTTCGACGAACGATTGCAGCAGGTATACGCCGCGAAGACCTATGGCGAACTCACACCGCTGCTGTCCGACCTTCCCGCGCAACGGAATTCGCGACCGGCTCGGGCCAAAGGCATCCCACAGTGGGTCACGATCATGTGGATTCCGTGGGTGTTCGTCAACGCCCTGTGCGTGGCGATCTACCTGGCCACCGGCGCGGGCTACTTCTGGCCGTTCTGGGTGGCGGTGCCATGGGGCGCCGCGCTGCTCATTCCGACAACGATCGGAATCATCATGCGCAAGAACGGTTCCTGAACGACAACGCCCCGTGACCGATGACGGTCACGGGGCGAGGCCAGGCGAAGTCAGGCGCCGATCAGGTGCTGGGCCAGGTAGCCCTCCACCTTGTCCAGGGCGATGCGCTCCTGGGTCATCGAGTCGCGCTCGCGGATGGTCACCGCCTGATCGTCCAGCGTCTCGAAGTCGACCGTGACGCAGAACGGAGTGCCGATCTCGTCCTGGCGACGGTAGCGGCGACCGATGGCGCCCGCGTCGTCGAACTCGACATTCCAGTTCTTGCGCAGTCGCGCCGCGAGGTCCTTCGCCTTCGGCGTCAGATCGGCGTTGCGCGACAGCGGGAGCACCGCCGCCTTCACCGGGGCGAGCCGGCGATCCAGACGCAACACCGTGCGGGTGTCCACCCCGCCCTTGGCGTTCGGCGCTTCGTCCTCGGCGTACGCGTCGACCAGGAACGCCATCAGCGACCGGGTCAGGCCTGCGGCCGGTTCGATGACGTACGGGATGTAGCGCTCGTTGGTGGTCTGGTCGAAGAAGCTCAGCTCGGTGCCGGAGTGCTCGGAGTGCGTCTTCAGGTCGAAGTCGGTGCGGTTGGCGATGCCCTCCAGCTCACCCCACTCGTTGCCCTGGAAGCCGAACCGGTACTCGATGTCGGTGGTGCCCGCCGAGTAGTGCGAGAGCTTGTCCTTCGGGTGCACGAACAGCCGCAGGTTCTCGGGGGTGATGCCGAGGTCGGTGTACCAGGAGAGCCGGGTCTCGATCCAGTACTTGTACCACTCCTCGTCCTCGCCCGGCTTGACGAAGTACTCCATCTCCATCTGCTCGAACTCGCGGGTGCGGAAGATGAAGTTGCCCGGGGTGATCTCGTTGCGGAAGCTCTTGCCGATCTGCGCGATACCGAACGGCGGCTTCTTGCGCGCGGTGGTCATCACATTGGCGAAGTTCACGAAGATGCCCTGGGCGGTCTCCGGGCGCAGGTAGTGCAGGCCCTCGTCGGACTCGATCGGGCCGAGGAAGGTCCTGAGCATCATGTTGAAGTCGCGCGGCTCGGTCCAGCGGCCGACCGTGCCGCAGTTCGGGCAGGCGATGAGTTCCATCGAGACCGCGTCCGGGTCATCGAGTTTGTTCTTCAGCGCGTACGCCTCCTGCAGGTGGTCCTGCCGGAATCGGTGGTGGCAGTTGAGGCATTCCACCAGCGGGTCGTTGAACACGCCGACGTGGCCGGAGGCGACCCACACCTGGCGCGGCAGGATCACCGAGGAGTCGAGGCCGACGACGTCCTCGCGGCTGGTGACCATGGCACGCCACCACTGCTTCTTGATGTTCTCCTTGAGCTCGACACCCAGCGGACCGTAGTCCCATGCCGACTTGGTGCCTCCGTAGATCTCACCGCACGGGTACACCAGACCCCGGCGCTTGGCGAGGTTGGCAACGGTGTCCACCTTCGACTTGGGTGCCACGCGAGAATTCTCCATCCACTGCGAGTCGGATTGTTGTGTGCATCGAACAAGATAGTTCCCATTGCACACTGCGATTGTGCCCAGCCTATCGGCATTGCAGTGGCCGGTTTCAACCGCACGGTACCCGCGCGTCCGTTTGACATGCGCACCCGTGCATATGCAAACTGGTAATGCTTTCCATTAAGGAGTTGGTGACATGACTGCCGAGACCGCCGCGCCACACAACCCGTATCGGTCGCCCGGCCCGGCGCCGGTTCCCGCGCGAACCGTACTGGAGGACGCGGGCGAGTTGTTGCGGGCGCTGGCAGCGCCGGTGCGTATTGCTATCGTGCTGCAGTTGCGCGAGTCGCCGCGCTGTGTGCACGAATTGGTCGACGCCCTCGGTGTCACCCAACCACTGGTCAGTCAGCATCTGCGTATCCTCAAGTCCGCTGGCGTCGTGCACGGGGAGCGGTCGGGTCGCGAAGTGCTCTACGAACTCGTCGACGACCATCTGGCGCACATCGTCGTCGACGCCGTCGCACACGCCGAGGAAGGGTGATTCGTGCCAGACAACACGGCCGCTCCGCAGAAACCGGTCGGCATCCGCAGCACCAGGCAGCGCAGCGCCATCGCCGCGCTGCTCGGGGACATCGACGAGTTCCGCTCCGCCCAGGAGCTACACGACGAGCTGCGTAAACGTGGCGAGGGCATCGGCCTGACCACGGTCTACCGGACGCTGCAGTCGCTGGCCGACGCGGGCATGGTGGACGTGCTGCGCACCGACTCCGGTGAATCGGTCTACCGCCAGTGCTCCACCGGCCACCATCACCACCTGGTCTGCCGCAACTGCGGCCGCACCGTCGAGGTGGAAGGCCCGACCGTCGAAGCGTGGGCCGAGGCGATCGCGTGCGAGCACGGGTTCACCGAGATCAGCCACACCCTGGAGGTGTTCGGCACCTGCACGTCCTGCGTCGAGGCGCGGCAACGGAACAAGTGACGACAGGAGGGCCGCCTCGGACGAGGACGGCCCTCCCTTGTCTCGGTTCTCGGGTTCAACCCACCGGGATCGGATTCAGCGCCGACTCCCGCGTCTCGCCGGAACGTGCCCGCAGCGCGCCGACGCCGAGCAGCGCGAGGGCGACCGCGCCCCAGACCAGCAGGACCATGAGCGGGCCGGCGGCGGCGGTTCCGTCGAAGAACGCAACCGAACGCAGCAGCGAAGCGGCCGCGCCCGGCGGCAGCAGCTGGCCGATCGCACCCCACGGCTGTGGCAGCAACTCCGGCGCCGAGGTGGCCGCGGAGAACGGGTTGCCGACCAGCAGCATGGTGATCGCCGCGATCCCGATGCCCGCGCGGCCGAGCACGGCGGCCGTCCCGACCACCGAACCGGCGACCACGATCGAGACCAGCCCGACGACCGAGGCGAGCACCAGGTAGGACCCCGGCACCAGCGACAGCCAACCCTGGACGACGGCCATGCTCAGCAGCCCGCCCGCGACACCGAAGGTCACCAGCCCGATCACCTTGCCGCCGACTGCGGGGACCAGCAGCGCGAGCAGCACACCCGCCGCGACGCCGGACATCACCAGTGGCAGCACCATTGCGCCGAACGCCGCGCCGCGCGGATCGTCCGGATCAGCGGGCACCACGTCCTCCACGCGCGTCGCGGGTGCGCCGGAAAACTGCTGCCCGATCTGGGTGAGCTGCTGCGCGACAGCGGGACTCGCACCGGTGGCGATCAGCAGACGCGGCCGACCGTCTCCGGTGACGATTGCCCCGTAGACCTCCCGGTCCGCGATCGCGACTCGGGCGGCGGCTTCGTCCGCGGGCGTGCTGACCTCGAAGGCACCCGGCCTGAGTTCCGCGAGCCTGTCGCGAACCATCCCGGCTTGCGGGCCGGTGACGGCCAGCGGCAGGTCGCGGGGCGCGATATTCGTGGCGGGCCAGGCGAACGCGATCAGAAGCAACGCCTGGAGCAGGGCGGCGCCGAGACCGAGAGCGAGCGCCCGCTGCACGGTGTTCATAACCATCTCCCATAAATCGAATGATCGTTCTTTTTAGGTCCTCCGACCGTCGCACGTCCGCACCAAGTTGTCAAGAACGGATATTCGTTTTAATTTGGAGGACATGCCCCGAGTTACCGAAGAGCATCTGGAACGCCGCAGGCGGCAGATCCTGGACGCCGCGCGGAAATGCTTCGCCCGCAGGGGGTTCCACGAGACCTCGATGCAAGACGTGTTCGCGGAGTCGGGCCTGTCGGCCGGCGCGGTATACCGCTACTTCAAGAGCAAAGACGAGCTGATCACGGCACTGGCCAACGAGACGACGGTGCGGCTGCGCGTGGCGATGGAGCAGGCGATCGGACGCGACCCGCTCCCGACGCCCGCAGAAGTGATCGCCGTGGTCGCCGAGGAGGTCGTGCGCTGCAGCGGACCCGACGGGCCGGTGCGGCTGGCGCCGCAGGCTTGGGCGCTGGCACTGGTCCATCCCAAGGCGGCCGTGATGGTACGCGAGGCGATCGTCGCGATGCGAGCGCTGTGGGTCACCTACGCGCAGCGCATGTGCGAAAAGGGCTGGCTACCGCACGACGCCGACGTCGATGCCGTCGCCAAGGCGATCATCGGGCTGCTGCCCGGGTTCATCCTCCAGCACCTCATCCTCGAGGACCTGGACCCGGAAACGCTGGCGCGCGGCGTGCGGACGCTGCTGCCCTACGGGGAAACCGCCGCCCGAACAGCAGGCGAAAGCAGGTGAGTGGCGGGACTCAAGGCAGCAGTCCCTGCCTGGCGCGGCTCGCGTTGGACAGCACGAGCAGCAGCATCGTGGTCAGCGCCTGGTCGTCCAGGCCCGCAGCCGGGAAGGTGTAGCGCAGGATCACGTCGGCGAGCTTGCCGCGGCTGATCACGGTGAGCGAGCCGAACTGCAGCGCGTTGTTGCGCTCGGCGACGCGCTTGTGCAGCTGCGGCTTCAGTGGGCGATCCCAGGCCAGCACGCAGGTCAGGGTCAGCACGTCCAGGCCGGGCGCGAGATTCACCGCACGCAGCGAGCACAGCGCGCCCTGGTACTCGAATCCGAGCGACCCTTCGGGGTCGACGCGCACATCGATGTCATACCGCGACAGGCACGCTCCGGCGCGTGCCTGCAGCTCCTGGTCGGGAGTCACCGCCGCGTCCATCTCCGCGTCCCCGTTCACTTGGCGCCGCCGAAACGGCGGTCCCGCTTCGCGTACTCGACGCAGGCCTCCCACAGATTGCGCCGGTCGAAATCCGGAAACAGCGTGTGCTGGTAGACGAATTCGGCGTACGCCGACTGCCAGATGAGGAAATTCGAGCTGCGGAACTCGCCCGACGGGCGCAGGAACAGGTCAACGTCCGGCATGTCGGGCTCGTCGAGGTATTTCGCCAGCGTGGCCTCGGTGACCTTCTCCGGATCGATCTCCCCCGCCGCCACGCGGCGCGCGATCTCCCTTGCGGCGTCGGCGATTTCGGCGCGTCCACCGTAATTGACGCACATGGTGAGGGTCATCACCGTGTTGTTCTTGGTGAGTTCCTCGGCGATCTCCAATTCCTTGATCACGCTGCGCCACAGGCGCGGCCTGCGACCGGCCCAGCGCACACGCACGCCCATCTCGTTCATCTCGTCGCGGCGGCGACGGATCACGTCGCGGTTGAAGCCCATGAGGAAGCGGACTTCCTCGGGGCTGCGCCGCCAGTTCTCGGTGGAGAAGGCGTAGGCCGACAGCCACTTCACACCGATCTCGATGCAGCCCTCGACGGTGTCCATCAGCACCGCTTCGCCGCGCTCATGGCCCGCGGTGCGCGGCAGCCCGCGCTCTTGGGCCCAGCGGCCGTTGCCGTCCATTACCAGCGCGACGTGGTTGGGCACCAGTTCGGGCGGCAGCTGCGGCGGCCGAGCTCCGGACGGATGCGGCGCGGGCGGGCGGACGACGCCCGCGGTTTTCGGCGCGGTCGCGGTGGCGGAATCTCGGCGGAGGATCACGGCCTCCATCCTGCCTGATCGCCGCCGCCGACCCTACTGCCGCGTTGCTTCCTGATGAAATCCACGGTTTGCACCGGCGGCGGTGATCTATTCTTGTCCTGATCGTGATACTGGGGAGGGGTTTCTCGAACGTGACCGATTTACCAGGCACCGGGACCGCGGCCGGTTTCCGGGCAACTCGCGAATTACTCGGCCTTCCGGTCCCCTGGTGCGCGCGGTTCTTCGCGGTCGCCGAGCGCACCGTCGAGCGGTGGGAGAAGGGGGCTTTCCAGATCCCGGACGTCGTCGCCCGCGAACTCGCCGCCGTCGCGGAGGAGACCGAGCAGGTGATCGAGGCCATGGTCGAAGCCATCGACACCGGGGAGATCTCGCCCCGGCTACACACCTACCGGACCAACGACGACTACCGCAAGCACGAGCCCGGCACCCGCTTCCCGGCCACCTGGCACCGCGCGGTGTGCGCCCGGGTCATGATCGAGCTACCCCAGGTAGAGCTGCAGTTCGTGGATTAGGCGGCTGCCTCGCCTCCGCTCGGCCCGGCGCGGGCTGACGACGGACTCCGTCCGACTGCGCCTTCTCTGCGGCTGCCTCGCCTCCGCTCGGCCCGGCGCGGGCTGACGACGGACTTCGCCCGACTGCGCCTTCTCTGCGGCTGCCCACCCTCCACACGGCCCGGCGAGGGCCGATGACGCACGCCGCCCGACCCCGTTCCAACTGCGGCTGCCTCGCCTCGCCGAGCCCGGCGCGGGGTGAAGACGGACGTCCGACCTCCCCTACGGCTGCCTCAGCCGCGGCCGAGCGCGGCTACGGACGGGCTCCGTCCGGCTGTGTCTTTCGACCGCTCGACCAGCGGCAGGGTGCGCAGCTGACGCTCCAGATGCCACTGCAGATGCGCCGCGACCAGCCCGCTGGCCTGTTTGCGCACCGATTCGGGCACCGTTTCGACGTACTCCCACTCCCCCCGACGCAGCGCGACCAGGAAGTCGAGCACACCGGGAGCGGGTGTCACCGCGCCCGGTGGACGGCAGTGCACGCATACCGCGCCACCGGCCGCGACGTGGAACGCCCGATGCGGGCCAGGCGTCGCGCACTTGGCGCACTCGTCCAACGCGGGGGCCCAGCCCGCGAAACCCATGGCGCGCAATAGGAATGCGTCCAGGATCAGTTCGTGCGGCCGCTGTTTGGCCGCGATCGCGCGCAGGGCGCTCGCGGTGAGCGCGTGCAGCCGGGGCGCGGGCGCGCGCTCCTCGCCCGCCAGGCGTTCGGCGGTTTCCAGCACGGCGCACGCGGTGGTGTAACGCCCGTAGTCGTCGATGATGTCGGCGGCGAACGACTCCATCGTCTGCACCTGGGTGATGATGTCGAGCGTGCGCCCTGGATGCAGTTGCACGTCGATATAGGAGAACGGCTCCAACCGGGCCCCGAACCGCGACTTGGTGCGCCGCACCCCCTTGGCGACCGCGCGTACCAGGCCGTGCTGACGGGTGAGCAGCGTGACGATGCGATCCGCCTCGCCCAGCTTGTGCTGGCGCACCACTACCGCCTCGTCCCGATACAAACGCACAGGCTGAGTCTAA